>SCMQ01000015.1 GCA_005503335.1 Comamonadaceae bacterium 2FH
CCCGGGTGTGGTGATGTTTCAATCCACGCGCCCGCACGGGGCGCGACGATCCCTTCGCCCCGGCCCCCCAGACCGCGGCGTTTCAATCCACGCGCCCGCACGGGGCGCGACGCACACCCGCCACCAGGAGCATGCCGCCGTAGTAGCCGTTTCAATCCACGCGCCCGCACGGGGCGCGACCGGATCGCTTCTACCAAGGCATGCGCGCACTGGTGTTTCAATCCACGCGCCCGCACGGGGCGCGACAGGCCGATGGCTACGATGCCGAGGGCCTGGACGAGTTTCAATCCACGCGCCCGCACGGGGCGCGACGAGCGGTGCACCATGACGGACCCGGGTGTGGTGATGTTTCAATCCACGCGCCCGCACGGGGCGCGACGATCCCTTCGCCCCGGCCCCCCAGACCGCGGCGTTTCAATCCACGCGCCCGCACGGGGCGCGACGCGCGGGTGAAGGCGGTGTAGGCAGCGAGCGAGCTGTTTCAATCCACGCGCCCGCACGGGGCGCGACGCACCAGCATGTCGGAGCGGTCGCTGCGCGTGAGTTTCAATCCACGCGCCCGCACGGGGCGCGACATTCAGTTGGGTAGGCCACCAGCACTTCGAAGTTGCTGTTTCAATCCACGCGCCCGCACGGGGCGCGACGTGGGGCGTTGCGTCGTGCTGCGGCTCGGCGATGCGGTTTCAATCCACGCGCCCGCACGGGGCGCGACCCACGAATCCAAGCGCCCCCACGGTGGCCAGGTAGTTTCAATCCACGCGCCCGCACGGGGCGCGACGTGCAGAGGCCGAGCAAGCGAGGGAGCCGTCATGTTTCAATCCACGCGCCCGCACGGGGCGCGACTTCCAAAGTCCTGCTCGCAACCATGCCGCCAGCAGTTTCAATCCACGCGCCCGCACGGGGCGCGACCGACACCATCGCCAGCGGCGCCCGCCGGTTGCTGTTTCAATCCACGCGCCCGCACGGGGCGCGACCGAGGGCCAAGACGGCGCCCACGGGCAGCATGGCGTTTCAATCCACGCGCCCGCACGGGGCGCGACGGCCACGCAACCCGCGCATGCGCAGGACAGCTATCGGGTTTCAATCCACGCGCCCGCACGGGGCGCGACCTATTTGTGGGAAGCAGCCTACGAGGAAGGCGTGTTTCAATCCACGCGCCCGCACGGGGCGCGACTGTGGTCGGCGCAGGAGTGGGACGTCTTCGGGGCGTTTCAATCCACGCGCCCGCACGGGGCGCGACCACCAAGCCGGCATCGATGGCCTGCTGACCCATGTTTCAATCCACGCGCCCGCACGGGGCGCGACCAGCGACTGTCGGCGCATCCGTCATCGTTTAAGGTTTCAATCCACGCGCCCGCACGGGGCGCGACCAGTCCATGCCGGGGTAGCCGCTAGCCGCGATGTAGTTTCAATCCACGCGCCCGCACGGGGCGCGACGCCCTCAACAAGACACTTGAAAGGCTGTTTTCATGTTTCAATCCACGCGCCCGCACGGGGCGCGACCAGTTCGGAACCCCGGAGGCTACACGTTTGGTTGTTTCAATCCACGCGCCCGCACGGGGCGCGACCGCGTGACTTGGGCGCCTTCGATTCGCTGGAATGGTTTCAATCCACGCGCCCGCACGGGGCGCGACCGGCTGTGATGGCGCGCGGCTGTGCCAGGCAACGTTTCAATCCACGCGCCCGCACGGGGCGCGACTCGGGTAGATGTTGCGGTGCCGGCGCGGCTGGGTGTTTCAATCCACGCGCCCGCACGGGGCGCGACCTATGGTTCGTTCAGCAACCGAGGACCGAACCATGTTTCAATCCACGCGCCCGCACGGGGCGCGACCCGTGAGCGCTACAAGTTCTTCGAGGTCGCCGAGTTTCAATCCACGCGCCCGCACGGGGCGCGACCCATGACCGGCGCAGCGATGCCGAGGACCACATCGTTTCAATCCACGCGCCCGCACGGGGCGCGACCTGGATCAGGGTGGAGAAGTCGATGACGGTGGAGTTTCAATCCACGCGCCCGCACGGGGCGCGACACGGCGGCGGGGTCCACCTCGAACACGTCGCTCACGTTTCAATCCACGCGCCCGCACGGGGCGCGACGTCAGGCGGTAGGTGTACTCGGCCGAGTAGGTCTCGTTTCAATCCACGCGCCCGCACGGGGCGCGACAATGGTTGCGCGCTGGCAGATGGAGGCTCGCATGTTTCAATCCACGCGCCCGCACGGGGCGCGACGCCAGGCCCGCGCCACCCGCGCCCGCTTCGCGCAGTTTCAATCCACGCGCCCGCACGGGGCGCGACCTGGTCGGCGCTCAGGGTTTCCCATCCCTGTTTGTTTCAATCCACGCGCCCGCACGGGGCGCGACATCGAGTAACCGAACCGGTCGGCAAGCAACGCGTAGTTTCAATCCACGCGCCCGCACGGGGCGCGACCGCGGCAGAGGCCCCGGCATTCGACGCCGTAGGCGTTTCAATCCACGCGCCCGCACGGGGCGCGACCAGTAACAAGCATGGGAATGGCCATGCACCTAAGGTTTCAATCCACGCGCCCGCACGGGGCGCGACTGGGCGCTTGAGCAATCGTGCCGCTGAAGCTAGCGTTTCAATCCACGCGCCCGCACGGGGCGCGACCTGCGCAGCCACCTGTACCGGCCCCCCCTCACGCAGTTTCAATCCACGCGCCCGCACGGGGCGCGACGCGGCCTACCTGGACAAGGGCGTGCAGCTCAAGTTTCAATCCACGCGCCCGCACGGGGCGCGACGCGCACGCCCCGGTGGTAGATCACGATGCGCTCGTTTCAATCCACGCGCCCGCACGGGGCGCGACGCTGGTGTTCGCCCTGGGCCTGCAGAGCCAGCTGGTGTTTCAATCCACGCGCCCGCACGGGGCGCGACGTTGTTGTCCTGGTCACGGAACAGGGCGGTGTCCATGTTTCAATCCACGCGCCCGCACGGGGCGCGACCCTCAAACGTGGCCTTGGAAAGATCGTTCTTCGTGTTTCAATCCACGCGCCCGCACGGGGCGCGACACGGCGGCTGAGGTTCTGGCCGGCATCATCACGGTGTTTCAATCCACGCGCCCGCACGGGGCGCGACACCGTCACCGGGGAATCCGCCTGCGCATCGCCGGTTTCAATCCACGCGCCCGCACGGGGCGCGACTCAGTCTTGGTCTGGCATTCCGCCTGCAAGCAAAGTTTCAATCCACGCGCCCGCACGGGGCGCGACGTTCTTAGCCGCGTCTTTGGCCTGAGCGAACTGTGTGTTTCAATCCACGCGCCCGCACGGGGCGCGACGCTCCCACTTGTCGCAGGAATGCCGCGCCGGGATGTTTCAATCCACGCGCCCGCACGGGGCGCGACCTGAGGGATTTTCCGTCTCTAAATTTCTGTTCGGGTTTCAATCCACGCGCCCGCACGGGGCGCGACGTGGTCTTCTCATCTACTACCCACACAGCACCAGTTTCAATCCACGCGCCCGCACGGGGCGCGACACGACGCATCAGCTCGTTCGCCAGCACATACTGGTTTCAATCCACGCGCCCGCACGGGGCGCGACTAGGTCCATCGGCTCGACTATAGGGATTAAGACTGGGTTTCAATCCACGCGCCCGCACGGGGCGCGACTAGTCTTGGGTTGTAGATATCCGCGTGTATTGGATTGTTTCAATCCACGCGCCCGCACGGGGCGCGACGAAGAGGAAGGAGAAAGAAGAAGAGAAGTAAGAGTAGTTTCAATCCACGCGCCCGCACGGGGCGCGACATGTCGAATCGGGCAGTCATCTCGGCCAGCCACGTTTCAATCCACGCGCCCGCACGGGGCGCGACCGCACGTTTATAACTCCGTGTGCCACAAGCAAAAAATGCCTGATTTCAGCGAACCGGAGACGGAGCACTGACCACAACGCGGGAGAGTTTCCGCTTGAGTCAATAAATCAATACAAATCAATGGGTTGGAGTTCTGCGAACCGCAAAGGCAACGGCCGATCGCTTGAGTTTCGCAAGATCAGAAGATCAGCGGGCCGTTCATATCGACAGCCGGTTTGGCGCCTATATGTTCCACTTTGGACTGCCAGTTCTTGCCAAGGTGGTAGAACCGCAAGCTGTCGGTCGCCGGGTTGATCAGTTGGTCAAGGCGTGCCCGCAGCAGCGTCCACTGCGCGGGGTCGACCTCAATCTCGAACACTGAGAACTGCACTCGCTGGCCATGGTCCTGGCAGGCCTTGGCAACTTGGCGTAGCCGGCGTGCACCGGCCTTGTCCATGGTGCTCACATCGTAGCTGACCAGCACCATCATGGCGGCGACCTCATTTCCACAGAAACGGCGGGTAGGCGTCCAGGTCGCCGCGCAGATGGCGTGCGAGCAGTTGCGCCTGGATGAAAGGAAACAGGCCGATCGGCGCCTTTTCCTCCAGGAACGCGTGGCGTAACTCCTCGCGCTTGCGCTCCTGGTAAGCGGTCAGAACGGTTTTGCGCGAATCCTCTCGCAGCAGGACCGCCCCGCCTTCCATGACCTGAAAATCGCGCTCATTCAACTGCTTGCGGTTGATGAGCGACAACGCCAGGCGATCAGCGAGCAGTGGCCGGAACTCCTCCAGCAGGTCCAGTGCCAGGCTCGGTCGTCCCGGTCGATCGCGGTGCAGAAAGCCGACGGCGGGGTCCAGGCCCACTCCTTCCAGGGCCGAACGGCAGTCGTGCGTGACCAGGGTGTAGAGGAAGGACAGCAGCGCGTTGACTGCATCTCGCGGCGGCCGGCGGCTGCGGCCGCCAAAGCGAAGCGCTGGCTCGTCGACTCGGATCAGATGGTCGAACACGCCGAAATACGATTGCGCCGCCTCGCCTTCCAGCCCGCGCAGCAGATCAACCGATGTCTCCTGAGGCAGTTTGTCGGCGATGCGCTCCAACCGATGGTGGGCCTGTGTCAATGCCTTTGCTTCGTCTTCCTTCAGTTTCTCTGCGTGGTCGCGCAAAGCACGCCCCAGCACGACGCGCTGGTTGTACAGCTTGCCCTGCAACAGGTTCCGCACGATGGCGGCGCATCGCGCGGCGTCGTCGCTGCAGCGGTACTGCTGTCGCCGCAACAGCACGTTGCCTGACACGGGCCCTTCCACGCGCGCCAGGAATTTTCCGTTGGGTGTCAGAAAGCTCACGGTGATGCCCTGCTCCGCGCAGTAGCCTAGCAAGGGTGGGGAAGCCATCACACGGCCGAAGCACACCAAACTTTCCAGCATGTGTACCGGCAGCCGTGCGCGGATTTCGCCATCCACCTCCATGACGATGTTGGCGCCATCCTTGCGAAGCCAGGCACCATCGGTGGTCACATACAGTGTGTTGAGCTGGCGGCGCACGTCAGTCTTCCTTCAATTGTCGAGCCAACCATGCATCGACTGTCCCGCGTCGGCCAAGCAGACGGGGCTGACAAAGGTCGAGTAGCGAGCACCCGTCGCAGCGACGGGGCTGGTAGTCGGCCGTGGGTGTGGTGCCTGCGCTCAGCATGGCGCGCACTGCCGTCACGGTGTTGAACGTCAGCTGGCGCAACTCGTCATCGAATGCCACATCCGTTCGGCGCCGTGCTTCGCCGTAGAAGAGCGCGCCGGCAGGGATGGACTTCCCGGTCATCGCCTCCAGGCACAGCGCCTGTGCGCAGAGCTGCACCTCGTCCGCCCGATGCGCCTTGGGCCGGCCCCGCTTGTACTCCACCGGAACGATGCGTTCGCCCTCGGGCGTCTGATGAAACTCCACCACGTCGGCTACGCCGGCGATGCCCAAGGCCTGATGGGCCAGTGGCATCGCCGTTACCGCCCGTACGCCTCGCCGCCGCTCGGAGCGCGGCTGGTCTGCCCGTTCGTGCAGCAGGCGCCCCTCGGCCGTGCGCACGTTCTCGGCCCAGAGCTGCTCGACGTGGATCAGGGCGCACTGACGCGGGCAATAAAGGTAGTGCTGTAGCGCCGAAAGGGCGATGAAGTGATCGTCTTCCATGCGGTCGGCACGGCGTGCGTTGAGGCTGCGTCGGTCAGAGCATTTCGTGCACGGTCACTCCGGCGGGAATGGTGGCGTGGTCGACGGCAACCCGGTAGTCCGCAAAGCCGCGCGGAGCCTGGGCGGCGTCGGCCTGCGCAGGGCTGACCTTGACCGCGTCGAACAAGAGGTGCGCTGGCGCATTGCCCATCGCGCTGTCGTGCTTGAACACGATGAGCTTGCGGGCCGACATCTCGCCCCGCGCGGCCGAGCGGTCATGCTCGAACATGTTGATCAGCGCGCGCCAGAGCAGTTCCAGGTCGTCGTTCGAAAAGCCCGTGCGTTCTGCCAGCTTGGCGGAGACGAAGCCATGGGCGCGGTACAGGCCATAGGGAATGATGTGCTTGCGGCCCATGGTGCGGTTGTCGCCGCTTTGCGCCTCGGCTTCTTTTTCCGTCGTCACCGCCATGCGGGTGATCGAGATTTCCAGCGGCACCACGGGGTCGATGGAGGTAGCGAAGGCCATTTGCACCGGCCCACGCACCTGGCCCGCGTTTACCCCCGTGGTCATCACGGCGCCGAAGGTGCGCACGTCGAAAAAGTTATTGCACATCCAACTTGTGATCGCCCGCGCCTTTTCTTCTTCCTTGGGCAGCTTCTTGTCTTCGGGCTTAAGCGAGTTCGCGTCGTATGCCTTGCGATGCTGGTTGTTGAGAACGGCCTTTTCCTGCATGTAGATCGCATAGCTAGAAGCGTCTTCTTTGTCCAAGCTCACGAAGTTTCGTATCTTGCGCTTGAGGCACACGTCCGTGACCAGCCCGCGGTTGGTTTCTGGGTCCAGGCGCGGCAGGTTGCCTGCGTCGGGGTCGCCATTGGGGTTGCCGTTGGTGATGTCGAACAGGTAGACGAACTCGTAGCGGTGGGCGATGGCGGTCATGCGGTGGCTCCCTCGGGGGTGTCGGCGGTGGAATCGGTGTCGTCGTCGGATGCGTCGGTCTTGGCGAAGCGGCTTTGCGACTGGTGGTAGTAGCCGATGGCGAAGCGGCCCTGGTCCTCGATGCGCAGGCTGCGCGGGAAGCTGTCGGACAGGCCCTCCACGATCTCTCGGATGTCCTTTTCCAGCATCACGGCCAGGCCCGGCTTCTCCTTGCGCAGCTTGCCCAGGTGGTTCTGCGTGTTGCGCAGCAGCACCGGGAATACAGATGCTGGCGTAGCCGATGCCGCGCCGTAATAGCGGTCACGGATGGTTGCATTGACCTGTCCGCCCAAGGCGCTGCGCTGTGCGGCCTCCAGCACAGCGAACAGGCGACCCAGCCGATAGCCGGGATGCGCGGATTGCTTGTCAAGACTCACGGGTACCTCCTCGTTTTGGATGTTGATGCCCAGGCGCCGCTCCCGCGCCAGGATGCCCTTGCAGATCGCCGCGCGCAGGCCCGAAAGATTGCCGTCCGTGCGGATGCGCATGAGGGTGTTGGCCAGCAGGCTGCGCGGGTAGGGCGCGCCGCTCAGCACCGCACGCATGAATTCGCCCACCAGGTTGTTGAAGGCGTCGTCCATCTTCGGCGCGGTACGTTCGCGGTTGGGCACCGTGGCCAGTACCACTCGGCGCGCGGCGGGCGCAGTTCTCCATGGCAAGGGCTCGATGCGGAAGTCGCGTTCGTGTTGGGCCAGACGTTGTGCAAACAGCCCCAGGGTTCCGGTTTCCCAGAAGCGGATGGAGATACGCGAGGCGTTGGGCGCCAGCCCGAGCACGAACATGCGTGTGCTGTCTTGCAGCTTCGGGCTCAGTTCGCTCAAGGGGCGGCCCTTGGCCACTTGATCCAGCACGTCGCGCACACGTGCGGCTTCCTGAGAATCATCGGGCGGGGCATTGAGCAGAAGCTCGAAAGTCAATTCGGCTTCTTGCGCCTGCTCCGCATCCACCGCTTCGGCCCAGAACACCACGCTCGCATCGCCGATCTGGATGCGCTGGCGGTTGTGCTCGCTGCGACGCAGAAGGTGGTTGAGCACGGTGGTGTAGGCGAACGCTGCCTGCTCCGACACGGGGGCGTTTTCGCCCTGAACCTTGCCGTAGGAGGCGAACGATTCGAGGTTGAACGACACGATGGAGGCGCCTGAGCTTTGCGCACCGGTTACGCCCTTGATGGCCGGGTGCAATCGCGCCATGGGCGTGCGATCGCCGGTGACGAGGCAGTCGGCCAACAGGGTGGATTCATCTTCGCCGCCCAGCAACTGGGCGCGCACGCGCTGCGCCGCTGGTCGTTCGTGCAGGTAATGCGTTTCGCCATCCAGGCGGAAGACGACATTCGCATCCAGCATTTCTTGCTTGAAGGGGGCTGACGCAAAGCGCTCCGGCGTCCAGGCCGCCAGAAAGGCCAGCAGGGCCTTCAGGCCCGCATCAGTGGTGCCGGTCAAGCAGTGCTGATGCAAGGCCTTGAAGGCCTCATGCTCCTTGTCGGCGCGCTTGCTGCTGGCGCTAACGCCGAGCACGTAGCTGGTCTTGTCCCAGAGGAAATTGGACTTGATTCCTACTGTGCGCTTCTCGGGTTGCGGCACGTTCATCACGCGCGGCGTGGGCTTCTTGCCAGAGGTGTCGCGGATGTCGTTCACATCCACCACCCGGCCATCGGGCGCCAGCAGGATTTCGTAGCTGATCTTCTCGGGGCTGTAACCAAAGGGCGAGAGCCCTTCCTCGCCCCGTTCCAGAAGGCGCTGGTAGTAGCTGTTAAGTGCCTGGAGGATCATGCCTTGACCTCCTCGCTGTGCCAAGGTGGCACCTCGATCACGCCGCTGGCCATCCGGGCGCGGAAGAAGCGCGGCGTCATGTTCTTTTCGAAGTCGATGTCGTGCAGCATCCAGCCCAGGTCACGCAGGTCCAAAAGGCTGTCGTGCTTATCGGGGAGGGCCTCACCGTCCTCCAGCAACTGGAAGTTCGCCGGGAATTCGCGCACGCCCATGCAAGGCATCTGGAAGCACTGTCCCTTGCGAGCGCGGCGGTTGAAGATGTCCAGGTGCTTGCCGATCGAATCGTCCGGACCAGCCTTGGGCGTGAGGTCGAAGTGCGCCTCGATCACATAGGCCACGTCGCGCAGGATGGTGGCGGCGCGCTGCTGCCGGTCTTCGTCGACGTAGTTCGCGAGCCCCGCTGTCGAGTTGGCCTTCATGGCCTTGGCGACGCTGGCCGGCGAGAGCTTGCCGCCGACCTCGTTGCGGCGGACGGACTCGAAGCGAATCGGCTTGAGAACATGAATGCGGTCCACATGCCAGCGGATGGCTGGTTTCCAGTGGATTGCCTCGAGGATGCCGCGCGCGGCGGAAGGGGTGATGACGTCGTAGGAGACGCGCTCCACTTTCATCTCGGGGCGCGTGAAGCAGGCGCGTTCGCCCCACACCGAGATACGGACTCCGAATGTCATTGTCTATTTCTCCCTATCTTTTATGTTGTTCTCGGATGCCGGAGCCTTTTGCCGAAATGCAGGCCATCGGTTGTAACCGATGGACGGGTCATTCGACCGCCAAGCCGTGATCAATTCCACTTCTTTTCGACTGACTTCTTTGGGGGTGGCGTCCTCAGACTCCCAGAGAATTGTTCTCCGGATGCTGAAGTCCTGGCGTTGTGCATCGTCAAAATCCAGCGAGATCAACCGGCTGTCCGCGCTACCGAAGTAGTTGATGCTGTTGGTCAGATCCTTGCCGATATAGATCTTGCCGTTGGGGTACGTGATCATGTAGATGACCTTCTTCATGGCTGTTCCCGCCGCGCTCCTACCATGTCAGACGCTCAGAATGAACAAAACTCGGGTTGTCCCAGTGCAGCCCAAGCCGACTGTCATACAAGTCGATGTGCATCAGTTCCATGAACTGCTCCCCCCACTTCTCCGGCGCCACTGGCTGAACGGCGCCTGCACTGCGTAGTGCACCAAAACCCTGACGTGGCAGTTGCACCAGATAGGGTTGCAGGCGGCGAGCGATGCCAACGCTGCCCTCAGCGTAGCGCAGCTCTTCCAGGGCTTTGCGGGCAGTATCGTCATACGGCACGATTACCGGCATCTGCATACTGTCGATCATGCGAAACTTCGTGGCCAGGGTTTCCATGGGCAGGCTGTCCTGGCGGCTGTCCTTGAGCAGGCCCATCAGGTTTGGCACGTCGAGCTGCTGGCGGCCCTTTTGCCAGTACAGCAACCCGAAATAGCGGCGGATGGCTTCGGGCGACAGCGGGTCACCATTGAACTGGCGCAGCACTTCGCGTGCGGCCTGGGCGTATTGCTTGAGTTCGGGCGGCGGTGCCCAGTCCTCGTTCTCAGTGGCGAATACCAGTACTTCGCTGGAATCGACGGGCCATTCGGCATTTCGATTGCAGCGTCCCGCAGCTTGTGCGATGGAGTCCAGACCGGCCTCGGCCCGTAAAACGGCAGGCAGGCTGATGTCGACGCCTGCCTCGATCAAACTCGTGCTGACGAGTCGGCATGGCTTCCTGTCCAGAAGCATCTGCCTCACCTCGGTCAGAACCTCGCTGCGATGCTTGGCGCACATCAATGTTGTCAGATGCCGCGCGCCGGGCAAGTCGGCCATGGCCTGGTACACCGCGCGGGCGTGGCGCCGGTTGTTGACGATGCACAGCACCTGTTCGCGCGAGCGCATTTCGGTAGCCAGAGCCTCGTCGCTCAAGGTGCCCGCGTGCCGTATGCGCACCCGTTCGAGTTGCTTGAAGAGCTGAGACGGTTCGGGCGCAAGTTCGCGCACGCCCGTTAGTCCGCCCTCGAAGGCGGGCGCCTCCAGCGCAGGCTGCGTGGCCGTGCATAGCACCACGCTGGCGCGGTAGTTGCGGGCCAGCTCGTCGATGCTGGCCACACAGGGGCGCAACAGCTTGAGCGGCATGGTCTGCGCCTCGTCCAGGATCACCACGCTGCCCGCGATGTTGTGCAGCTTGCGGCACAGTGAGGGCTTGGCCGCGAACAGGCTTTCGAAGAACTGCACGGCGGTGGTGACGACGATGGGCGCGTCCCAGTTCTCCATGGCCAGCCGCAGCTTCTGTACCGACTGGTATTTCTCCGGGTCGTCGCGCGGGGGCGGTTGCTCCACGAAGGCGCTGTGGTGCTCCAGCACGGCGGCGTCGCCCAGCGGCCCCAGCGCGCGGCGGAACACGGCCGCGTTCTGCTCGACGATGCTGGTGAAAGGGATCACGAAGATCACGCGCCGCAGACCGTGGTGGATGGCGTGGTCGAGCGCGAAGGCCAGCGATGCAAGCGTCTTGCCGCCACCCGTGGGTACCGTAAGCGAGAACAGGCCAGGCGCATGATCAGCTTGGCTGCGCACATGGCGCAGGATGTCGGCGCGCAGGCGGTTCACATCGCTGTCGGAGCTGAAACCGCCGAGGTGGCGGTCGAGTTGCTCACGCATCATGGATAGGCTGGGCGCCGGCACGCTGGCATTGCGGTGATCCGGACGGTTTCCGACCGCGTTGTAAAAACGCTCCGTGTCCAGAAAATCCGCATCCACCAAGCAAGAGAACAGCATGCGGGTCAGGAAAGCCAGTTGGAAGGGCTGGCGATCCTTGGCCTGTTGGCGATCCTGGCTATAGAGCCTGAAATCCTTGGGGGGTGCGAGCCGTTCGGGCAGTGCGATGTCGCTTTCCCATGCGGCCTGGAGGTCGGGTAGCTCCGCGACCAGCCGCTCATTCAACGGCGTGCGCTCACCTTCACCTTGCCCATTGGCCAAGCCTGCATGGTGGCCTGCGATGCCGTAGGCCAATAGTTCGCCCATGGGACCCAGGCGCTCATGGGCGATGCGCGCACCCCAGGTCGAATGGTCAACCCGGTGTGGATCACCATTCAGCCTGGCTTGAAAGGAGAGGGTGTACTTGCCCAAGTCGTGCAGCAGGCCGGCGGTGCGGGCCAACGGCGCGGCATTGAAGACGGCGGCGCATGCTGCGGCGATGTCGCCGACAGCATGCAGGTGGTCGGGCAGGCGCTGCCAGTCGCTGCGGTCCTGGCGCTCGGTCGAATGCGCGTAGTAAATGCTCGCGGCCGATGCTGGCGGCGCAGCGGTGTCCAACTGCATGTGCTTGCACCTTCATTATTTTTTTGAAGGCCCTCCCCTGTGAGAGCAGCTTAGATTGCAGTTGGTTACATGTCAATGGAATGGGTCGAGTGCCTCAATACGGGTTGGCGTAGCCCAGGGCGCCCATCAGCAGCACTTCCAGGGCCTCCATCTCGAGCGCGTCGCGTTCGTTGGTCTCGTGGTCGTAGCCCTGGGCGTGCAGGGTGCCGTGCACCAGCAGGTGGGCGTAGTGCGCCTCTAGCGACTTGCCCTGCTCGCGTGCCTCGCGCTCGACCACCGGGGCGCACAGCACCAGGTCGGCCGCGACCACGGGCTCGCGCGCGTAGTCGAAGGTCAGCACGTTGGTCGCGTAGTCCTTGTGCCGGTAGGCGCGGTTGAGCGCCCGGCCTTCCTCGGCGTCGACGATGCGCACCGTGATCTCGGCGTCGCTCCTGAGCGCGTGGCGTATCCAGCGCGCGACCTTGTGGCGGGGCAGGGCGGCGCGGTGGCGCGCCGCGTCATCGAGCGCGCCGAACTGTAGCGAGAGCTGCAGCTGATGGAGTTCCATGGGCAGGTCCCGGCTCAGTCGGCGCTCTTGCGCGCGGCGCTGGCGCGTCCGCGCGCGTCGTAGGCGTCGACGATGCGCGCCACCAGCGGGTGGCGCACCACGTCGGCGCTGGTGAAATGGCTGATGGCGATGCCCTTCACGCGCCTGAGCACGCGCTCGGCGTCGATCAGGCCGCTCGGATTGCCCTTGGGCAGGTCGATCTGGCTCACGTCGCCGGTCACCACGCACTTGGCGCCGAAGCCGATGCGGGTGAGGAACATCTTCATCTGCTCGGGCGTGGTGTTCTGCGCCTCGTCCAGGATCACGAAGGCGTTGTTCAGCGTGCGCCCGCGCATGAAGGCCAGCGGCGCGATCTCGAGCGCGTTGCGCTCGAAGGCCTTCTGCACGCGGTCGAAGCCCATCAGCTCGTACAGCGCGTCGTAGAGCGGGCGCAGGTAGGGGTCGACCTTCTGCGTGAGGTCGCCGGGCAGGAAGCCCAGGCGCTCGCCGGCCTCCACCGCCGGGCGCGTCAGCACGATGCGCTGCACGCTGCTGCGCTCCAGCGCGTCGACCGCGCAGGCCACGGCCAGGTAGGTCTTGCCGGTGCCGGCCGGGCCGATGCCGAAGGTGATGTCGTGGTGCGCGATGTTGTCCAGGTAGAGCGACTGGTTGGGCGTGCGCGCGCGCAGGTCGGCGCGGCGCGTGTGCAGCACCATGCGGCCCTCCTCGTCCTCGCTGATCGAGGCGTCGCCGGCCAGCATGAGCTGCACCGTCTCGGCCTTGATCGGACGCTCGGCCATCTCGTACAGCGCCTGCAGCACCTCCATGGCGCGCGTGGCCGCTGCCTTGGGGCCGTCGACCTTGAACTGCTCGTGGCGGTGCGCGATGCCGACCTGCAGCGCGACCTCGATGCTGCGCAGGTGCTCGTCGGTGGGGCCGCACAGGTGCGACAGCCGCAGGTTGTTGTGGGGGGTGAAGTTGTGTCTGAGAATCAAGCTGATAATTCCGTCGCGCGGTTTCAAAGTGAAACCGCATCCCCCAATGATAGGCACACAGAGAGACTGTTCCCCATGATCGGACGACTGCAGGGCATCCTGGCCGAGAAGAACCCGCCGCAGGTGCTGCTGGACTGCCATGGCGTGGGCTACGAGGTCGACGTGCCCATGAGCACCTTCTACAACCTGCCGAACACCGGCGAGCCGGCGACGCTGCTGACCCATTTCGTGGTGCGCGAGGACGCCCAGGTGCTGTTCGGCTTCGGCACGGCGGCCGAGCGCGACGCCTTCCGCCAGCTGATCAAGATCTCGGGCGTGGGCCCGCGCACCGCGCTGTCCGTGCTCTCGGGCATGAGCGTGGCCGAGCTGTCGCAGGCCATCACGGCGCAGCAGGCTGGGCGCCTGGTCAAGGTGCCAGGCATAGGCAAGAAAACCGCCGAGCGCCTGCTGCTCGAGCTCAAGGGCAAGCTCGGCGCCGACCTGGGCGCGCCGGTGACGGCGGCCAGCGACGCCCAGGCCGACATCCTGCAGGCCCTGGTCGCGCTGGGTTACAGCGACAAGGAAGCCGCCGCGGCGCTCAAGGCCCTGCCGGCCGAGGTGGGCGTGAGCGAGGGCATCAAGCTGGCGCTCAAGGCCCTGGCGAAATGATATGACCATCCGTACCGACGATTTCCTGCCCGACCCGCCGCCGCCGCCGCGCGTGGTCTCGGCCGCGCCCGCCTCGCCCAACGAGGAGGCGATCGAGCGCGCCCTGCGCCCCAAGCTGCTGGACGAGTACGTGGGCCAGACCAAGGTGCGCGAGCAGCTCGAGATCTTCATCGGCGCGGCCAGGAAGCGCGAGGAGGCGCTGGACCATGTGCTGCTGTTCGGCCCGCCGGGCCTGGGCAAGACCACGCTCTCGCACATCATCGCGGCCGAGCTCGGCGTGAACCTGCGCCAGACCTCGGGCCCGGTGCTGGAAAAGCCCAAGGACCTGGCGGCGCTCTTGACCAACCTCGAAAAGAACGACGTGCTGTTCATCGACGAGATACACCGCCTCTCGCCGGTGGTCGAGGAAATCCTCTACCCGGCGCTCGAGGACTACCAGATCGACATCATGATCGGCGAGGGGCCGGCCGCACGCAGCATCAAGCTGGACCTGCAGCCCTTCACCCTGGTCGGCGCGACCACGCGCGCCGGCATGCTGACCAACCCGCTGCGCGACCGCTTCGGCATCGTCTCGCGGCTGGAGTTCTACACGCACGAGGAACTGGGGCGCATCGTCACGCGCAGCGCCGGCCTGCTGAAGGCGCCGACCGATCCCGAAGGCGCCTTCGAGATCGCGCGCCGCTCGCGCGGCACGCCGCGCATTGCCAACCGCCTGCTGCGCCGCGTGCGCGACTACGCCGACGTCAAGGGCACGGGCCGCATCACCCAGGCCATCGCCCAGGCGGCCCTGACCATGCTCGACGTCGACCCGGAAGGCTTCGACCTGATGGACCGCAAGCTGCTGGAGGCCGTGATCCACCGCTTCGACGGCGGGCCGGTGGGCCTGGACAACATCGCGGCCAGCATAGGCGAGGAGGCGGGAACGATCGAGGACGTGATCGAGCCCTACCTGATCCAGCAGGGCTACTTGCAGCGCACGCCGCGTGGCCGCATCGCCACGCTGGCGGCCTTCCGCCATCTCGGCGTGACGCCGCCCAGGAACGCAGGCGAACTGTTCGACTGAAGCCTGTCGCTGCGCCTCAGGGCTCGGTCTCGTCCAGCGAGCCGTCCTCGAGGTGCGTGGTGTCGGCCCAGCCGACCAGGGTCAGGCCCTGGGGCGTCCAGAGCAGGCGGTTGACCGCCGTGTTGGCCACCTGCCAGGTGCGCGGCGACTGCAGGTCCTGACCGGTGGCGGTGCGGTAGAGCAGGTCCATCACGCCGCCGTGGGCGACCACCAGGATCTGCTCGCCGGGATGGCGCGTGGCCAGCGACTGCAAGGTCCGGATCACGCGCTCGCGCATCTGCAGCAGCGATTCGCCGCCGGGCGGCGCCCAGCCGGGCTCGCGGCGGCGCCAGCGCCGCGCGTCCTCGGGCCAGGCGGCCTCGATCTCGCCGAAGGTCTTGCCCTCGAACACGCCGAAACCGCGCTCGCGCAGGCCGTCATGCGTGACCGCGCGCTTGCCGAGCGCCTGGCTGACCGACAGGGCCGTGTCCCAGGCGCGCAGCAGGTCGCTGGTGTAGATGGCGTGGATGGGGTCGCGCGTGGCCAGCGAGCGCGCCAGGCGCTGGGCCTGCTGGCGTCCGGTCTCGTTGAGCGGGATGTCGAGCTGGCCCTGGATGCGGGCGTCCACGTTCCAGGCGGTTTCGCCGTGGCGGATGGCGATGATGCGGGTCGCGTCCATGGTTCTCGGCCCTTTCAGCGCGGAATCTCGACGTTGACCCGCCGCACGCCGGCCGGCGGGTGCGGGAAGTCCTTGAGCGCGGCGTCGAACATGGCGCCCAGCACCGGCTCGCTGTCGTGCCAGGGGCCGTCGTGCACCGCGTGGGTCTCGTAGACCACCTGGCCGCTGCGCAGCTCGCGCAGGATCAGGCTGACTTCGCGCTTGTAGGCGGTGGAGGGCGGGTAGCGCATGCCGAAGCCCCAGAACGGCGGGCCGCCGCCGTACATGACGTGGCCGTAACTGCCCGGCCACCAGGGGTCGGCCCAGGGGCTGCCCCAGCGGTCGACCAGGAAGGATTCGACCCGTGCGCCGACCTGCACGCTGAGCTTGGCGCCGGCCTCGTCGCGCACCAGGCCGGCGCGCGCCAGCGCGGCCTCGGCCAGCGCCTCGATACGCGGGTACTGCTTCTGCGTGGCCTGCGAGGGCAGGCGCTCGAAGCGGTAATGGGCTCCGGCCAGGTTGGCGGCGCCGGCCGGCAGGGTGCTGATGGCCTGCACATCCGAGTCGACCAGGCGCACGCTGCCGCACCCCGCGAGCAGGGAGAGCGTGACGAACAGGGCGACGAGCGGTTTCCTCATGGAACTCCGTTGAGCCTGCGGCTCAGAGCTGGATGATCTGCAGCCCGGGCGGGCTGGCGGAGGAGAAGCTTTCTTCGTCGAAGGCCTTGTCGCCGTCCTCGCTGGCAACACCCGTCATTTTCAGACCCTTGAAATCGTGCAGCGTTCCGTCCATCAGGTGAGAGGGAACGATATTTTGTAACGCCGAGAGCATGTTTTCAAGCCGCCCAGGCTGCTTTTTCTCCCACTCGCGCAGCATGGCGCCGACCTGCTTGCGCTGCAGGTTCTCCTGGCTGCCGCACAGCGTGCAGGGAATGATGGGGAACTGCTTGTGCTCGGCCCAGCGGATCAGGTCCTTCTCGGCCACGTAGGCCAGCGGGCGGATCACCATGTGGCGGCCGTCGTCGCTGACCAGCTTGGGCGGCATGCCCTTGAGCTTGCCGCCGAAGAACATGTTGAGGAAGAAGGTCTGCAGCATGTCGTCGCGGTGGTGGCCCAGCGCTATTCTTGTTGCACCGAGCTCGTCGGCCACGCGGTACAGGATGCCGCGGCGCAGCCGGCTGCACAGGCTGCACATGGTCTTGCCCTCGGGGATCTTGTCCTTGACGATGGAATAGGTGTCCTGGTTCTCGATGTGAAAGGGCACGCCGAGCTGTGTCAGGTACTCGGGCAGCACATGCTCGGGAAAGCCCGGCTGCTTCTGGTCCAGGTTGACCGCGATCAGCTCGAAGGGCACGGGCGCGCGCGCCTTGAGCTTGAGCAGGATGTCGAGCAGGCCGTAGCTGTCCTTGCCGCCCGAGAGGCAGACCATGACCTTGTCGCCGGCCTCGACCATGTTGTAGTCGGCGATGGCCTGGCCGACCTGGCGGCACAGGCGTTTCTCGAGCTTGTGCGTCTCACGCTCGATCTTCGGTTCCTTGGTGAGGGGAACCACCTCGTTGTCCATCCATGGGGCGCTCATCGCTGTTCTCTCTTTCCACGCGGGCCGCGGGCCTGCGTCATTCGTCACCTTGGCTCACCACTGGCCGGTCTCGACCCGGATCGCGACCTCGCAGTCGTCGAAGATCTCGAGCTTGGCGATCTTCACCCGCACCCCCACCACGCCGGGCAGCTGCATGAGCCGGTAGGCCAGCTTGCCGATCAGGCTCTCGAGCAGGTTCACATGCTCGGCCGTGCACTCGTCGATGATGATCTTGCGCACCTTGCGGTAGTCCAGCACATGGCCGATGTCGTCGTCGCGCGGCAGCAGGGGCTGGGGGCCGAGGTTGAGCTCGGCGTCGACCTGGATCGGCTGGGGCGCGGTCTTCTCGTGCTCCAGGATGCCCAGGTTGGCGTCGAAGCGCAGGCCGGTCAGCGTGAGGATCTGGGTACCGGGGGTCTTGGACATGGGGGCACGGGTGTTCACATCAGCGAGAAGTCGCGCTCGAACTTCATCAGGTGCTGGCCGCCGTCGACCAGCAGCGTGGTGCCGGTGATGGCCGGGTTGGCCAGCGCGAAGACCACGGCGGCCGCCACGTCGGCGGGCGCGGACGAGCGGCCTGAGGCGGTGCAGCTCGCTGAACTTCTCGTCGCTGATCAGGTGGCTGGTCAGCGTGAGCCCGGGCGCCACGCCGACCACGCGCAGGCGCGGCGCCAGGGCCTGGGCCAGCAGGGTGTTGGCGGCTTCCAGCGCGGCCTTGGACAGGGTGTAGCTGAGGAAATCGGGGTTCGGGTTCCAGAGCTTCTGGTCCAGCAGGTTGACCACCGCGCCGCTGGCGTCGCGCGCGGCCAGGTGGGCGTGCAGGGCCTGGGCCAGCACGATGGGCGCGGCGGTGTTGCTGCGCAGGTGCTGCTCCAGCGCGGCGTAGCCGAAGCTGGCCGCGTCGTCGTGCTCGAAGCGCGAGGCGCTGTTGACCACGGCGTCGAGCTGGCCGAAATGCTGGACCACGCGCGGCAGCAGGCCGCGCACCGCAGCCTCGTCGTCCAGCTCGGCGTCAAACGCGGCCGCGTCGCCCGCCAGGCGGGCGCAGTCGGCCGCGGTCTGCAGGGCCTCCTGCTGCGAGTGGCGGTAATGCACGGCCACCTGCCAGCCCGCGCCGGCCAGCGCCAGCGCGATCTCCCGCCCCAGCCGGCGGGCGGCGCCGGTGACGAGCACCGTGCGGGGGCGAGTGGCCGCGGGGGCGGAGGCAGACATTCGGGGACAATCCGGGGGTGAGCAAAGAACCGGATAGTTTAACGACCGCCCTGCACAAGCTGGTGCTGAGGGCCATTGAGGGCGCCGGCGGCTGGCTGCCGTTCGACCGCTTCATGGCCCTGGCGCTGTACGCGCCGGGCCTGGGCTATTACGCCAACCCGCTTCCGAAGTTCGGCCTCCTGCCCGAGTCGGGCAGCGATTTCGTGACCGCCCCCGAGCTGAGCCCGCTGTTCGGCCGCACCCTGGCCGCCCAGGTCGGCGAGGCCTTGCAGGCCACCGGCACGGACGAGGTCTGGGAGTTCGGCGCGGGATCGGGCGCGCTGGCGCTGCAGCTGCTCGACGCGCTGGGCCCCCAGGTGCGGCGCTACACCATCGTCGACCTCTCGGGCAGCCTGCGCGCGCGCCAGCAGGCGAGCCTGGCAGCCCATGCCGGCAAGCTGGCCTGGGTCGACCAGCTCCCCGAGGCCATGCAGGGCGTGGTGGTCGGCAACGAGGTGCTGGACGCCATGCCGGTCAAGCTGCTGGCGCGCCACGGCGGCGCGGCTGGCGGCGTCTGGCACCAGCGCGGCGTCGCCCTGCAGGACGGCGCCCTGGCCTGGGCCGACCGACCCACGGACCTGCGCCCGCCGATCGCCGTTCCGGGCCCGCACGACTACCTGACCGAGATCCACCCGCAGGCCGAGGCCTTCGTCGCCACGCTGGCCGAGCGCCTGCTGGCCAGCCAGGCTTCAGGCGGGAAGGGCGGTGCGGCCTTCTTCATCGACTACGGCTTCCCCGAGCGCGAGTACTACCACCCCCAGCGCCACATGGGCACGGTGATGTGCCACCAGGGCCACCGGGTCGACGGCGATCCGCTGGCCGAGCTGGGGCACAAGGACATCACGGCCCATGTCAACTTCAGCGGCATCGCCCTGGCCGGCCAGGACAGCGGGCTCAACGTGCTGGGCTACACCAGCCAGGCGCGCTTCCTGCTCAACTGCGGCCTGGTCGCCGGCATGGACGAGGCCTCGACGGCGCAGCGCGCGAACGCGCTCAAGCTGGTCAACGAGCACGAGATGGGCGAGCTGTTCAAGGTGATCGGCTTCTGCACCGGCCAGCCCTGGGACGCCCAGGGCTTTGCCGCGGGCGACCGCAGCCACCGGCTCTGATATGGCCCCCACGCTTGTCACTTCGTGTACCACGCTGCCCCCCGAGGGGGCCGAAGTCGCCTTGGGGCGGCCCGGCGGCGACTGAGCGAGGACGTCCCATGCTGCGCTGGCTGATCGTGGTGTTACTGGCCCTGGTGCTGATCAGCGGCCTGACGCCGCTGCTGAACAAGCTGGGCTTCGGCCGGCTGCCCGGCGACTTCCGCTTCCGGCTGTTCGGCCGCGAGTGGTTCATTCCGCTGACCACCACGCTGCTGCTGAGCGCTTTCGCGGCCCTGGTTGCGAAGTGGCTTTGACGGGCCGGGCTTGAAGCGCGGCGCCTCAGCCTCAAGTGCTGCTGCAAGAGGAACCCCGGCCATGAACCCCCTTCACATCGTCTGTCCGCATTGCCACACCACCAACCGCGTCCAGGCCGCGGACCTGTCGCACGCGCCCGACTGCGGCCAATGCCACCGGCCGCTGTTCACCGGCCAGCCGCTGGCGCTGGACGAGGCCGGCTTCGAGCGCCATGTGGGGCGCAGCCAGATCCCGCTGCTGGTCGATTTCTGGGCGCCCTGGTGCGGCCCCTGCCGCATGATGGCGCCGGCCTTCGAGCAGGCGGCGGCCCAGCTCGAGCCGCGGCTGCGTCTGGCCAAGGTCAACACCGAGGACGAGCAGGGCCTGGCGGCGCGTTTCAACATCCGCAGCATTCCCACGCTGGCGCTGTTCCAGGGCGGGCGCGAGCTCGCGCGCCAAGCCGGCGCGATGCGCTCGGCTGCCGACATCGCGCGCTGGGTGCAGTCGGTGCTCGGTTGAAGGCTTAAGTGTCGGCCGGCGGCAGCAGCTCTGGCCTGGCCGCGATGGCCGCGGCTCGCGCGGCGTGGATCAGCTCGCCGACCTTGGGGCCGGCGAGGCCGCGCGCCTGGGCCTGCGCCGCCACCTCGGCGGTGGCCACCGAGCGGGCGGCCGCCAGGGCCTGCTCAAGGCGCGCGCGCTGCGGGTAGGGCTGCTCGGCGAATCCCAGGCGGCCGCGCGCGTCGCATTCGCAGGCCTGCAGTACTTCGTCCAGGCGCTCGGGCTTGCGGAAGGCGTCGCAGCGCTCGAGCAGGCGCACCAGGGCCGCCGGACCCAGGCTGGCGCTGCGGTGGATGTTGCCGTGCTCGCGCGCCACCACCTCGGCCAGCTCGCGGCATTCCAGCGGGACGCGCAGGCGTTCGCAGAGCTTGCGCAGCAGGCGCACGCTGCGCTCTTCGTGGCCGATGTGGCGCGGCAGCAGCTCGGCCGGCGTCGTGCCCTTGCCCAGGTCATGCGTCAGGCAGGCAAAGCGCACCGGCAGCGTGGCCGAGAGGTGGGCACTCATCTCCAGCACCATCATCAGGTGCACGCCGGTGTCGACCTCGGGGTGGTACTCGGCGCGCTGCGGCACGCCCCATAGCCGGTCCACCTCGGGCAGCAGGCGGGCCAGGGCGCCGCAGTCGCGCAGCACCTCGAACATGCGCGCCGGGGCGGCTTCCATCAGGCCGCGCGCCAGCTCCTGCCAGACCCGCTCGGCCACCAGGTGGTCGGCCTCGCCCTCGTCCACCATCTCGCGCATCAGCTGCCGGGTCTCCGGGGCCACGCCGAAATCGGGAAAGCGCGCCGCAAAGCGCGCCACGCGCAGGATGCGCACCGGGTCCTCGCGGAAGGCCTCGGTCACGTGGCGCAGCACCCGCGCCGCCAGGTCGCGCTGGCCGCCGTAGGGGTCGACCAGCTGCGGAGCCCCGGACCCGCCGGGGGCCTCGGCCAAGGCCATGGCGTTGATGGTGAGGTCGCGCCGCGCCAGGTCCTGCTCCAACGTGACCTCGGGCGCGGCGTGCACCACGAAGCCGCGGTAGCCGCGCCCGCTCTTGCGCTCGGTGCGCGCCAGCGCGTATTCCTCGCGCGTCCCGGGGTGCAGGAACACCGGAAAGTCGCGGCCCACGGCCACGAAGCCCTGGGCCAGCATCTGCTCGGGCGTGGCGCCCACCACCACCCAGTCGCGGTCCTGCACCGGCCGCCCCAGCAAGGCGTCCCGTACCGAGCCGCCGACCCTGTAGATTTGCATGGCTGCAGTGTAGTGGCTGCGCCCAGGGCGACTTGTCCTGCCTGCCCGTTTCGCAGGCAGTCTAGACAAGTCATTGATTTGTCATATGAAATTCCGATTGCCTAGGGGATCTCAACAAACTTGTCCACAGAAAGGCTGGACGGATCTTAGTTTTGTTTTAGGCGATACGGCTCGTCGAACTCGATGAAGTCGTGCTCGGCCAAGGCGCCCTCGACCCAGGCCTTCACGCCGGGCAGGGCGCACAGGCGCTCGAGGTAGGCGGCTATGCGCGGCGGCACGGGCAGGGCATAGGTCTGGATGCGCATGGCCACCGGCGCGAAGAAGGCGTCGGCGACGCTGAAGGCACCGCACAGCAGGGGGCCGCCCGACAGGTCGAGCAGGTCTCCCCAGAGTGCCACCAGGCGGTCCAGGTCGGCGCGCACGGCGGGTTGGTCGCGCAGCACCAGGGCGCCGATCTCGGGCAGCCTGGCCTCGATGCTCATCGGGCAGGCGCTGCGCAGCGCGGCGAAGCCGCTGTGCATCTCGGCGCAGGCGCTGCGCGCGCGGGCGCGCAGCCGGGCCTCGGCCGGCCAGAGCTGGTGCTGCGGAAATTTTTCGGCCAGGTACTCGGCGATGGCCAGCGAGTCCCAGACCGCCCAGCCATCGTCGACCAGCACCGGCACCTTGCCCGTGGGGCTGACCGCGCCCACGGTGCGCTTGAAGGCCGATCCGGCGTCGAAGCCGTCGAAGCGCACAGCGACTTCCTCGAACGGGATGCCAGCCTGTCGCATCAGCACCCAGGGGCGCATGGACCAGGTCGAGTAGTTCTTGTTGCCTATGTAGAGCTTGAGCATGGCACCTCCTGTAGAAAGGGGCGATGCTAGCGCGAGGCGCGGCCTGGATTGATGAGAATTCTGCCGGCCATTGATGCACCACCCGCCCGCCGGCCTTCAGCGTCCGGCAGACTTGCGCAGCTCCGTCAGGTGCTCGTGCGGCCCGCCATGGCCCAGGTAGCCGGGCGCGATGCTGGCCAGCGGCGCGGCGTGGATGCCCAGGTCCGCCAGGCCCGGCAGGCTGCCCGAGGCCACGTTGTCGACCTGCAGCGAGGCCAGGTTGTCGCGGCTCATCAGCGGCTGGCCCGGCGCCAGCTCCATCAGCAGGGCCTGCAGCTGGCCCAGTGGCCGGGGCAGCGGGATCACGGGCCGGCCCTTGCCCTCGTTGGCGCCGGACCACTGGCCGGCCAGGCTGACCAGCTGCTTGAGCGTGAACACCTCGGGGCCGCAGAGCTCGTAGGTCTGGCCCATGGTCTTGTCGTCCTGCAGGCAGCGCAACAGCGCCTCGGCCACGTCCTCGACCCAGACCGGCTGGAAGCGTGCGTCGGCGCCGGCCAGCGGCATGAACGGCAGGCTCTGCTGCAGCTTGGCGAACAGGTTGAGGAAATGGTCCTCGGCGCCGAACATCACGCTGGGCCTGAGCACGGTGAGGTCCAGGTCGGCCTCGCGCAGCACCGCTTCGCCCTCGGCCTTGGTGCGCTGGTAGTTCGAGGGGCCCTCCAGGCTGGCGCCCAGCGCGCTGATATGGACCACGCGGCGCACCCCCTGGGCCGCGCAGGCGCGCGCCAGCTTCTGAGGCAGCTCGACGTGGACATGCTGGAAGGCCGTCGGGCTGCCGTGCAGGATGGCCACCAGGTTGACCACCGCGTCCTGCCCCTCGACCAGGCGGCGCAGCGTGGGCTCGTCGTGCACGTCGGCTTTCACGGTCTCGACCAGGGGCAGGGTCAGCAGGTGGCGCGCGCTGTCCTCGTGGCGCGTGGGCACGGTGACCGGCCACTCGAGCAGCGAGACTTTTTCGCACAGATGGGTGCCGACGAAGCCGGAGCCACCGAGAACAAGGAGTTTGCGCATGGTCTCAATTTAATCGCTGGCGCGGTGCCGGTAAAGGGGGTGGCGCAGCTCTCAACGCATAATCCGGCCACATGGAAACCAAGTGGCTAGAGGACTTCGTCAGCCTCGCTGAAACCCGCAGCTTCAGCCGCTCGGCCCAGCTGCGCCATGTCACCCAGCCGGCGTTCTCGCGCCGCATCCAGGCGCTGGAGGCCTGGGCCGGGGTGGACCTGGTCGACCGCAGCTCCTACCCCACACGCCTGACGCCGGCCGGCGAAACCCTGTACGCCCAGTCGCTGGACATGCTGCAGGCGCTGCAGAGCACGCGCGCCATGCTGCGCGCGCATGCCTCGGCCGCGCAGGACGTGATCGAATTCGCGGTCCCGCACACCCTGGCCTTCACCTTTTTCCCGGCCTGGGTGTCGGGCCTGCGCGAGAGCTTCGGGCCGATCAAGAGCCGGCTGATCGCGCTCAACGTGCACGACGCGGCGATGCGCCTGGTGGAGGGCGGCTGCGATCTGCTGATCGCCTACCACCACGCCTCCCAACCGCTGCAGCTCGACGCCGACCGCTACGAGTTCGTGACGCTGGGCCAGGAGTCGCTGGCACCTTATGTCAAGGCCGACGCGCATGGCCAGCCGCTGCTGCGCCTGCCCGGCAGTCCCGGTCAGCCGCTGCCCTATCTGGGCTACGCGCCGGGCGCCTACCTAGGGCGCGTGACCGAGCTGATCCTGAAGCAGTGCGGCCAGGCCATCCACCTGGACCGGGTCTACGAGACCGACATGGCCGAGGGCCTGAAGGTCATGGCCCTGGAGGGCCACGGCGTGGCCTTCCTGCCCAACAGCGCCGTCCGTAAGGAGTTGCGCGCGCGCAAGCTGGTGTCGGCCGCGCCGCCGGGCCTGCAAGGGCTGGAGCTGGCCATGGAGATCCGTGCCTACCGGCAAAAGCCGCAGGGACGGGAAGCGCCGCCGCGCCATGCGGCCCAGGCGCTGTGGGATTTCCTGGCAGCCCGGACCGCCGCCCGCACGGTTGTCAGGTAGTTTATAAATTTCCTGCATGGATTGGCCGAGAATCGGCATTGGCGTTTCACCGGTGTGACACGTACAGTCCAGCGCGCTGCGGGCACGAACACTGCTAGTGCCCGTTGCGGGAGGGCTGCCGGTGCCGCTTAGACGAGGGTTTTCCGGGTGCCCCGCGAAGAGCGGATGCCTAGAATGCCCCTACCCTTTCATTCCCATGCATGACTGCGAGGAACCTTAGTATGAAGAAACATCTGATCGCTTTCGCCGTCGCGGCCCTGGCTGCTGGCTCGGCCCTGGCCCAGGCCAACGACACGCTGGCCAAGATCAAGTCCAGCGGCAGCATCACGCTCGGCGTGCGCGAATCTTCGGGCGCCTTGTCCTATACGCTGGGCGGCGGCAGGTACGTGGGCTTTCATACCGAGATGGCCGAGCACATCGTCAGCGACATCCGCAAGTCGCTGGGCCTGTCGCAGCTGGAGGTGAAGTACCAGCCGGTGACCTCGCAGAACCGCATCCCGCTGGTGCAGAACGGCACCGTGGACCTGGAGTGCGGCTCCACCACCAACAACGCGACGCGCGCCAAGGACGTGGCTTTCGCCGTGACCACCTACCTCGAGGAGGTGCGCATCGCGGTCAAGGCCAATGCCAACATCAACTCGATCCGTGACCTCAACGGCAAGACCGTGGCCACCACCACCGGCACCACCTCGGTGCAGACCCTGCGTCGCAACGAGCGCGCCGGCGGCATTGACTTCAAGGAGGTGATGGGCAAGGACCACGCCGACAGCTTCCTGCTGCTCGAGTCCGGCCGCGCCGACGCCTTCGTGATGGACGGCTCCATCCTGGCCGGCAACATCTCCAAGGCCAAGAACCCGGCCGACTTCAAGATCGTCGGCGAGGTGCTTTCGGTCGAGCCCATCGCCTGCATGATGCGCAAGGACGACTCCGCGTTCAAGAAGGCGGTGGACGACAGCATCAAGCGCCAGATCAAGGACGGTTCGCTCGCCAAGCTCTACGACAAGTGGTTCATGCAACCCATCCCGCCGACCAACACCAAGGTCGGGCTGCCGCTGTCCGAGGGCACCAAGCAGGCCTGGGCCAACCCGAACGACAAGCCGATGGAAGAGTACAACAAGAAATGAGCCATCCGTAGGCGTGGGCGCCCGCCCTGGGGCGGGCGTTTTTATTGGACACAGTCCGCCAAGACAACAAGAGCAAAGGTTCCTCCATGGCAAACTGGGAATGGCAGGTGTTCTGCAAGGACACCATCGAGGGCGCGGTCGTCGAGCGCTGCTTCGGCAGCAACGGCGACATCACTTATCTGGACTGGCTGCTGTCGGCCTGGGGCTGGACCGTCTCGGTCTCGCTCAGCGGCCTGGTGCTGGCGCTGCTGGTCGGCTCGCTCATTGGCGTGATACGCACGCTGCCCGCCAGCCCCGGCTGGGTGCGCCTGGGCAACGCCTGGGTCGAGCTGTTCCGCAACGTCCCCCTGCTGGTGCAGATCTTCCTCTGGTACCACGTGGTGCCGGCGCTGGTGCCGCCCATGAAGGAGGTGCCCCCCTTCCTGCTGGTCGTGTTCGCGCTGGGCTTCTTCACCTCGGCGCGCATCGCCGAGCAGGTGCGCGCCGGCGTGCAGGCCCTGCCCAAGGGCCAGCGCTACGCGGGCATGGCCGTGGGCTTCACCACGGCGCAGACCTACCGCCATGTGATCCTGCCCATGGCCTACCGCATCATCATCCCGCCGCTGACCAGTGAGTCCATGAACATCTTCAAGAACTCGTCGGTGGCGTTCGCGGTGTCGATCGCCGAGCTCACCCAGTTCGCGATGCAGACCGGCGAGGAGACCTCGCGCCCGATCGAGATGTACCTGGCGGTGACGGGGCTCTACATCGTGTCGGCACTGGCGGTCAACCGCATCATGGCCTTCATAGAGAAGCGGGCCCGCGTGCCCGGTTTCGTCGCGGCGGGCGGCACCGGAGCGGGGCACTGAATGAAACGCCCCCACGCTCATCACTCCGTGTATTCGCTGCCCCCCGAGGGGGCCCAGGCCTCCCTTGGGGCGGCCCGGCGGGAGGCCTGACATGATCCAACTCGACTTTTCCTTCTACAACTGGGACGTCATCTCCAACTTCGTGCTCAAGGGCCTGGGTTTCAGCGTCTTCCTGACCTTCGTGGCCACGCTGGGCGGCATCTTCTTCGGCACGCTGCTGGCGCTGATGCGCCTGTCGGGTCGCAAGTGGCTGGATCTGCCGGCCGCGATCTACGTCAACGGCATGCGCAGCATCCCGCTGGTGATGGTGATCCTCTGGTTCTTCCTGCTCGTGCCCTTCGTGATCGGCCGCCCGATCGGCGCCGAGTATTCGGCCATCATCACCTTCGTCGCCTTCGAGGCCGCCTACTTCAGCGAGATCATGCGCGCCGGCATCCAGTCGATCCCGCGCGGCCAGGTCTTCGCGGGCCAGGCGGTGGGCATGAGCTACGGGCAGAACATGCGGCTGGTGATCCTGCCCCAGGCCTTCCGCAACATGCTGCCGGTGCTGCTGACCCAGACCATCATCCTGTTCCAGGACACCTCGCTGGTCTACGCGATCGGCGCCTACGACCTGCTCAAGGGCTTCGAGACGGCCGGCAAGAATTTCGGCCGCCCCATCGAGTCCTACCTGCTGGCCGCCCTGCTGTATTTCGTGATCTGCTACGCCCTGTCCTGGCTGGTCAAGCAACTGCACAAGAAGATCGCCATCATCCGTTGAGTGCTGGAGAGAACAAATGATCGAACTCAAGAACGTTTCCAAGTGGTATGGCCCGGTGCAGGTGCTGACCGATTGCTCCACCAGTATCCAGAAGGGCGAGGTGGTGGTGGTCTGCGGCCCCTCGGGCTCGGGCAAGTCCACGCTGATCAAGACCATCAACGCGCTCGAACCCTTCCAGAAAGGCGAGATCTACGTCGACGGCGTGCCGGTGCACGACCCCAAGACCAACCTGCCCCGGCTGCGCAGCCGCGTCGGCATGGTGTTCCAGCATTTCGAACTGTTCCCGCACCTGTCGGTGACCGAGAACCTGACCATCGCCCAGGTCAAGGTGCTGGGCCGCAGCGTCGACGAGGCCAGGACACGGGGCCTCAAGATGCTGGACCGGGTCGGCCTGATGGCCCACAAGGACAAGTTCCCGGGCCAGCTCTCGGGCGGCCAACAGCAGCGCGTGGCGATCGCGCGCGCCCTGTCCATGGACCCCATCGTCATGCTGTTCGACGAGCCGACCTCGGCGCTGGACCCCGAGATGGTCGGCGAGGTGCTCGACGTGATGGTCGGTCTCGCCAAGGAAGGCATGACCATGATGGTGGTCACGCACGAGATGGGCTTCGCGCGCAAGGTGGCCAGCCGCGTGATCTTCATGGACGTGGGCGGCCGCATCCTGGAGGACTGCAGCAAGGACGACTTCTTCGACCATCCGGAGAACCGCCAGCCGCGCACCAAGGAATTCCTCAACAAGATACTGCAGCACTGAGGCCAGTCCGCCAGCGCGGGCTGGCGGACTGGCGAGAAACCGGCGTGCGGTGGCGGATTGCGCGGTAGGCACTGGCGCGGCCGCGCGCTACGATAGCCGCCAGAGCCGCCTTGTCGGCGACCGTGGAGGATGGCCATGAACTCCGAAGCTCTGCCCGTCACGATCCTGGGTGCCGGCAAGATCGGCCTCGCCATCGCGCTGTTGCTGCAGCGCAGCGGCAGCTACCTGGTGCGCGTGGCCGACCGCGATCCGCAGCGCCTGGCCCTGCTGGCCGACCTGGGCTGCGAGGCGGTGCCGCTGGACCTCGCCAATGACGCGGCCCTGGGCGAGGCCCTGGCCGGGCGCTTCGCCGTGGTCAACGCCCTGCCGTACCACCGCTCGGTGGCGGTGGCGCGCCTCGCCGCGGGCCTGGGCGTGCATTACTTCGACCTGACCGAGGACGTCAAAAGCACCCGCGCCATCCAGGCCCTGGCGCCGACGGCGGACACGGTGCTGATGCCGCAATGCGGCCTGGCGCCGGGTTTCATAGGCATCGTGGGGCACGACCTGGCCAGCCGCTTCGACACCTTGCAGGACCTGCACCTGCGCGTGGGGGCCTTGCCGCGCTTTCCGGTCAACGCGCTGCGCTACAACCTGACCTGGAGCACCGAGGGCCTGATCAACCAGTACTGCAACCCCTGCGAGGCCCTGGTCGATGGCCAGCATGTGGAACTGCAGCCGCTGGAAGGCCGCGAGACCTTCGCCCTGGACGGCGTCGAGTACGAGGCCTTCAACACCTCGGGTGGCCTCGGCACGCTGACGCGCACCCTGCACGGCCGGGCGCGCAACGTGGACTACAAGTCGGTGCGCTACCCCGGCCATGGCGCCATAATGAAGCTGCTGCTCAACGAGCTGCGCCTGCGCGAGCGCCCCGAGCTGCTCAAGCAGATCCTGGAGGAGGCCGTGCCCTCGACCGATCAGGACGTGATCGTGATCTTTGCGACCGCCTCGGGCCAGCGCGGCGGCCGCCTGCTGCAGGCCTCCTACTCGGCGCGCATTCTGGGCACCAGCATAGGCGGCCAGCTGCTGACCGCGATCCAGCGCACCACGGCGGCCAGCCTGTGCGCGGTGCTGGACCTGGTGCGCGAGGGCCGGCTGCCGGCGTCCGGCTTCATCGCCCAGGAGCAGGTGCCGCTGCCGGCCTTCCTCGGCAACCGCTTCGGCCTGGTCTTTGCCGAAGCTTCCCTGGAGCATCTCCAATGACGAGCCTTCCCCATCCCCAAGTGAGCGCGCTGTTCCAGCGCCTGGGCGTCGCCTTGCCGGCCGCGGAAGGCGGCCCGCGCCAGCTCGGCAGCCGCTCGCCGATCGACGGGGCCGAGCTGGCGCAGCTGCCGCGCAGCACACCCCAGGCCATGGAGGACTCGGTGCAGCGGCTCAAGGCCGTGCAGGGCCGCTGGGCCGCCTTGCCCGCGCCGCAGCGCGGCGAGCTGCTGCGCCAGTACGGCCTGCTCCTGCGCCAGCACAAGCAGGCCCTGGGGGAACTGGTCACGCTGGAGACCGGCAAGATCGGGCAGGAGGGCCTGGGCGAGGTCCAGGAAATGATAGACATCTGCGACTACGCCCTGGGCCTGTCGCGCCAGCTGTTCGGCCTGGTCATCGCCTCCGAGCGCCCCGAGCACAAGATGCTCGAGACCTGGCACCCGTTCGGCATCTGCGGCGTGATCTCGGCCTTCAACTTCCCGGTGGCGGTCTGGGCCTGGAACGCGGCCCTGGCCCTGGTCTGCGGCAACGGCCTGGTCTGGAAGCCCTCGCCCAAGACGCCGCTGTGCGCGCTCGCCGTCCATGGCCTGCTGCGCCAGGCGCTCGAGGCGGGGGCGCCGGCCTTCGCCGAGATCAGCCAGCTCTGGCTGGGCCAGGGCGAGGAGGGGCAGGCGCTGGTCGATCACCCGGACATACGCCTGATCAGCGCCACCGGCTCCACGGCCATGGGTCGCGCCGTCGGCCAGGCCTGCGCGCTGCAGTTCAAGCGCGCCATCCTCGAGCTCGGCGGCAACAACGCCGCCGTGGTCTGCGCCAGCGCCGACCTGGACCTGGCGCTGCGCGCCATGGTGTTCGCGGCGGTCGGCACCGCCGGCCAGCGCTGCACCACGCTGCGCCGCGTCTTTGTCCACGAGTCGGTCTACGACGCGCTCGCCACCCGCCTCAAGCAGGCCTATGCGAGCGTGGCCATAGGCGATCCGCGCGAGGCCGGCACCCTGGTCGGTCCGCTGATCGACGCCCGCGCCGGCGAGGCCATGCAGGCGGCCCTCGCCGAATGCCGCATTTTCGGCAACACCGTGACCGGCGGCGAGCGCCTGCTGCAGCAGCGCTTCCCCGAGGCCTGCTACGTGCGGCCGGCGCTGGTGGAGACCGAGGCGCAGCACGCCACCATGCTGCGCGAGACCTTTGCGCCCATCCTCTACCTGTGCCGCTTCAAGGAGCTCGACCAGGCGATCGCGCTGAACAACGCCGCCAGCCACGGCCTGTCCTCCTGCATCTTCACCGACTCGCTGCGCGAGGCCGAACGCTTCACCTCGGCGCTGGGCAGCGACTGCGGCATCGTCAACGTCAACATCGGCACCAGCGGCGCCGAGATCGGCGGCGCCTTCGGCGGCGAGAAGGAGACCGGCGGCGGCCGCGAATCGGGCTCGGACGCCTGGAAGTCCTACATGCGGCGCGCCACCAACACCATCAACTATGGCCGGACCCTGCCGCTGGCGCAGGGCATACGCTTCGACGTCTGAGCACGGGCCTGCCGGCAGGGTGAGAAAATCCAGCCCATGAGCACAACCCTGACGATCACCCGCCCCGACGACTGGCACCTGCATGTGCGCGATGGCGCGCCGCTGGCCACCGTGGTGCCGCACACGGCCGCGCAGTTCGGCCGCGCCATCATCATGCCCAACCTCAAGCCGCCGGTGACGACGGCCGAGCAGGCCCTGGCCTACAAGCAGCGCATCCTGGCCGCCGTGCCGGCAGGCGTGAGCTTCGAGCCGCTGATGACGCTCTACCTCACCGACAAGCTGCCGCCCGAAGAGATCAAGCGCGCCAAGGCAGCCGGCGTGGTGGCCTGCAAGCTCTACCCGGCCGGCGCCACCACCAACAGCGACGCCGGCGTGACCGACATCCGCAAGACCTACCGGACGCTGGAGGCCATGCAGCGCGAGGGCCTGCTGCTGCTGGTGCACGGCGAGGTGACCTCGCCCGAGATCGACCTGTTCGACCGCGAGGCCGTGTTCATCGACCAGCAGCTGATCCCGCTGCGCCGCGACTTCCCCGAGCTCAGGATCGTGTTCGAGCACATCACGACCCGGGAGGCCGCGCAGTACGTGCAGGACGCGGACCGCTTCACCGGCGCCACGGTCACCGCGCACCACCTGCTCTACAACCGCAACGCCATCTTCACCGGCGGCATCCGCCCGCACTACTACTGCCTGCCGGTGCTCAAGCGCGAGACGCACCGCCTGGCCCTGGTGCAGGCCGCCACCAGCGGCAATGCCCGCTTCTTCCTGGGCACCGACAGCGCGCCGCATCCGGCCCACCTCAAGGAACACGCCACCGGCTGCGCCGGCTGCTACACGGCCCACGCAGCGATCGAGATGTACGCCGAGGCTTTCGAGGCCGCCGGCGCGCTGGACAAGCTGGAAGCCTTCGCAAGCTTTTACGGCGCCGACTTCTACGGTCTGCCGCGCAACCAGGGCACGATCACGCTGAGCAAGCAAAGCTGGACGCCGCCGGAGAGCTTTGCCTTCGGTGAGGCCGAGCTCAAGCCCTTGCGCGCGGGCGAAACCCTGCCGTGGCGCCTGGCCTGACCGACATCGACTGGTCCGTTCCCTGGCTCGCGCCCTGGCGTGCGCTCGGAGAGCCGGTCGCGCGCGAGGTGCTGGCGGGCTGGCCCCAGCACGAGGCGCTGAACCGGGCCGTCCGTGCGCCGCTGCGCTTCGTGCCACAGTCGGCCCTGCCAGCGGGCGTGGCCTACGAGCGCCATATCTTCGAGCAGGGCCAGGTGCCCACGCGCGAGGGCCTGCACGATTTCTACAACGGCCTGTGCTGGATGCTGTTTCCGCAGGCCAAGCGCCGGCTCAACCAACTGCAGGCGGCCGAGATCGTGGCCGCCGGCGTGGGCGCCGTGCGCGGGCCGGTGCGCGACGCGATCACGGTGTTCGACGAGAACGCGGCCCTGCTGCAGGCGCCCGAGGCCCTGTGGCAGGCGCTGGCCGCGCGCGACTGGGGCCGCTTGTTCGGCGAGCTGCGGCCGCTGTGGGGCCAGGCCAGGCTGCTGCTGTTCGGCCACGCCCTGCTCGAGAAACTGGTCGCGCCCTACAAGTCGGTCACGGCCCATGTCTGGCGCGTGGAGGCCGCAGTCGACGCGATGGCCGAGCTCGACACCTGGCTGGCGGCCGACCTCACGCCGGCCAAGCTCGCGGCCAAGCCCTTTGCGCCGCTGCCCGTGCTGGGCGTGCCCGGCTGGTGGCCGGCCAACGAGGCGCCGGGCTTCTACGAGGACGACCAGGTGTTCCGGCCTGCGCGCGGCCGGCGCACTGTGGCCCAATAACCGCAGGGACTGTCGGAATTCGGGGTGAGAATCTTGATTTGCGCATTGGCGACCCTAACATTCGCGCCATCGGCCTCCCGATCGCGGGGCCGCCTCTGAAGAAAGAGAAAACATGAAACGCATCGTCCTGTTCGTGCTGACCAACCTCGCCGTGGTGGTGGTGCTGGGCATCGTCGCCAGCCTGCTCGGCGTGAACCGCTTCCTCACGGCCAACGGCCTGAACCTGGGCGCGCTGCTCGGCTTTGCCCTGGTCATGGGCTTCGGTGGCGCCTTCATTTCCCTGCTGATCAGCAAGCCCGTCGCCAAGTGGAGCGCGGGGGTGCAGGTGATCGAGCAGCCGCGCAACGCCGACGAGGCCTGGATCGTCGACACCGTGCGCAAGTTCGCCGACCAGGCCGGCATAGGCATGCCCGAGGTCGGCATTTTCGAGGGCGACCCCAACGCCTTCGCCACCGGCGCCTTCAAGAACTCGGCCCTGGTCGCCGTCTCCACCGGCCTGCTGCGCGGCATGACGCGCGAGGAGGTCGAGGCCGTGATCGGCCACGAGGTGGCGCACATCGCCAACGGCGACATGGTGACCATGACCCTGATCCAGGGCGTGATGAACACCTTCGTGGTCTTCCTCTCGCGCGTGATCGGCTACGCGGTCGACAGCTTCCTGCGCAAGAACGACGAGCAGAGCTCGGGCCCCGGCATAGGCTACATGGTGACCACCATCGTGCTCGACATCGTGCTGGGCTTCCTGGCCGCCATCATCGTGGCCTGGTTCAGCCGCCAGCGCGAGTTCCGCGCCGACGCCGGCGCGGCCCGGTTGATGGGGCGTCGCCAGCCCATGATCAACGCCCTGGCCCGCCTGGGCGGCATGCACGCGGCCGAGCTGCCCAAGAGCATGGCTGCCATGGGCATCGCCGGCGGCATCGGCCAGTTGTTTTCCACCCACCCGCCGATCGAGCAGCGCATCGCGGCGCTGCAGAACGCCCAGGGCTGATCTCCGGGCGCTGTCTCCCGAGCAAGGCCGGACGCTGTCCGGCCTTTGCGTTTTCAGGCCTTGGGCGCCGCCTTGTCGAGCTGCTGCGTGGCCAGGCCCTTGAGGTGGCGGCGCAGGCGCACCAGGCCCATGTCGTGCTGGTAGAGGTGCTCGCGCCGGTTGGCGTCGGGCTCCATGTTCTCCACCGCCACGCGGTCCTGCTCCAGCACATGCCAGTGGCGCTCCTCCAGGCGGTTCTTGTAGAGGAAGCGCCAGGTGTCGCGCTGCCAGCCCGAGACCTTGCGGCAGCGCCAGTGGAACACCCCCGCCGCCTGCTTGCTGATCGGCGTGTAGCTGCCGATGATGGTGAAGTTGCCGCCCGGCCCGCCGGTCTTGGGATAGGGGATCTCCAGGCGCATGGTGTGTATGCCCGTGTCCATCCACTCGGTCCAGTCGAAGTTCACGTTGCGCTGGCCCTTTTTCTCGAAGAAGAAGCCGATGTCCGTGTCGCGGATCTGGAAGTCGGCGCTGATCTCGCCCTCGGCCATCGAATGCGACTGCTTGTGCAGGTAGGCCCCGTGCATCGGGTCCAGCACGTTGTCCAGCACATAGCGGTAGTCGCAGCCCCACTCGGTGTAGCACAGGAAGGCAGACCACTCGGGCGAAGTCAGCTGCTCGGGCAGGCGCAGCGGCGGCGGGCTGTCCACATGGGGCGCGGTGGCGTTGAACAGGAAGATCGCGCCCGCGCGCTCCTCGACGTGGAACATGCGCGCCGGGCGCGAGCCCTCGAGCTTGCAGCCCGGGCTGCCCGGCACGCGGGTCACGGTGCCGTCGCAGCGCACCTCCACGCCATGGTAGGCGCAGGCCAGGCGGTCGCCCAGGTTCACGCCGATCGACAGCGGCGCGCCGCGGTGCGGGCAATGGTCCTCCAGGGCATGGACCTTGCCGTCATGGTCGCGCCACAGCGCGATCTTGTAGCCCAGGCGGCGCAGCGAGACGGGGCTGTCCTTGACGAAGCCCGAGGGGCAGACCGGGTACCAGAGGTCCTTGAGGCCGACCTCGAGGACGGCGTCGACCGGGTCTTGCTGGAAATTGACGACGGATGTGTTCATGGGGAAATCTCCGCAAAAGGGTCAGGCGCCGAGGCGGGCCATTTCCTGCTGGTAGGACTCGGGCGTCCAGGCCTGGCCGTTGGGGCCCGAGGGGCCGGACTGGTTCAGGTAGGCCACCAGGCCTTCCAGCTCGTGTATGCCCTGGGCGTAGGCACGCTCTATCGAGTCGCCCAGCAGGCTTTCGTAGGCCGTGGGCGGCGCGCTGCGGGTCTGGTGGGTTTCGTTGTAAAGCTCTTTGGTGCGCATGGGGTCTCCGGTTCAGCGTTCGATCAGGGACAGGGGATGGTCGGGCGGGTAGCTGGGCGTGACCGGCTTTGGGTTGCCCACGATCACGCACATCAGCGCCTCTTCATCGCCGATGTTGATCACGCCGCGGTACACGCCCACGGGCCAGGAGACCAGGTCGCGTTCGCCGGCCTCCATCTCCCAGGTCTCGCCGTTGAGTTCGGCGATCAGCCTGACGCGCCCGCGCAGCACGAAGAACACCTCCTCGACGTCGGTGTGGATGTGCAGCGGCCCCTCGGCACCGGCCGGCAGGATCATGGTCGAGAAGGTGAAATGCTCGGCCGGCACGGTGTTGGCGTCGCTGGCCACGCCGGTGGCGCCCGTGCCCACGTAGCGCATCTGGGCGCGACGGTACTTGGGGTCATGGTCGGCCTGGAACTTCAGCGCCTCCCAGTCGTAGCGGCGCGTGGCGCGCATGGCCACGCGGGTCTTCATCCATTGGGCCAGGTTCATGCCCTGCGGCGGCCGGTAACGGGTCGGGGTCTGCGCAGCGGCGGTGGCGACGCTCATTTCGGATTCCTTTCAAGCAGTTGTCTACGGCGCACAGGTTCCACGCTCGGCGTTTCATTTGGCTCGTATATGAAACGTTGATTTATAAGTGGAACGTGTTCCTAGGTTAAACAACAGGAAAAGGCGGGAAATATGGGGTAAACCCTTGGTCTTGACCGTGATTGCGCGCTTGTTGATCTAGATCGGCCATCCCGCGCGTGCCGGCCAGGGGGGGCGAGGCGAGTGGACGGCGCAGGCGCAGGCCGGAGCCCCGCAGGTGGGCGCTCAGGCCGAGGCCAGCAGGTCCCGGGCCACGGCCTCGCCGACCCGGATGCCGTCCACGCCGGCCGAGAGGATGCCGCCGGCGTAGCCCGCGCCCTCGCCGGCCGGGAACAGGCCGCGCGTGTTCAGGCTCTGCAGGTCCTCGCCGCGGTCCATGCGCAGCGGCGAGGAGGTGCGGGTCTCCACGCCCGTCAGAACCGCGTCGTGGCGGTCGAAGCCGCGGATCTTGCGGCCGAAGGCCGGCAGGGCCTCGCGCAGGGCCTCGATCGCGTAGGGGGGCAGGGCGGGATGCAGGTCGCCCAGGCGCACGCCGGGCTTGTACGAGGGCAGGACCTCGCCGAAGTCGGTCGAGGGGCGTCCCGCGATGAAGTCGCCCACCAGTTGGCCGGGCGCGTCGTAGTTGCGGCCGCCCAGCTCGTAGGCGCCGGACTCGAGCTGGCGCTGCAGCACGATGCCGGCCAGCGGATGGGGGGCCTTGCCCTGCAGGGCCTCGACGCCGTGGCTGCTGCCCAGAGTGGCCTCGAAGGCGGCCGGATCGCTTGGGAAGTCGCTCGGTTCTATGCCCACCACCATGCCGGCGTTGGCGTTGCGCTCGTTGCGCGAGTACTGGCTCATGCCGTTGGTGACCACGCGCCCGGGCTCCGACGTGGCGGCGACCACGGTGCCGCCCGGACACATGCAGAAGCTGTAGACCGCGCGGCCGTTGGCCGCGTGGTGCACCAGCTTGTAGTCGGCCGCGCCGAGCAGCGGATGGCCGGCGTGCCGGCCCCAGCGCGCGCGGTCTATCAGGCCCTGCGGGTGCTCGATGCGAAAGCCGACCGAGAAGGGCTTGGCCTGCATCTGCACGCCGCGCTCGTGCAGCATGGCGAAGCTGTCGCGCGAGCTGTGGCCCAGGGCCAGCACCACATGGGAGGCGGCGAGCTCGCTGCTCTGGCCGCTGGCCAGGTCCAGCACGCGCAGGCCGCGCAGCCGGCGCAGGCCGCCCTCGTTCTCGACGATCACGTCGCTCACGCGCTGCTGGAAGCGGATCTCGCCGCCCAGGGCGATGATCTGCTCGCGCAGGTTCTCGACCACCTTGACCAGCTTGAAGGTGCCGATGTGGGGGTGGGCCACGTAGAGGATCTCGGGCGGGGCGCCGGCCTGAACGAATTCGCTCATGACCTTGCGGCCCAGGTGGCGCGGGTCCTTGATCTGGCTGTAGAGCTTGCCGTCGGAGAAGGTGCCGGCGCCGCCCTCGCCGAACTGCACGTTGCTCTCGGGATCGAGCTGGCGCTTGCGCCACAGGCCCCAGGTGTCCTGGGTGCGCTGGCGCACCGGCTTGCCGCGTTCGAGCACGATGGGCCTGAAACCCATCTGCGCCAGCACTAGGGCGGCGAAGATGCCGCAGGGCCCGAAGCCCACCACCACGGGGCGCTGCGCCAGGTCGGCGGGGGCCTGGCCGACCGGCTGCCAGGCCATGTCGGGCGTGGGCGCGATGTGGGGGTGTCCGGCGTGCCGGGTCAGCAGCGCGGCTTCCTGGGCAGGGTCGCGCAGCGACAGATCCAGAATGAAGACGGCCAGCAGCTCGACCTTGCGCGCGTCGAAGCTGCGCTTGTGCACCTGCAGGTGTGCGATCTCAGCGGGCGCTATGCCCAGCAGCTGCGCCGCCTGAGCGCGCAGCGCGGCCTCGGGCTGCTGTTCGGGGTCCGCCGGTAGGGCGGCCAGCGGCAATCGGAGTTCGGAAATACGGATCATGGGGGCGGCTCGTGGTGATCAAGCAGGGCCGCCATGATAAGGCCCTTGCGCTCTGAGGCAGGCGCCGGGGCGTCCCTGGGTCAGGGCGTTGGCAGGAAGCCTTCGACCGAGAGGTAGCGCTCGCCGGTGTCGTAGTTGAAGCCCAGCACGGTAGCGCCCGGCGCGAGCTCGGGCAGCTTCTGCGCGATCGCGGCCAGCGTGGCGCCGGAGGAGATGCCGACCAGCAGGCCTTCCTCGCGCGCGGCGCGGCGCGCCATCTCGCGCGCGGGCTCGGCCTCGACCTGGATCACGCCGTCGAGCAGGGCGGTGTCGAGGTTCCTGGGGATGAAGCCCGCACCTATGCCCTGGATCGGGTGCGGCGAGGGCTGGCCGCCCGAGATCACCGGCGAGGCCGTGGGCTCGACCGCGAACACCTTGAGCCTGGGCCATTTTTCCTTGAGCACGCGGGCGCAGCCGGTGATGTGGCCACCGGTGCCCACACCGGTGATCAGCACGTCGACGCCCTCGGGGAAGTCGGCCAGGATCTCCTGCGCCGTGGTGCGCGCGTGCACCTCGATGTTGGCCGGGTTCTCGAACTGCTGCGGGATCCAGGCGCCGGGAGTGGCCGCCTTGAGCTCCTCGGCGCGGGCGATGCAGCCCTTCATGCCCTTCTCGCGCGGCGTCAGTTCGAAGCTCGCGCCGTAGGCCAGCATCAGGCGGCGGCGCTCGATGGACATGCTGTCGGGCATGACCAGGATCAGCTTGTAGCCCTTGACGGCCGCGACCATGGCCAGGCCTATGCCGGTGTTGCCCGAGGTCGGCTCGATGATGGTGCCGCCGGGCTTGAGCTCGCCGGACTTCTCAGCGGCCTCGATCATGGACAGGGCGATGCGGTCCTTGATCGAGCCGCCAGGGTTGGAGCGCTCTGACTTGATCCAGACCTGGGCGTCGCCGAACAGGCGCTGGAGGCGGATATGCGGCGTGCCGCCTATGGTGTCGAGGATGGTGTTGGCCTTCATGGGGTCTCCGGTTCGTTGCGCAAGCACGTGCATTCTGCCCCGATTGCCGGAGCGTGGGCGGCGCCAAGGGTGCGGGGGCGGCGATAATGGCGGCGTGAAGCCCGCCAGACCGTCGCCGGTGCAAGTCCCGAAAGGGCGCACTGGAGGAACGTCCGGACTGCACAGGGCAGCGTAGGAGGTAACACCTCTCCACCGCGAGGTGAGGATCAGAGCAACAGAGACGAGTCGATGCGGCCTTTGCGGCGGCGCGAAAGCGACGCCGCAAAGGCCTTCGAAAGAAGGCCGGGGCCGCATCGGGTGAAACGGGCAATCTCTACGCGCAGCAATACCAAGTAGGCCAGCGTCGATGTGGCTCCGCAGAGCTGGCGGGTAGGTAGCACCGAGCCGGGTGGGCGACCCCCGGCCCAGAGTAATGACGGTCACGCCACGGGCAACCGTGGCGCACAGAATCCGGCGTATCGGCGGGCTTCACACTTTTTCTTTCCCCGGCCGGCCGCCTGGAGTGCCTCAGCGGCTGGCAGCCAGCTTGCCGGCCAGCGCGAACACCGAGTTGGGGGCGTTCACCCGCAGCGGCTGGGCCTTGGGCGCGGCGAACACGCCGCGCTTGGTGGCCGGTCGGCCCTCGACGCGCACGCCCTTGGCGCGCTGCTCCTCGGCCAGCATCTGCAGCGTGATCGCCTGCAGGTGCTCCATCATCTTGCTGTGCAGGCTGGCCCAGAGCTCCTGCGTCATCCAGCAGCTGGGCGAATCATCGCCGGCCGCCGCAGCGCCGGCGCCCGGCCCGCTCTCGACCGCGCCCAGGATGTCGGCCACGCTGATCGCCTCGGCGCGGCGCGCCAGGGTGTAGCCGCCGCCGGGGCCGCGCGTGCTCTCGACCAGGCCGCGCTGGCGCAGCTTGCTGAACAGTTGTTCCAGATAGGACAGCGAGATCTGGTGTCGCACGCTGATCGCGGCCAGCGAGACCGGCCCGAGCTGCTCGCGCAGCGCCAGGTCGATCATGGCGGTGACGGCAAAGCGGCCTTTTGTACTCAATCGCATGACATGCTCCTTTCAGCGTTGTGGTGCAGGCCGACTGCGCCTGCACATGCATCACTCTAGGTGCATTTTCACTTCGCGTAAATTCGAATTTATAAGAAAATAACTGCGAAAAAATCGAATGATTGAGTCGCTGTGAACTTCAAGCACCTGCACTATTTCTGGGTCACGGCGCGCGCCGGCGGGGTGATGCGCGCCGGCGAGCAGCTGCACACCACGCCGCAGACCCTGTCGGGCCAGATCAAGCTGCTGGAGGAGCGCTTCGGCCGCAAGCTGTTTCGCAAGAGTGGCCGGCGTCTCGAGCTCACCGACGACGGCCACCTGGCCCTGGGCTACGCCGACGAGATCTTCACGCTGGGCGCCGAGCTCGAGGGCGCGATGCGCCAGGCCGGCAGCGGCGCGCGCACATTGGAATTTCGCGTCGGCGTGGCGGACTCGGTGGCCAAGTCGGTGGCCTACCGCCTGCTCGAGCCGGCCCTGTCGCTGGCAGAGCCGGTGCGCCTGGTCTGCAGCGAGGGCAAGTTCCCGGATCTGCTGGGCCAGCTGGCGCTGCACCGCCTGGACTTGGTGATCGCCGACGAGCCGCTGTCGCGCCGTGTCAGCGTCAAGGCCTTCAACCATGCGCTGGGCAGCTCGCCCATGAGTTTCTTCTGCGCCCCGGCGCTGCGCGCCCAGCTCAAGGGGCCGTTCCCGCAATGTCTGCAGGGCATGCCCATGCTGATCCAGGGCGCGGCTTCCTCGGTGCGCCAGCAGCTCGACGGCTGGCTGGCGCGCCACCAGATCCAGCCGCGCGTGGTCGGCGAGTTCGACGACGGCGCGCTGATGACCGCTTTCGGCCGCGAGGGGCGCGGCGTTTTCATGTCGCCCACGGTGCTGGAGTCCGAGACCGTGTCGCAGTACGGCGTCGAGGTGATAGGGCGCAGCGAGGAGCTGGTCGAGGAGTTCTTTGCGGTGTCGGTGGAGCGCCGCATCACCCATCCCTGCGTGGCGGCCATCACCCAGGCGGCGCGCGGCCGCTTGTTCAGGGCCCTGGGCGCGCCGTCTCAAAACCGTTCATAGGGCAGCAGGTAGCGCCACTGGCCGGGGGGCAGGCCGGCCATGGGCAGGCGGCCGATGCGGATGCGCTTGATGCCGGTGACGGTCAGCCCGGCCGCCGCGCACATGGTCGCAATCTGTCCCGACCAATAGCCTTTCATGGCAAAGCGCAGGCCGGTGACGTCCGGCTGCTGCCGGCTGAGGCTGACCCGTGCTGCCAGCATGGCGCGTCCGTCGACCACCGGCGGCCGGTTGAGCTGCTGCAACTGCTCGGGCGTCACAGGGCCCTCCACGTCGACCATCACCTCGTGCTCGACCAGGGCGGCCTCCTCGATCAGCTTGCGCCGCACGCGGGCGTCCTGGGTGAACACCAGCAGGCCGCTGGCCGCGTCTTCCAGCGGCGTGACGCAGGTCAGCCCGCTGAAATGCCGCTGCAGCCGGCGCAGGCCGGAGCGGTCGCCGGCAAAGCGGGCCGACTCGGCCAGCAGCGCCTCGGCGGCCCCGGTCCGCACCCATGGGGGCTTGTGCAGCAGGAAGCTGACGGGCGGGATGGGTTCGGCGCGGGCCCCGGCGTCCACCTCGACCGTCTCGTCGTGCACGCGGAACTGTGGCGTCTCGACCACCTGGCCGGCCACGCGCACCCAGCCGCCCTCGATCAGCAGCTCGGCCTCGCGGCGCGAACAGCCGCGCAACTCGGCCACGCGCTTGGCCAGGCGCACGCCGTCGGCGGCGTCACTGGCGTCAGTCATTGCCGGGGGCCAGCGAGCGTATGCGCGCCACATGGGCCTGCAGCGAACGCGCGGCCACCGGCCACAGGCGCGGCGGCACGTCCTCGTAGGCCTGCTTGACCCAGTCGTCCAGCGTGCCCTCGGGCAGGGCCTGCATGGCCGCGAGGATCTTGGCCTCGCGCCTGAGCCGGTGCGCCTTGAGTTGGGCGATGGCTTCGCGCGCCGCACCCAGCGCATGGCCGTGCGCCGGCAGGATGAATTCGATGTCCAGCTCGGCGCAGGCAGCGCTGAGCCGGTCCAGCGAATCGAGGTAGGCCGTCATGTCGCCGTCGGGCGGGTCGATCACGGTGGTGCTGCCGTTGAGGATATGGTCGCCCGAGAACAGCAGGCCGTCCTGCTCCAGCACCAGGCAGACATGGTTGGCCGCATGGCCGGGCGTGTGGATCACGCGCAGCGTGTGCTGGATCTGGCCGTCCGCGCTGCCGAGCGCCAGGCGCTCGCCGTCGGCCAGCGCCCGGTCGGGGGTGAAGGCGCTGGCCGCGCGCGCGGTCGGCGCCGAGGGCAGGCCCAGGATGGGCGGCGGCGGGCTGCACAGGGCCTGCAGCGGCTTGGCGCCCGGCGAATGGTCGGGGTGCGAGTGGGTGCAGACGATCATGCGGATCTGGCCACCGGCGGCGCGCCACAGGCGCTCCAGATGCTCGGCGTCGGCCGGCCCGGGGTCGATCGCGATGTAGCCGGTGCGCGGGTCGCCGACCAGGTAGCTGTTGGTGCCGGGGCCGGTCATCACGCCGGGGTTGGGCGCCGTCAGGCGCTGCAGGTTCTTCAAGAGCGGCACAGGCTGGTCGGCCTGCCAGTCCAGTGCGTGCACGATCTGGCCGTCCGGGCTGACCAGGGCCAGCTCGCCGTAGGGCGATTCATGCTCCATGTAGCGCGCCTCCTTGCCGGCCAGCAGGCCGGCGCGCGGGCAGCTGGTCCACAGCGGCTGCTCGGTCGCGGCGCAGGCGGCCAGCACCGCGTCCACGCGGTCGTAGGCCGCCAGCCGCTGCAGCGTGCGTATGGTCGGGAAGATCATGAAGAACTGGCCGGCCTCGTGGCGCGCCAGCGCGTCGGCGGGCCGCACCCAGACCGGCTCGAACTGCTCGGCCTCGTCGGCCTGCGGCTGCTGGCCCTCGGGCATGCGCGCGACCAGGAAGGGCACGTCGAAGCGGCGCGGCAGGTCGCGGTCGGTGATCCAGTGCGCGAGCACGAAGACCTCGGCCGCGGCCAGGGTCAGGCCGCGTGCCGCGCATTGGGGCAGGAAGGGCGCCTGGCGGTCCAGCGCCGCGACCTCGGCCGCGCCGGCCATGGCGCCGTCGGCGCGGCGTGCGAGCAGGATGCCGAGCTCCTCGAAGCTCTCGCGGATCGCGGCGATGGCCTGGGTGAGGTGCAGGGCGCTCTGCGTGGGGCGGCGCGTGGCCTGTGCATGCGCCTGGGCGTCGGCCGCGTCGATGCCGCCGCCGGGAAACACATAGGCGCCGGGGGCGAAGCTGGCGCTCATGGAGCGGCGCGTCATCAGCACCTCGAGGCCGCCGGGCGCGTCGCGCAGCAGCAGCACGGTGGCGGCGGGCCGCAGCGGGGCGGGCTCGCGCTGGGGGTGTAGCAGTTGGGTGGGTCGGACCATGGCCGCATTATCGGCAGGATTGCCGGGCGGCCCATAATGCTGGCCATGCGAATCCGCTTCACCAAAATGCAGGGTGCGGGCAACGACTTCGTCGTGCTCGACGAGACGCGCGGCCGCCTGAACCTCTCGGCGGCGCAGTACCGCTTCCTGGCCGACCGCCATTTCGGCGTCGGCGCCGACCAGATCCTCAGCGTGCGGCCCTCGCCCGGCGCGGGCCTGGACTTCGAATACGTGATCCACAACGCCGACGGCGGCGAGGTCGAACAATGCGGCAATGGCGCGCGCTGCTTCGTGCGCTATGTGCGCGAGAAGGCGCTCACGGCCAAGGAGCTGGTCAAGGTCAAGGTCGCGAACGGCGTGATCGAGCTGCGCATGAATCCCGACGGCCGCGTGACGGTGGACATGGGCACGCCGGTGTTCGAGCTGCCCAGCGTGCCCTTCGACCCGGCAGGCCTGAGCCCCGAGCCGGCCGGCCCCCATGGCGAGTGGCAGCTCTGGCCGCTGGTGCTCGCGCCCGGCCAGGCCCCGGTGCGCGTGGCCGTGCTGTCCATGGGCAACCCGCACGCGGTGCAGCTCGTGGACGACGTGGACCGCGCGCCGGTGGCCGAGCAGGGCCCGCTGATCGAGCGCCACCCGGCCTTTGCGCGCCGCGTCAACGCCGGCTTCATGCAGGTGCTGGACCGCTCGCGCATCCGCTTGCGCGTGTTCGAGCGCGGCAGCGGCGAGACGCTGGCCTGCGGCACAGGGGCCTGCGCGGCCGTGGCGGCGGGCATCAGGCAGGGCCTGCTCGACGCGCGGGTCGACGTGGACACGCGCGGCGGGCGGCTGACCATCGAATGGGCGGGCGAGGGCAGCGCGGTGCGCATGACCGGTCCGGCCACCACCGTTTTCGAGGGCGAGATCGAGATTCCGGACCTGACATGAACATGAACCCCCTGACCGAAGACGACATCGCCGACTTCCTGCTCAATACGCCGGATTTCTTCGAGCGCCACGCCGAGCTGCTGGCCGCGGTGCAGCTGACCAGCCCGCACGGCCAGCGTGCCGTGAGCCTGCAGGAGCGCCAGGCCGAGATGCTGCGCGAGAAGATCCGGGCGCTGGAGCTGCGCATCATGGACATGATCCGCCACGGCAACGAGAACATGATCATCGCCGACAAGCTGCAGCGCTGGGCGCGCCAGCTGTTCCTGGTCGAGCGGCCGGCCGAGCTGCCGGCCGTGATGGTGCGCGAGATCCAGAGCCAGTTCGGCGTGCCCCAGGTCGCGCTGCGTGTCTGGGGCGTGGCCCCGGCCTTCGCCGGCGAGCCCTTCGCCCAGGGCGCGAGCGAGGAAATGAAGATCCTGGCCGCCTCGCTGGCCTCGCCCTACTGCGGCGTCAATGCCGGCTTCGACGCCGTGAGCTGGCTGGCCGATGCCGAGCGCGCCGCCTCGGTGGCGCTGATCGCCCTGCGCAGCGGCGCCGCCGATCCGCAGGCCTTCGGCCTGTTGGTGCTGGCCTCGCCCGACGCCCAGCGCTTCCACGCCGGCATGGGCACGGATTTCCTCGAGCGCATGGCCGAGCTCGGCAGTGCGGCCCTGTCGCGCCTGACCCGGGGCTGAGCCGGGGAAGGGCATGGCCGATCGCGCGCCGCTGCCCGCCGACCCCGAGGGTGCTGCGCTGGTCGCGCGCTATCTCGAGCATGTGCGCGTCGAGCGGCGCTTGGCGGCGCGCACCGTGAACCTGTACGCGCAGGAACTCGAGAAGCTGCAGGAACTGGCGGCGCGCACCGGGGTGGCGCTGACCTCGGCGCGCAGCGGCCATGTGCGCCAGTGGGCGGCCCAGCTGCACGCGGCCGGCCGCCAGGGGCGCAGCATCGCGCTGGCCCTGTCGGCCTGGCGCGGCTTCTACGCCTGGCTGGGGCGCGAGGGAAGGATAGGCGGCAACCCGGTGCAGGACGCGCGCGCGCCGCGTGCGCCGCGCCCGCTGCCCAAGGCCCTGGGCGTCGACGAGGCCATGCAGCTGGCCGACCATGCGCAGTCCGAGGACAACCCCTGGCTGGAGGCGCGCGACGCGGCCATGGTCGAGCTGCTGTACGGCTGCGGCCTGCGTGTGTCCGAGCTGGCCGGGCTGGACCGGTCGGCCAGCGCCGCGGCGCAGCGCGAGGGCCGGGGCTGGCTGGACCTGCAGGCGGCCGAGGTCCATGTGCTGGGCAAGGGCGGCAAGCGGCGCAGCGTGCCGCTGGGCGCCCAGGCGCTGGCGGCGCTCGAGCGCTGGCTGGCCCTGCGCCCGGTCGTTCCCGGTGCCGGCGGCGAAGGGGCCGCGGCCCTGTTCCCAGGCCAGCGCGGCACGCGCCTGACGCCGCAGGCGATCTGGCAGCGCCTGCGCCGGCGCGGCCAAGGCGCCGGCCTGGCCGCGCCGGTCCATCCCCACATGCTGCGCCACTCCTTCGCCAGCCACCTGCTGCAGTCCAGCGGCGATCTGCGCGCGGTGCAGGAGCTGCTCGGTCACGCCAGCATCGCGAGCACCCAGGTCTACACCCGGCTCGACTTCCAGCATTTGGCCCGCGCCTACGACGCGGCCCATCCGCGCGCGCACAAGACACACAAGAAGAAGGCAGGTTGAGGCCGGCGCCGGCCGGGCCTGCCGCGACAATACGGCGCATGAAGACGATCAGACTCAAAGAAGGCAAGGAGCGCTCGCTGCAGCGCCGTCACCCCTGGGTGTTCGACTCGGCGATCGCCAAGGGCGGGGCCGACCCGGGCGAGACCGTGCGCGTGACCGCGCAAGACGGCCAGTTCCTGGGCTGGGCGGCGTTCAGCCCGAGCTCGCGCATACGCGCCCGGGTCTGGAGCTTCGACGAGGACCAGTGCATCGATGCCGCGTTCTTCGAGGCGGCCATCGCGCGCGCCATCCGGGCGCGCAGCCTGTTCGAGATCCAGAGCGACGGCCTGCGGCTGGTCCATGGCGAGTCCGACGGCCTGCCAGGGCTGATCGTGGACCGCTACGGCGACACCCTGGTGGCCCAGTTCACCAGCTGCGGCACCGAGCGCTGGAAGGCCCAGATCGCCGACGCCCTGCTGCGCCAGACCGGCCTGACCCGCCTGTACGAGCGCTCGGACGCCAGCGTGCGCGCGCTCGAGGACCTGCCCGAGGCCACGGGCTGGCTGCGCGGCGAGGGGGCGACCGAGCTGACGATAAGCGAGCACGACTGGCGCCTTACGCTGGACATCGCCCAGGGCCACAAGACCGGCTTCTACCTGGATCAGCGCGACAGCCGCCAGCGCTTCGCCCAGCACGCGCGCCGGCGCGGCTTCGCGCGCGTGCTCAACTGCTATTGCTACACCGGTGGCTTCACGGTGGCAGCGTTGGCCGGTGGTGCCGGCCATGTGACTTCGATCGACTCGTCGGGCCCGGCCCTGGCGCGCGCCCGCGCCAACGTGGCGCTGAACGGCTTCGACGAGGCACGCGCCACGTTCCTCGACGCCGACGTGAACGCCTCGCTGCGCCGCTTCATCGAGGCCGGCGAGCGCTTCGACGCCATCGTCCTCGATCCGCCGAAGTTCGCGCCCACGGCGGCCCATGCCGAGCGCGCTGCGCGCGCCTACAAGGACATCAACCGCCTGGCCTTCAAGCTGCTCGCGCCGGGCGGCGAGCTGTTCACCTATTCCTGCTCGGGCGGCATCAGCGCCGAGCTGTTTCACAAGATCGTGGCCTCGGCCGGCATAGACGCCGGGGTGGACGGCTACATCAGCGAGCGCCTGCAGGGCGCGCCGGACCACCCGATGACCGTGCAGTTCCCCGAGGGCGAGTACCTCAAGGGCCTGGTCGTGGTACGCAAGCCCGACTGACGCCCCCGCCGGCGGCACGGCCTTGAGCTCGCCGCTACACTCCCCATTTCCTCATTCCCAAGACCATGTCCCTGATCCCCGCCACCATCCTCACGGGCTTCCTAGGCTCCGGCAAGACCACCCTGCTCAAGCGCGTGCTGACCGAGGCGCACGGCCAGAAGATCGCCGTGATCGAGAACGAGTTCGGCGAGGAGAACATCGACAACGACATCCTGGTGGCCGACACCGAGGAGCAGATCATCCAGATGAGCAACGGCTGCATCTGCTGCTCGATCCGCGAGGACCTGCGGGCCACGTTGCAGCTGCTGGCGGCCAAGAAGCGCAAGGGCCTGCTGGACTTCGAGCGCGTGGTGATCGAGACCACCGGCCTGGCCGACCCCGGCCCGGTGGCCCAGACCTTCTTCATGGACGACGAGATCGCCGAGAGCTTCCTGCTCGACTCCATCCTGACCCTGGTCGACGCCAAGCACGCGGCCCAGCAGCTGAACGACCGCCAGGAGGCGCGGCGCCAGGTCGGCTTCGCCGACCAGCTCTTCATCAGCAAGACCGATCTGGTCTCGCCCGACGAGGTCCAGTCCCTGCAGCACCGCCTGACCCACATGAACCCGCGCGCGCCCCAGCAGCTGGTGCATTTCGGTGAGGTGGCGCTGGACCAGGTGTTCGACCTGCGCGGCTTCAACCTCAACAGCAAGCTCGAGATCGATCCGGACTTCCTCAAGGAAGAGGACGAGCACCACCACCACGACCATGCGCACGGCGAGCACTGCGACCACCCCTCGCACCAGCACGACCATGAGCACGGCCACCACCACCATCACGAGGACGACGTCAAGAGCTTCGTGTTCCGCTCCGAGCGCGCCTTCGACCCGGCCCGGTTGGAGGACTTCCTGGGCGCCATCGTCAACATCTACGGCCCGCGCATGCTGCGCTACAAGGGCGTGCTCAACATGAAGGGTACCGAGCGCAAGGTGATCTTCCAGGGCGTGCACCAGCTGATGGGCAGCGACCTCGGGCCGGCCTGGGCGCCGGACGAGCCACGCACCAGCAAGATGGTGTTCATCGGCATCGACTTGCCCAAGGATATCCTGCTGCAAGGCTTGGAGCAGTCCCTCATCTGAGCTGGGGACGCGGTCCGGGGTCGCGAAAATTCCCGTTTGTTGCAATTTGGCAACGGATGGGCGGGCTGGCGGTTCAGCCTTTACAATCGCGGCCCAATTCCGGCCCCTCGGGGCCGGCCCAGTAACAAAGGGCCCGAATCAGGGTATAACGCAGGTGAAGGACGCCCCCTCATGGTGACAGCCCTTTCCGGCAAGACCCGGCCGCGTGCCCAGGCGAAGAAGGCCGAGGCCCCGGCCCCCAAGGCGACGCGAGCGGTCGCCCGGCCGGGTGCATCCCGCGCCGCGCCCAAGCCCGCGCCCAAGAAGCCGGCCCCCAAGGCCGTCAAGCCCGCCAGCGCCGCCAAGGGCGCGCCGGCCAAGCCCACGGGGACGGCCAAGCCGCGTGCCGCGGTGGCCGAGGCGGCGCCGGCCGCCCGTTCCCCTGTCGCCAGCCCCGTGCCGGCGACGCCCGCCCGGGCCAGTCGCGCGTCTGCGCGACCGGCCCCACTGACCGCGCCTTCCATGGCGCCTGCGGTGGCCTCCACGGCCGCCAAAGCTAGCTACCTGAATACCATGAGCACTCCCGTCCTGACCCCTCCGCCCCTCGCGTCGATCAAGAAGGATCCCAAGCTGGCCAACAACTGGAAAACCAAGGCGCTGGAGGCCCTGTCCGACGCCGAGGTGCTGGCCATGCCCGACAGCGAGTACATGAACGACACCCAGATGGCGTTCTTCCGCCGCAAGCTCTCCCAGCTCAAGCAGGACATCCTGGCCAATGCCGGCGAGACCACCGAGCACCTGCGCGAGGACACGGTGATCGTGCCGGACCCGGCCGATCGCGCCACCATCGAGGAAGAACACGCGCTGGAGCTGCGCACGCGCGACCGCGAGCGCAAGCTGCTCAAGAAGATCGAGCAGTCGATCGCGCGCATCGACGCCGGCGACTATGGCTACTGCGACGAGACCGGCGAGCCGATCGGCGTCGGCCGCCTGCTGGCGCGCCCGACCGCGACGCTGTCGCTGGAGGCCCAGCAGCGCCGCGAGCTCAAGCAGAAGATGTTCGGCGACTAAGGTGTTGCCACGCGAGAAGCACGGAGTGCGGGACCCGAGGCCATGAGCAAAGACAACGGCGGCCTGCTGTCCAAGGTCGTCCGCTTCGTTCGCCATCCGACGGTCAGCTGGTCCGAACTGGACCACCAGGACACGGTGCGCGATGACGAGCAGAGCCGGCAGCGGCTCAAGGAAATGATCGAGCGCAAGAAGCGCAACGATTTCGTGCGCGGCCGCGAGTTCGACATGCTGCGCAAGATCCGCCAGCGCGAGCTGCTGGGCGGGCCTGACGCGGGGGTGCGCCCCTCCTTCTTCCAGAGCAGCCTGCTGTCCACGCCGGACGGCCGGGCGCGCACGCTCAAGAAGATCGACGAGATCGAGGCCCAGATGTCGATGCAGTGGTGGAAATCCAAGCGCGGCGATCTGGGCAGCGGCAGCAGCGCGTTTTCCTCCTCGGGGGAATCCTCGTCGCAGGGCAGCAGTTCCCAGGGGTCTTCCTCGCAAGGCAGCGCCTCGCGGGGCTTTTCCTCTCAGGGCGCGTCGGCGCCGCAGCCGCTGCGCACGGCGCCTGCGCCGCTGCTGGGCGAGCCGACCCAGCGCTCGGCCTTCGCGTCCACGGCCCGGTCGGACCTGGCGCCTCTGGCCGAGCCGGCGCCGCCGTCCGAAGGTTTCTCGGTCTCCAAGTCCGACGCGATCGAGGTCGGCGAGCTCGCCCACGACCAGGAGCTGGAGGAGGCGTCGATCCGCTTTGCCAGCGGCGACGAGGCGGGTGCAGAGGCCGGCCTGCTCAAGGCCCTGGGCAGCACCGGAACACGCGGCCAGCATCTGGAGAGCTGGCTGGCCCTGTTCGACCTGTACCGCGCCACCGGCTGGCAGGACCGGTTCGAGCGCGCGGCCCTGGATTTCGCGCTGCGCTTCCAGCGCTCGGCGCCGCAGTGGTTCTCCATGTCGGAGCGCGCTGGCCAGGCGGCGCCTGCTCGTGCGCAGCCTGCCGGCAGTGCGCACGCCCACTGGACCTGCCCGGCGACGCTGGGGGTGGGCTCGCTCACCGCGCTGCAGGAGGTGCTGGCACGCACGGCCAGTCCCTGGCGCCTGGACTGGCGCAAGCTTCAGGCCCTGGGCGGTGACGAGGTGCTGCAGGCCCTGCGCAAGGTGCTGGCGTCCTGGGCGGCGCGTCCGGTGCAGATCGGCTTCGTCGGCGGCGAGATGCTCGAGCAGTGGCTGGCCGCGCGCACGCCCGCCGGCGACGCCACGGCCGCGCCCGAGGCCTGGCTGGCGCGCCTGGCCTTGCTGCGCGTCATGGGGCGCATGGAAGAGTTCGACGAGGTCGCGCTGAACTACTGCGTGACCTACGAGGTGTCGCCGCCGGCCTGGGAGGCCCCGGCCTGCACGTTCCTGGCCGCTGGCGCCGCCGCGCCGGCCGAGGCTGCCGCGCCGGCCCAGGAGCCGATCGCGCCGAGCGACGAAGAGGCGCCGGCCCTGGTTGGCGGCATCGTCGGCGATGCCTCGGCGCAGCTGGCCGTGATCGAAGCCAAGTCCCCGCCTGGGGACAGGCTGAGCGTGGACTGCGCCTGCCTGGCCCGGGTCGACTTTGCCGCGGCAGGCACCCTGCTCAACTGGGTCGTCGCGCAACAGGCGCAGGGGCGGCAGGTCGAGTTTCTGAACGTCCACCGCCTAGTGGCCGCATTCTTCCACGTGATCGGCATCAGCGAGCAGGCGCGGGTCGTGCTGCGCACCGACTGAAGGCCTGCCGCATCGCGCCAGGGTGCGCCGGCAGTCCGGCGGCCCCATTCACATTTCCGCAGAGGACATCATGGATCAATTTCACGGCACCACCATCGTGAGCGTGCGTCGTCAGACGCCGCAGGGCTGGCAGGTCGCGATCGGCGGCGACGGCCAGGTGACCCTGGGCAACGTCGTCATCAAGGGCACGGCGCGCAAGGTGCGCAAGCTCTACCACGGCAAGGTGCTGGCCGGTTTTGCCGGTGCCACGGCCGACGCCTTCACCTTGTTCGAGCGCTTCGAGGCCAAGCTCGAGAAGCACCAGGGCCACCTGGCGCGCGCGGCCATCGAGCTCACGCGCGACTGGCGCACCGACCGCGTGCTGCGCCGGCTCGAGGCCATGCTGGCCGTGGCCGACCGGGATGCCTCGCTGATCATCACCGGCAACGGCGACGTGCTCGAGCCTGAGCACGGCATCGTCTCCATAGGCGCGGGCGGCTCCTATGCCCAGGCCGCGGCGCGCGCCCTGCTGGAGCACAGCGAGCTGTCGGCGCGCGACATCGTCAAGAAGTCGCTGGAGATCGCCGGCGAGCTGTGCATCTACACCAACATGAACCACACCCTGGAAACCCTGGACTGAGACCGAGCCATGTCATCGATGACCCCGCAGGAAATAGTCTCCGAACTCGACCGCCACATCGTGGGCCAGGCCGAGGCCAAGCGTGCCGTCGCCATCGCGCTGCGCAACCGCTGGCGCCGCCAGCAGGTCCAGGGCCCGCTGCGCGCCGAAATCACGCCCAAGAACATCCTGATGATCGGCCCCACTGGCGTGGGCAAGACCGAGATCGCGCGCCGCCTGGCCCGCCTGGCCGACGCGCCCTTCATCAAGGTCGAGGCCACCAAGTTCACCGAGGTCGGCTATGTGGGCAAGGACGTGGACGCCATCGTGCGTGACCTGGCCGAGATCGCGGTCAAGCAGACGCGCGAGGCCGAGATGCGCAAGATGCGCACGCGCGCCGAGGACGCGGCGGAGGACCGCATCCTCGACTGCCTGATTCCGCCGCCGCGGCCCAGCGGCGCTGATCTGGCGGCCACCCCGGCCACCGACGGGGCGGCGCGCCAGGCCTTCCGCAAGAAGCTGCGCGAGGGCCAGCTGGACGACAAGGAGATCGAGATTGACCTGGCCGAGTCCCGGCCCGCGCTCGAGATCATGGGGCCGGCCGGCATGGAAGACATGGCCGAGCAGCTGCGCGGCATGTTCGGCCAGCTCGGCCAGGGCAAGCGCAAGACGCGCCGGCTCAAGATCGCCGAGGCCATGAAGCTGCTGGTCGACGAGGAGGCGGCCAAGCTCGTCAATGAGGAAGAGATCAAGACCCGCGCCATCCACAACGCCGAGCAGAACGGCATCGTGTTCATCGACGAGATCGACAAGGTGGCCTCGCGCGCCGAGGCCGGCGGCGCCGACGTCTCGCGCCAGGGCGTGCAGCGCGACCTGCTGCCCCTGGTCGAGGGCACGACGGTGTCGACCAAGTACGGCATGGTCAGGACCGACCACATCCTGTTCATCGCCTCGGGCGCCTTCCACCTGAGCAAGCCCAGCGACCTGATCCCCGAGCTGCAGGGGCGCTTTCCGATCCGGGTCGAGCTGGCCTCGCTCTCGGTGCAGGACTTCGAGGCCATCCTGACCCAGACCCATGCCTCGCTGGTGCGGCAGTACCAGGCGCTGCTGGCCACCGAGGGGGTGACGCTCAGCTTCGCCCCCGAGGGCATCACTCGGCTGGCCCAGATCGCGTTCGAGGTCAACGAGCGCACTGAGAACATAGGCGCACGCCGCCTGTCCACCGTGATGGAGCGGCTGCTCGACGAGGTGAGTTTCGAGGCCAGCCACCGCAGCGGCCAGACGGTGGAGGTCGACGGGCCCTATGTGGACGCCCGGCTCAAGGCGCTGAGCCAGAACGAGGACCTGTCGCGCTACATCCTTTGAGGCGGGCGGGCGGGCAGGGCTGCCCGCTCTTTCATGCATCACTTTCACAGCCCTCGCTAAGTACTTCATTTAGAACGATTTTCTGCCCGTATTTTTCTCCGGAAACGCTCCTAAGTCCTTGATTTAATTGAAAAAAATGTTGCAGGCGCGCTTGCGCGCCAGGCTTTTCCTGATACAGTGGGAAAAAGTGCAATTAAGTGGTGAAAAGTGTCTTCGGGCCATCGCCGGCAAGCGGTTGGAGGGATCTAGAGCGTGTTTCAAGGGGCTTCATCGCTGAGTCTGGATGCGAAGGGTCGGCTTTCCGTGCCGACCCGGCATCGTGACGCCCTCAGCGAGAGCGCCGGCAGCCAGCTGACCCTGACCAAGCATCCGCACGGCTGCCTGATGCTTTTCCCGCGTCCGGAGTGGGAGAAATTCCGCGAGCGCATCGCCGCGCTGCCGATGTCGGCACAGTGGTGGAAGCGTATTTTTCTGGGCAATGCCATGGACGTGGAAATGGACGGTGCCGGCCGGGTGCTGATCTCCCCCGAGCTGCGCCAGGCTGCGGGCCTGACCAAGGACGCCATCCTGCTGGGCATGGGCAACCACTTCGAGCTCTGGGACAAGGCCAGCTACGAGGCTCAGGAAGCCGAGGCCATGCAGGGCGAGATGCCCGACGTCTTCAAGGACTTCTCCTTCTGAGGCCGGCCGTGGCAAGCGCACTGCAACACACCACCGTCCTGCTGCGAGAGGCGGTCGACGCCCTGCTGGTCGACCCGGACGCCAGCTACATCGATGCGACCTTCGGCCGCGGGGGGCATTCCCGCGAGATCCTCGCGCGCCTGTCGCCGCGCGGGCGGCTGCAGGCCTTCGACAAGGACCCCGAGGCGATCGCCGAGGCGGACACGATCCGCGATGCGCGATTTGCCATCCGGCACCAGGGGTTCCGCCATCTGGCGGACCTGCCCCCGGCGAGTGCCGCCGGGGTGCTGATGGACCTCGGCGTGAGCTCTCCCCAGATCGACAACCCCGCACGGGGTTTTTCTTTTCGTTTCGAGGGCCCGCTCGACATGCGCATGGACACCACGCGCGGCGAGAGCGTGGCCGAATGGCTGGCCAGCGCGGAAGTCCAGCAGATCGCGGAGGTGATACGTGACTACGGCGAAGAACGGTTTGCTCTCCCCATTGCAAAGGCGATTGTTGCTCGCCGAACGGAACGGGGCCCGGTTTCAACCACCGCCGAGTTGGCCGAACTCGTGGCTGGCGCGGTCAAAACCCGCGAGCCGGGCCAGAACCCTGCAACGCGCACATTTCAGGCTCTTCGGATTTTCATCAACGCCGAGCTTGAAGAGCTGCAACAGGCGCTAGAGGCCAGCCTGGACGTGCTGCAAGCCGGGGGGCGGCTGGTGGTGATCAGCTTTCACTCGCTCGAGGACCGCATCGTCAAGCAGTTCATCGCCCGGCATTCGCGCGAGGTGTTCGACCGCCGCGCGCCCTTCGCCGAACCCAAGGCCATGAAGCTGCGCGCCCTGGGCCGCATCAAGCCCTCGGACGCCGAGGTCGCCGCCAACCCGCGCGCGCGCAGCGCCATCATGCGCGTGGCCGAAAGGACAGCGGCATGACCAGGCTCAACATCGTCCTGCTGCTCGCCGTCGTGGCCAGCGCGCTGTACCTGGTCCACATGCAGTACGAATCGCGCCACCTGTTCGTCGAGCTCGAGCGCGCGGTGAACGAGGCGCGCAAGCTCGAAACCGAGCACGACCGCCTGCAGGTGGAAAAGCGCGCCGAGGCCACGCCGCTGCGCGTGGAGCGGCTGGCCCGTAGCCAGCTGCAGATGCGCACCACCACGCCGGCCATCACCTTGTACGTCAACGACCGCGGCGTGGTCGCAGGCGCGCCGGCCCAGGGGGCGCCATGAGCCGCAGCGTGCGCTACACCTCCAGTCCCCTGCTGGCCAGCAAGACCCCGGTCTGGCGCAGCAAGTTCATCGTGGCGATGATCGCGCTGGGTTTTCTGGGGCTGACCGGCCGCGCCGCCTACGTGCAGGTGTTCGGCAACGACTTCTTCCAGCGCCAGGGCGAGGTGCGCTTTGCGCGCACGCTCGAGCTGCCGGCCAACCGCGGACGCATCCTGGACCGAAACGGCCTGATCCTGGCTTCCAGCGTGGTCGCGCCCAGCATCTGGGCGATTCCCGAGGACGTCGAGCGCGAACCGGCCAAGCTGCGCCAGCTGGCCCGCCTGCTCGAGATGCCGCTGGCCGAGCTCGAGAAGAAGCTCGAGGACGAGGACAAGACCTTCGTCTGGATCAAGCGCCTGGTCGACGAGCCCGTGGCCAAGCAGATCGCCGCGCTCGACATCAAGGGCATCTACCAGCGCAAGGAATACAAGCGCAAGTACCCCGAGGGCGAGGCCGCGGCCCATGTGGTGGGCTTCACCAACGTGGAGAACCAGGGCCAGGAGGGCGTGGAGCTCTCGTTCGAGCACGAGCTGGCCGGCCGCGCCGGCTCGCGCCGCGTGATCAAGGACCGCCTGGGCCGCGTGATCGAGGACGTGGGCGAGCAGGTGCCGCCGGTCGACGGGCGCGACCTGCAGCTGTCGATAGACAGCAAGGTGCAGTTCTTCGCCTACCAGAAGCTGCGCGACGCCGTGATCGCCAACAAGGCCCGGGCCGGCAGCGTGGTGGTGCTCGACTCGACGACCGGCGAGCTGCTGGCGCTGGCCAACTACCCCAGCTACGTGCCCGACCGGCGCCAGAACCTGAGCGGTGCCCAGCTGCGCAACATCGCGCTGACCGACGTGTTCGAGCCCGGCTCGACCATGAAGCCCTTCACCGTGGGCCTGGCGCTGGAGACCGGGCGGGTGCAGCCCGGCACGGCGATCCAGACCGCGCCGGGCCGCATCCAGATCACCGGCTCGACGATTTCCGACGCCCATCCGCATGGCGTGCTGACGGTGCAGGAGGTGATACAGAAGTCGAGCAACGTCGGCACCGTGAAGCTGGCCATGCAGATGCAGCCGCGCGAGATGTGGGAGGTGTTCTCGGCCGCCGGTTTCGGCCAGAAGCCCCAGATCCCGTTCCCGGGCGCGGTCACGGGGCGCCTGCGCCCCTACAAGACCTGGAAGCCGATCGAGCAGGCCACCATGTCCTACGGCTACGGCCTGTCGGCCTCGCTGTTCCAGATGGCGCGCTCCTACACGGTGTTCGCGCACGACGGCCAGATCATCCCCGCCACCCTGCTCAAGGCCGAGCAGCCGGCGGTGGGCGTGCAGGTGCTGTCGCCGCGCACCGCGGCCGAGATCCGCAAGATGCTGCAGATGGCGGCCGGCCCCGGCGGCACCGGCCAGAAGGCGCAGACCGTGGGCTATTCGGTCGGCGGCAAGTCGGGCACCGCGCACAAGCAGGTGGGCCGCAGCTACGCGAGCAACAAGTACCGCTCCTGGTTCACCGGCATGGCGCCGATCGAGCGGCCGCGCATCATCGTGGCGGTGATGATCGACGAGCCCAGCGCCGGCCAGTACTACGGCGGCGCCGTGGCGGCCCCGGTGTTCAGCGAGGTGGTGCAGCAGACCCTGCGCATGATGGGCGTGCAGCCCGACATGGCGGTCAAGCCCCAGGTCGTGGCCCAGGCCGTGGAGGAGTCGTTCTGATGGCCACGCTGCATCAGCCCCAGGACGCGGCCCGCTGGCTGCGCGGCCACGTCACGGGCCGGCTGCAGACCGACAGCCGCCTGGTCGGCCCGGGCGATGGCTTCATCGCCTGGCCGGGCGCGGCCACCGACGGTCGCCAGTACGTGGCCACGGCGCTGCGCCAGGGCGCCTCCGCCTGCCTGGTCGAGCAGGCCGGCGTCAAGGACTTCGGCTTCAGCGACCCGCGCATCGCCACCTACCCCGCACTCAAGGCCGCCACCGGCAGCATCGCGGCCGCCTATTACGACAACCCGTCCAGCGCGCTCGAGGTGGTGGCGGTGACCGGCACCAACGGCAAGACCTCGACCGCCTGGTGGCTGTCGCTGGCCCTGTCCGCGCTGAGCGCGCCGGCCTGGCCCTGCGGCTTGGTCGGCACCCTGGGCATAGGCCGCCCGCCCCAGGTGGTGTCGACCGGCCTGACCACGCCCGACCCGGTGCTGCTGCAGAGGCATTTCCGCGAGTTCGCCGACCAGGGGCTCAAGGCCTGCGCCATCGAGGCCTCGTCGATCGGCCTGGTCGAGCAGCGCCTGGCCGGCACGCGCATCCGCGTCGCGGTGTTCACCAACTTCACGCAGGACCATCTGGACTACCACGGCACGATGGCGGCCTACTGGCAGGCCAAGGAGCGGCTGTTCGCCTGGGAAGGGCTGCAGGCGGCGGTGATCAACCTCGACGACCCGCAGGGCGGCCCGCTGGCGGCGCGCCTGGCCGGGGGCGCGCTCGACGTCTGGACCTTCTCCTGCGAAGGGCCGGCGCGCTTGCAGGCGCAGGGTGTGGGCTACGACGCCCAGGGCCTGTTCTTCGCCGTGGTCGAGGACGAGGGCGAGGCCCAGCTGCTGCGCACGCGCCAGATCGGCCGCTACAACGTCTCCAACCTGCTCGGCGTGATAGCCGCCATGCGCGCGCTCGGCGTGCCGCTGGCCGATGCCGTGAACGCCTGCCACGGGCTGCTGCCCGTGCCGGGGCGCATGGAGGTTGTCGCGGTGCCGGGCGCGCGGGATGTGCCGCTGGCGGTGGTGGATTACGCCCACACGCCCGATGCGCTGGACAAGGCGCTGGGTGCGCTGCGGCCGCTGGCGCAGCAGCGCGGCGGGCGGCTGTGGTGCCTGTTCGGCTGCGGCGGCGACCGCGACCCGCACAAGCGGCCGCTGATGGGGGCCGCGGTCGAGCAAGGCGCCGACCAGCTGCTGGTCACCAGCGACAACCCGCGCACGGAAGACCCCCAGGTCATCATCGCCCAGGTCGTTGCCGGCCTGGCGCGCCCCGCTGCGGCGCGGGTCGAGGCCGACCGCGCGCTGGCGATCGCCGAGGCGCTGGCCCAGGCCGCGCCCGAGGACGTGGTGCTGATCGCGGGCAAGGGCCACGAAGACTATCAGGAGACGGCCGGCGTGCGCCATCCGTTCTCCGACCAGGCCCACGCGCAGGCGGCACTGCGTCGGCGAGCGCAAGGAGTGGCGCCATGAATGGCATGAACATGAGCCTGAACCAGGCCCTGGCCTGGCTGCCCGGAGCCCGTTTGGTCGGTGAGGGCAGCCGGCGCGTGCAGCGCGTGCACAGCGACACGCGCAGCCTGGCCGAGGGCGACCTGTTCGTCGCGCTCCGGGGCGAGCGCTTCGACGGTGGCCAGTTCCTGGCCGAGGCTGCGGCCAAGGGCGCCGTGGCCGCCATTTGCGAGGCCTCGGCCGAGGGCCTGCTCGCGCAGGCCGGCCTGCCCGGTCTCGTGGTGGCCGACGCCAAGCAGGCCCTGGGCCAGCTCGCGGCCGGCTGGCGCGGCCAGTTCCGCCTGCCGCTGATCGCCGTGACCGGCAGCAACGGCAAGACCACGGTCACACAGATGGTCGCTTCCATCCTGCGTGCCTGGAAGGGCGAGTCCATGCTGGCCACCCAGGGCAACCTGAACAACGACATCGGCCTGCCGCTGACCCTGCTCAAGCTGCGCGCGCGGCACGAGGTCGCCGTGGTCGAGCTCGGCATGAACCACCCGGGCGAGATCGCCTACCTCGGGCAGATCGCGCGGCCCACCGTGGCCCTGGTCAACAACGCGCAGCGCGAGCACCAGGAGTTCATGGCGACGGTGCAGGCAGTGGCCGAGGAGAACGGCAGCGTGTTCCTCGCGCTGCCGCCGGCCGGTGTGGCGGTGTACCCCGCCGGCGACGAATTCACCATGCTCTGGACGGGGCTCGCCGACGCGCGGCCCTGCATGACTTTCGGCGACGGCAGCGCCAACGCCGACATCGTTCTGGCCGGGTCTGAATGGCAACAGGGGCATTGGCAAGTGCGGGCGGAGACGCCAGCCGGTCCGATGAGGGTCCGACTCCATATCGCCGGCCGCCACAACGTGCGCAACGCGCTGGCAGCCAGCGCCTGCGCGCTGGCTGCGGGCGTGCCTTTGGCCGCGGTGGCCCGCGGGCTCGAGACCTTCGAGCCGGTGAAGGGCCGCTCGCGCGCCCTGGCGCTGCGCCTGGGTCAGCATGGCTTCACCTTGATCGACGACAGCTACAACGCCAACCCCGACTCGGTGCGCGCCGCGATCGACGTGCTGGCCGAGCTGCCCGGCCCGCGCCTGCTGGTGCTGGGCGACATGGGCGAGGTCGGCGACCAGGGGCCGCAGTTCCACGCCGAGGTCGGCGCCTACGCGCGCGAGCGCGGTGTGCAGCAGCTGTTCACGCTGGGGCCGCTGTCGGCGCACGCCGCCGCGGCCTTCGCGGCAGGCCGGCATTTCGAGGACATGGGCGAGCTTCAGGCCGCCGTGCTCCAGGCCCTGCCCGCCGCCGCCAGCCTGGTGGTCAAGGGCTCGCGCTTCATGAAGATGGAGCGCGTGGTCGAGGCCGTGGGCGCCCGGGCACAACCACAAGAAACAGGGAATTCCCATGCTGCTTAGCCTTGCCCAGTGGCTCCAGGCGATCTCGCCCGAGTTCGGGTTCTTCCGGGTCTTCCAGTACCTGACCTTCCGCGCCGTCATGGCGGCGCTCACGGCCCTGATGATCGGGCTGTTCGCCGGCCCCTACGTGATCCGGCGCCTGACCGAGCTCAAGATCGGCCAGCCGGTGCGCGGCTACGGCATGCAGAGCCATCTGTCCAAGAGCGGCACGCCGACCATGGGCGGCGTGCTGATCCTGCTCGCGATCGCGATCTCCACCCTGCTGTGGTTCGACCTGTCCAACCGCTTCGTCTGGATCGTGCTGATCGTGACCCTGGGCTTCGGCGCGATCGGCTGGGTCGACGACTGGCGCAAGGTGGTGCGCAAGGACCCCGAGGGCATGCGCTCGCGCGAGAAGTATTTCTGGCAGTCGCTGATCGGCCTGGTCGCCGCGCTCTACCTGGTGTTCAGCATCTCCGAGAGCTCCAACCTGCGCGTGCTCGAGCTGTTCTTCAACTGGGTGCGCTCGGGCTTCGACGTCAACCTGCCGCCCAAGGCCGGCCTGCTGCTGCCTTTCTTCAAGGAGGTCAGCTACCCGCTGGGCGTGTTCGGCTTCGTGCTCATGACCTACCTCGTGATCGTCGGCGCCAGCAACGCCGTGAACCTGACCGATGGGTTGGACGGGCTGGCCATCATGCCGGTGGTCATGGTGGGCTCGGCCCTGGGCGTGTTCGCCTACGTGACCGGCAGTGCCGTGTACTCCAAGTACCTGTTCTTCCCGCATATTCCCGGTGCCGGCGAGCTGCTGATCTTCTGCTCGGCCATGGCCGGCGCAGGCCTGGCCTTCCTCTGGTTCAACACCCATCCGGCCCAGGTGTTCATGGGCGACGTGGGCGCGCTGGCGCTGGGCGGCGCCTTGGGCACCATCGCGGTGATCGTGCGCCAGGAGATCGTGCTGGCCATCATGGGCGGCATCTTCGTGGTCGAGGCCCTGTCGGTGATGCTGCAGGTGAGCTACTTCAAGTACACCAAGCGCAAGTACGGCGAGGGCCGGCGGATCCTCAAGATGGCGCCGCTGCACCACCATTTCGAGAAGAGCGGCTGGAAGGAGACGCAGGTCGTGGTGCGCTTCTGGATCATCACCATGCTGCTGTGCCTGATCGGCCTGTCCACGCTCAAGCTCCGTTAAGACCATGGACCAGCTTCGCGACCAACATGTGCTGATCCTGGGCCTGGGCGCTTCCGGCCTGGCCATGGCGCGCTGGTGCGCGCGTTGCGGCGCCGCGGTGACGGTGGCCGACACGCGCGAGGCGCCGCCGCAGCTGGCGGCACTGCAGCAGGAGCTGCCGGCCGCGCGCTTCGTCAGCGGCCCCTTCGCCGCCTCGCTGGTCGAAGGCCAGGACATCCGCGCCGTGTTCCGCAGCCCGGGCCTGGCGCCCGCCACCGTGGCGACTGTGGTCGAGGCCGCACGCGCCCAGGGCCTGTGGGAGGGCGGCGAGCTGAGCCTGTTCGCCCAGGCCCTGGCCGACCTCAAGGCCGGGCAGGGCTACGCGCCGCAGCTGCTGGCCATCACCGGCACCAACGGCAAGACCACGGTCACCTCGCTGACGGGCCAGCTGGTGGCGCGCGCCGGCAAGTCGGTGCAGGTGGCGGGCAACATCGGCCCCACGCTGCTCGACACGCTCAGCGCCTGCCTGGACGGCGGCCAGTTGCCCGAGGTCTGGGTGCTCGAGCTGTCGAGCTTCCAGCTCGACAGCGCGGGCGGCTTCGAGCCCAGCGCGGCCACGGTGCTCAACGTCACGCAGGACCACCTGGACTGGCACGGCAGCCTGCAGGCCTATGTGGCGGCCAAGGCCAGGATCTTCGGCCAGCAGGGGCTGATGGTGCTCAACCGCGAGGACCCTGTCGTGATGGCCATGCGGCCTGCGCCACAGCGTGTGAAGCTGCAGCGCCCGATCGAACGGCCCTGCGTCACCTTCGGCGGCGACATGCCGCAGCGCCCCGGCGACTACGGCATCGAGCTGGTCAACGGCATGGCCTGGCTGGTGCGCGCCCTGGAGGCCGACGAAACCCGCAAGAAACGACGCCCCCACGCTCGCGAGCTCGCTGCCCCCCAGGGGGGCCTTCGCGCCTTGGGGCGGCCCGGCGGCGCTCAACCGCAGGACGAGGCGGAGGAATTGCACATCCAGCGCCTGATGCCGGCCGACGCGCTGCGCATACGCGGCCGTCATAACGCGGTCAACGCGCTGGCGGCGCTGGCGCTGGCCAGCAGCGCCGGCTGCAGCCTGGCGCCCATGCTCTACGGCCTGCGCGAGTACCGCGGCGAGCCGCACCGCGTCGAACCCGTCGGCATCGTCGAGGAAGTCGAGTACTTCGACGACAGCAAGGGCACCAACGTCGGCGCCACGGTGGCTGCGCTGCAGGGCCTGGGCGCGGACCGCCGCGTGGTGGTGATCCTGGGTGGCGACGGCAAGGGCCAGGACTTCGCGCCGCTGGCCGCACCGGTGGCGCGCTTCGCGCGCGCCGCGGTGCTGATCGGCCGCGACGCGCCGCAGATCCGCGCCGCGCTCGAATCCAGCGGCGTGCCGCTGATCGACGCCGCCTCGCTGCCCGAGGCCGTCGCGCAGGCGCGCCAGCGCGCCCACGCCGGCGACGTGGTGCTGATGTCGCCGGCCTGCGCCAGCTTCGACATGTTCCGCGACTACGAGCACCGCGCCCAGGTGTTCCGCGAGGCCGTGGCCGCCGTGGCCGCGGACGCCGGCGTGCCGCTGGAGGGGCAGGCATGAGCGCCTGGACGGCCGGCCTCGCGACCCGCCTGGGCGGCTGGTGGGGCGGCTTGTGGGGGGGCGTCAGGCGCGCCGCCAGCGACGCCCTGCCGGTGCGGGTCGGCGGCCAGGAGTTCGCGCGCACGCCCAGCACGCCGGCGCGCATGCTGGGCTTCGACCAGACCCTGCTGTGGGTCACGGTGGCGCTGCTGGCCTGGGGCCTGGTGATGGTCTACTCGGCCTCGATCGCGATGCCGGACAACCCGCGCTTCGCCCGCTACGCCCACACGCATTTCCTGCTGCGCCATGTGCTGTCCCTGGTGCTGGCCTTCGTGGCGGCGCTGATCGCCTTCCAGGTGCCCATGGCGACCTGGGAGAAGCTCGCGCCCTGGCTGTTCGTGGCTGCGCTCGTGCTGCTGGTGGCGGTGCTGATCCCGCATGTGGGCAAGGGCGTCAACGGCGCGCGCCGCTGGATCGCGCTGGGCGTCATGAACTTCCAGCCCTCGGAGCTGGCCAAGTTCGCCGTGCTGCTCTACGCCTCCGACTACATGGTGCGCAAGATGGAGGTCAAGGAGCGCTTCTTCCGCGCCGTGCTGCCCATGGGCGTGGCGGTGGGCGTGGTCGGCCTGCTGCTGCTGGCCGAGCCCGACATGGGGGCCTTCATGGTGATCGCGGTCATCGCCATGGGCATCCTGTTCCTTGGCGGCGTGAACGCGCGCATGTTCTTCATGATCGCGGCCATCCTGGTGGTGGCCTTCGGCCTGATGATCGCCTCGTCCGATTGGCGGCGCGAGCGCATCTTCGCCTACCTCGACCCCTGGAGCGAGAAGCACGCCCTGGGCAAGGGCTACCAGCTCTCGCACTCGCTGATCGCCATCGGCCGTGGCGAGGTCTTCGGCGTCGGCCTGGGCGGCAGCGTCGAGAAGCTGCACTGGCTGCCCGAGGCGCACACCGACTTCCTGCTCGCCGTGATCGGCGAGGAGTTCGGCCTGGTCGGCGTGGTCTGCCTGATCGTCCTGTTCTTCTGGCTGACGCGCCGCATCATGCACATAGGCCGCCAGGCGATCGCGCTGGACCGCGTGTTCGCCGGCCTGGTGGCGCAGGGCGTGGGCATCTGGATGGGCTTCCAGGCCTTCATCAACATGGGCGTGAACCTGGGCGCGCTGCCGACCAAGGGCCTGACCCTGCCGCTGATGAGCTATGGCGGCTCGGCCATCCTGATGAACCTGGTGGCGATCGCGGTGGTGCTGCGCATCGACGTAGAGAATCGTCAGTTGATGCGAGGAGGGCGCCTGTGAGTTCCAAGTGCGCGCTCATCATGGCCGGCGGCACCGGCGGCCACATCTTCCCGGGCCTGGCCGTGGCCGAGGCCTTGCGCGAGCAGGGCTGGCGCGTGCACTGGCTGGGCACGCCCGGCAGCATGGAGAGCCAGCTCGTGCCGCCGCGCGGTTTCGCCTTCGAGACGATCGACTTTTCCGGCGTGCGCGGCAAGGGCCTGCTGACCCTGGCGCTGCTGCCGCTGCGCCTGCTCAAGGCCTTCTGGCAGAGCCTGCAGGTGGTGCGGCGCGTCAAGCCCGACGTGGTGGTCGGCCTGGGAGGCTACGTCACCTTCCCGGGCGGCATGATGGCCGTGCTGCTGGGCAAGCCCCTGGTACTGCACGAGCAGAACTCGGTGGCCGGCCTGGCCAACCGCGTGCTGGCCGGCGTGGCGGACCGCGTGTTCACCGCCTTCCCGAACGTGCTGAAGAAGGCGCAATGGGTGGGCAACCCCCTGCGTGCCGCCTTCACGCGCCAGCCCGATCCGGCGGTGCGCTTCGCCGGCCGCAGCGGCCCGCTGCGCCTGCTGGTGGTGGGCGGCAGCCTGGGCGCCAAGGCCTTGAACGAGATCGTGCCCCAGGCCCTGGCCCTGCTGCCGGAGGAGCATCGCCCGCAGGTGCTGCACCAGAGCGGCGCCAAGCAGATCGATGCCCTGCGCGCCAACTACGCGGCGGCCGGCGTTGAGGCCGAGCTGACCCCTTTCATCGACGACACGGCGCAGGCCTTCGCCGACGCCGACCTCGTCGTCTGCCGCGCCGGCGCCAGCACCGTGACCGAGATCGCCGCGGTCGGCGCGGCGGCCCTGTTCGTGCCGTTCCCGTTCGCGGTGGACGACCACCAGACCGGCAACGCGAAGTTCCTGGTCGAGCCGGGCGGCGGCTGGCTGGTCCAGCAGGCCGACCTCAGCGCCGAGACGCTCGCCGACATGCTCAAGACAACGGATCGCGGCGCGCTGCTGCAGCGCGCCCAGAAAGCCAAGACCATGGAAAAGACACACGCCACCCGCGAAGTGGTGGCGGCCTGCGAGGAGCTGGCCACATGAAGCACGCCATCAAGCACATCCATTTCGTCGGCGTGGGCGGCTCGGGCATGAGCGGCATTGCCGAGGTGCTGCGCAACCTGGGCTACGAGATCTCGGGCTCGGACCTGGCCGACAGCGCCACGCTGCGCCGCCTGGCGGGCCTGGGCATCAAGACCCATGTGGGCCACGCCGCGGCCCATGTGGCCGGTGCCGACGCCGTCGTGACCTCCACCGCGGTGCAGGCCGACAACCCCGAGGTGCTGGCCGCGCGCGAGCGGCGCATCCCGGTCGTGCCGCGCGCCGTGATGCTGGCCGAGCTGATGCGCCTCAAGCAGGGCATCGCGATCGCCGGCACGCACGGCAAGACCACCACCACCAGCCTGGTCGCCAGCGTGCTGGCCGAGGCCGGCCTGGACCCGACCTTCGTGATCGGCGGGCGCCTCAACAGCGCCGGCGCCAACGCCAAGCTCGGCAGCGGCGACTACATCGTGGTCGAGGCCGACGAGTCGGACGCCTCGTTCCTGAACCTGCTGCCGGTGATGGCGGTGGTGACCAACATCGACGCCGACCACATGGAGACCTACGGCCACGACTTCAGCCGCCTCAAGGAGGCCTTCGTGGACTTCCTGCACCGCATGCCGTTCTACGGCACGGCCATCCTCTGCGTCGACAACCCGGCGGTGCGCGAGATCCTGCCCGAGGTGTCCTGCCCGGTCACCAGCTACGGCTTCGGCGAGGACGCCCAGGTGCGTGCGGTCGACGTGCGCGCCGCGGCCGGCCAGATGCACTTCACGGTGCAGCGGCGCAACGGCGTCACGCTGCCGGACCTGCCCATCGTGTTGAACCTGGCCGGCGAGCACAACGTGCTCAACGCCCTGTCGGCGATCGCGGTGGCGGTGGAGCTCAACGTCCCCGACGAGGCGGTGCAGCGCGCGTTGGCCGGCTTCAAGGGCGTGGGCCGGCGCTTCCAGCGCTACGGCGAGCTGCCGGCCAGGGACGGCGGCAGCTTCACCCTGATCGACGACTACGGCCACCACCCGGTCGAAATGGCGGCCACGCTGGCCGCCGCACGTGGCGCCTTCCCGGGCCGGCGCCTGGTGCTGGCCTTCCAGCCGCACCGCTACAGCCGCACCCGCGACTGCTTCGAGGATTTCGTCAAGGTGATCGGCCAGGGCGCCGACGCCGTGCTGCTGGCCGAGGTCTACGCCGCCGGTGAGGCGCCCATCGTGGCGGCCGACGGCCGCTCGCTGGCGCGCGCCCTGCGTGTGGCGGGCAGGCTGGAGCCGGTGTTCGTCGACGACATCGCCGACATGGCGCAGGCCATCGTCGACAACGCGCTGGGCGGCGACGTGGTGATGTGCATGGGCGCGGGCTCCATCGGTGCCGTGCCCGCCAAGGTGGTGGAGCGGCTTGCGCAGCCGCAGGTTCAAGGAGGGCAGGGGTCATGAGCAGGCCGGTTTCTGATCTGGGCAAGGTGGCGGTGCTGATGGGCGGCCGCTCGGCCGAGCGCGAGGTCTCGCTGATGTCGGGCCAGGGCGTGCTGCAGGCGCTGCGCGCGCGCGGCGTCGACGCCCATGCCTTCGACCCGGCCGAGCGCGAACTGGCCGAGCTGCGCAGCGAGGGCTTTGCGCGCTGCTTCATCGCCCTGCACGGCCGCTTCGGCGAGGACGGCACGGTGCAGGGGGCGCTGGAGCTGCTGGGCATTCCCTACACCGGCTCGGGCGTGATGGCCTCCAGCATCGCGATCGACAAGACCATGACCAAGCGCGTGTGGCTGGCCGAGAGCCTGCCCACGCCGGCCTACCGCCTGCTGCGCCGCGGCGCCTACGACCGCCGGCAGGTCGAGGCTCTGCCGGCCGCGCTGGGCCTGCCGCTGATCGTCAAGCCGGCGCGCGAGGGCTCGTCGATCGGCGTGGCCAAGGTCGCGGCGGCCGAGGACCTGTGGGCGGCGGTCGAGCAGGCCGCCCAGCTCGACGCCGACGTGCTGTGCGAGCAGTTCATCCAGGGCGACGAGGTCACCTGCCCGGTGCTGGGCACCGGCGAGGGCGCGCGCGCGCTGCCGGTGATCCGCATCGTCGCGCCCGAGGGCAACTACGACTACCAGCACAAGTACTTCACCGACGACACCCAGTACCTCGTGCCCTGCGGCCTGCCCGCGGGCGAGGAGGCGGCGATCCAGGCCCTGGTGCTCAAGGCCTACCGCGTGCTCGGCTGCCGCGGCTGGGGGCGCCTGGACGTGATGATAGACGCCGCGACGCGCCGGCCCTACCTGCTGGAGGTCAACACCTCGCCCGGCATGACCGGCCATTCGCTGGTGCCTATGTCGGCGCGCGCGGCCGGCATCAGCTACGAGGACCTGTGCGTGCTGCTGCTGCAAGGCGCTGCGCTGGACTATCCGGAGGCTTGAGACATTCATGGCTGCCACCCCGTTGCCCACCCCTTTCGACGTCAAGCTGATGAACCTGACCGCCACGGTCCTGTTCGCCGGCGCGCTCGTCACGGGGCTGGCGTCGGGCCTGTGGTGGCTGCTGCGTCATCCGGGTTTCTCGATCGCCGGCATCACGGTGCAGGGTGACGTGGCCCACAACAGCGCGGTCACGCTGCGCGCCAACGTGGCGCCGAGGCTCAGCGGCAACTTCTTCACCCTGGACCTGGCGGCGGCGCGCCGGGCCTTCGAGGCCGCGCCCTGGGTGCGCCAGGCCCTGGTGCAGCGCGAGTTTCCCAACCGCCTGCGCGTGGCGCTGCAGGAGCATCAGCCGGTGGCCTACTGGGGGCGCGAGAGCGATTCGCGCCTGGTCAACAGCTTCGGCGAGGTGTTCGAGGCCAATGTGGGCGACGTGGAGTCCGAGGCGCTGCCGCGGCTGCGCGGTCCCGAGGGCCAGTCGGCCCAGGTGCTGGGCATGTACCAGCAGCTGGCGCCGATCTTCGAGCCGATCGACGCCACGCTGGAGCAACTTGAGCTGTCGTCGCGCGGGGGCTGGCGCGCCCAGCTGGACGGCGGCGCGGTGCTCGAGCTCGGGCGCGGCACGCCCGAGGAGGTGGCGCCGCGCGTGCAGCGTTTCGTGCGCACGCTGACGCAGGTCGTGGCGCGCTATGGGCGGCGGCCGAGCTCGGTGGAGTCGGCCGACCTGCGCCACGGCGACGGCTATGCGCTGCGCCTGCGCGGCGTGACCACGTTGGTGCCGGATGCGGCCAAGAAGCCCTAGGGCGAGACAAGGGCAGAGATAAGCAAGGACCTGGAACTGGTGGAGTTATGGCAAAAGAGTACAAGGATCTGGTGGTTGGCCTCGACATCGGCACCGCAAAGGTGATGGTGGTGGTGGGCGAGGTCATGCCCGGCGGCGAGCTCAAGCTCGCGGGCCTGGGCATCGCGCCGAGCAACGGCCTCAAGCGCGGCGTGGTGGTCAACATCGACGCCACGGTGCAGAGCATCCAGCAGGCGCTCAAGGAGGCCGAGCTGATGGCGGACTGCAAGATCACGCGTGTCTACACCGGCATCACCGGCAGCCATATCCGCGGCATCAATTCCAGCGGCATGGTGGCGGTGAAGGACAAGGAGGTCACGCCGGCCGACGTGGCACGCGTGGTCGAGACCGCCAAGGCCATCAACATCTCGACCGACCAGCGCCTGCTGCTGGTCGAGCCGCAGGAGTTCGTGATCGACGGCCAGGACGTGAGGGAGCCGATCGGCATGAGCGGCATCCGCCTGGAGGCCAAGGTGCACATCGTGACCGGCGCGCAGAGCGCGGCCGAGAACATCGTCAAGTGCGTGCGCCGCTGCGGCCTGGACGTGGACCAGCTGATGCTCAACCCCCTGGCCTCCAGCCTGGCGGTGCTGACCGAGGACGAGCGCGAGCTCGGCGTGGCCTGCGTGGACATAGGCGCGGGCACCACCGACGTGGCCATCTTCACCGGCGGCGCGATCCGCCACACCGCCGTGATCCCGATCGCCGGCGACCTGATCACCAGCGACATCGCGATGGCGCTGCGCACCCCGACCAAGGACGCCGAGGATATCAAGGTCGAGTCGGGCTACGCCAAGCAGCTGCTGGCCGACCCCGAGCAGCAGGTCGAGGTGCCGGGCCTGGGCGATCGCGGGCCGCGCATGCTGTCCAAGCAGGCGCTGGCCGGCGTGATCGAACCGCGCGTCGAGGAGATCTTCTCGCTGGTGCAGCAGGTGGTGCGCGAGTCGGGCTACGAGGAGGTGCTGTCCTCGGGCATCGTGCTCACCGGCGGCAGCTCGGTCATGCCGGGCATGGTCGAGCTCGGCGAGGACATCTTCCTCAAGCCGGTGCGCCGCGGCGTGCCCAAGTATTCGAGCGCCCTGGCCGACATGGTGGCCCAGCCGCGCGCGGCCACCGTCATGGGCCTGATGGAGGAGGCGCGCCTGGCGCGCCTGCGCGGCTTCAAGGTGGCGCAGAAGAACGGCTCGATGAAGACCGCCTTCGGCCGCTTCAAGGACTTCATCGTGGGGAACTTCTGAAGTGAAACGCCCCCACGCTCATCACTTCGTGTATTCGCTGCCCCCCGAGGGGGCCCAGGCCTCCTTTGGGGCGGCCCGGCAGGAGGCCTGACATGTGGCGCAAGCTCTACCTGGCGCGCGGCAGTCCGCCCACCTCGCGAAAACGACGATGGCGAGGCACCGGCCCGCCGTCCTGAGACAGCCCTCAATAACAAGCATTCACGACATTCAGGCAACTGCAGATTTAGGAGAGAAACATGAGCATCGAAATGATTGAAGTCGAAGAGTTCAATCTGGGCACCCAGATCAAGGTGATCGGCGTGGGCGGCGGCGGCGGCAACGCGGTCGAGCACATGATCGGCCGCCATGTCCAGGGCGTCGAGTTCATCTGCGCCAACACCGATGCGCAGGCGCTCAGCCGCAGCGCCGCCCACCGCACGATCCAGCTCGGCGTGAGCGGCCTGGGCGCGGGCAGCAAGCCCGAGAAGGGCCGCGAGGCCGCCGAGGCGGCGCTGGACGACATCCGCGCCGCGATCGGCGGGGCCCACATGCTGTTCATCACCGCCGGCATGGGCGGCGGCACCGGCACCGGCGCCGCGCCCGTGATCGCGCGCGTGGCCAAGGAGATGGGCATCCTCACGGTGGGCGTGGTGACCAAGCCCTTCGATTGGGAGGGCGGCCGGCGCATGACCAACGCCGACAACGGCCTGTCCGAGCTCGAGGCCAACGTCGACTCGCTGATCGTGGTGCTCAACGAGAAGCTGCTCGAGGTGCTGGGAGACGACATCACCCAGGACGAGGCCTTCGCCCATGCCAACGACGTGCTCAAGAACGCCGTGGGCGGCATCGCCGAGATCATCAACGTGCCCGGCCATGTGAACGTGGACTTCGAGGACGTGCGCACCGTGATGGGCGAACCCGGCAAGGCCATGATGGGCACGGCCCTGGCCAACGGACCGGACCGCGCGCGCATCGCGGCCGAACAGGCCGTGGCCTGCCCGCTGCTCGAAGGCATAGACCTGTCGGGCGCCAAGGGCGTGTTGGTGCTGATCACGGCGGCCAAGGGCTCGCTCAAGCTCAGCGAGTCCAAGACCGCGATGACCACCATCCGCAACTTCGCCTCGGCCGACGCCCACGTGATCTACGGCACGGCCTACGACGACGCCCTGGGCGACGAGATCCGCGTCACCGTGGTCGCGACCGGCCTGTCGCGCCAGGGCCAGCGCCGCACGGCGCCGCCGCTGCAGGTGCTGCGCACCGGCACCGACAACGTGCCGTTCAACCTGCCTGGCGTGGGCGCCACCCTGGGTGGCTCCGGCGTCGGCATGGCCAGCGGCGGCCAGCCCGACTACGGCAACATGAGCGTGCCCAGCGTGTGGCGCACCAACCGCACCCAGGCCGCGGCCAAGGTGGACGCGCTGGCCTCGGGCGGCATGGACGACTTCGAGATCCCGGCATTTCTCCGCAAGCAGGCTGATTGATGGGCGTCAAGCTGCTGCGCGGACCGATCTGAGGCCTGTGGTGCTCGCCGTACCGAAGTACGGCTGCGCGCCTCGGCCTCACCTCGGCCTGCTCGCGACGCTTGCCATCCCATCAATCCCCTTGTCCGGGCGGCCGAATGGCCAAAAAATTAAAATGGCGTCCATGCTTGCGCAACGTACCCTCAAGACGCTGACCCGCGCGGTCGGCGTCGGGCTGCACAGCGGCCAGCGGGTGGAACTGACCCTGAGGCCGGCCCAGCCCGACACCGGCATCGTGTTCCGGCGCGTGGACCTGCCCCTGCCGGTCGACATTCCGATCTCCGCGCTGGCGGTGACGGACACGCGCCTGGCCTCGACGATTTCCAACGGCGGCGCCAAGGTGCACACGGTGGAGCACCTGATGTCGGCCTGCGCGGGCTTAGGCCTGGACAACCTCTACGTGGACATCACGGCCGAGGAGGTGCCCATCCTGGACGGCTCGGCCTCGTCCTTCGTGTTCCTGCTGCAAAGCGCCGGTATCGAGCTGCAGGATGCACCCAAGCGCTTCATCCGCGTGCTGCGGCCGGTCGAGGTGCGCGAGGGCCAGGGCGACAACGTCAAGTGGGCGCGCCTGGAGCCCTACCACGGCTACAAGCTGAGCTTCGAGATCGACTTCGACCACCCGGCCGTGGACTCCACCGGCCAGCGCGTCGAGTTCGACCTGGGCCAGGGCAACTACATGCGCGACATCGCGCGTGCCCGCACCTTCGGCTTCACGCGCGATGTGGAGATGATGCGCGCCAACGGCCTGGCCCTGGGCGGCGGCCTGGACAACGCCATCGTGATGGACGACTACAAGGTGCTCAACGCCGAGGGCCTGCGCTACGACGACGAGTTCGTCAAGCACAAGATCCTGGACGCCATGGGCGACCTCTACCTGATCGGCAAGCCCCTGCTGGCGGCCTACAGCGCCTTCCGCTCGGGACACGCGCTGAACAACAAGCTGCTGCGCGAGCTGCTGTCGCACAGCGACGCCTTCGAGATCGTGACGTTCGAGGACGAGAAAAAGGCCCCGGCGGGCTTCGCCTTGCCCGCGCGCGCCTGGTAGGCATGCTGCTGTTCCGCTGGGCCGTCCTGATGCTGCTGCTCGCAGCGGCCGTGTCCTTCGCCTTCTACGCGGGTACGGGCCAGGCCAGGTACCGGCGCATGGGCCTGGTCATCCTCAAGTGGACCCTGATCGCGGCGTTCGGCTTCTTTGCCGTTTTGATCCTCGAGAACCTGGCCTGAACTCAGGCCGTCAGTGGCTGCGGCCGCCGCGGTACATGCCGCTGGTCTTGCGCTGCAGCACGCCGGCTGCGGCCAGCTTGTTCATCGAGGGGCTGGCGTGCGCGTGCGTGATGGCCAGGCCCAGGGCGTCGGCTGCATCCTGGCGCGGCACGCCGGGCAGGCGCAGCAGGCGCTTGACCATCTCCTGCACCTGGGCCTTGGCGGCGCGGCCGTGGCCGGTGACGGCCTGCTTCATCTGCAGCGCCGTGTACTCGGCCACCGGCAGGTCGCAGGACACCAAGGCCGTGACGCAGGCGCCGCGCGCCTGGCCCAGCAGCAGCGTGGCCTGGGGGTTGACGTTGACGAACACGATCTCGACCGAGGCCGCGTCGGGCTGGTAGCGCGCAGCGATCTCGCGGATGCCGTCGTACAGCACCTTCAGGCGCGCCGGCAGGTTGCCCATCTCCTCGCGCGTGGTCTGGATCACGCCGCTGGCCACATAGTGCAGCGCGCTGCCGTCGACGTCGAGCACGCCGAAGCCGGTGGTCTGCAGGCCGGGGTCTATGCCTAGGATGCGCATGGGGGATGGAGCTTGCGCTCAGGGTAGCACGGCGTCGCCCATGCGGGCCGCGATGACCGAGGCGCGGTGGCCCAGGTAGGCCGACTGGGGCACGCGCTCGAAGTAGCGCGGACGCGGCAGCATCACCGCCAGGCGCGCGGCCTCCCAGGCCGTGAGGCGGGCGGCCGGCTTGCGGTAGTAATGCTGGGCCGCGGCCTCGGCGCCGAACACGCCTTCGCCCCACTCGACGCTGTTGAGGTAGATCTCCAGGATGCGCTGCTTGGTCAGCAGGGTCTCCAGCGCCAGGGTGAGCATGAATTCCTGGCCCTTGCGCAGCAGGGTGCGCTCGCCCGAGAGCAGCAGGTTCTTGGCCAGCTGCTGGGTGATGGTCGAGCCGCCGACGATCTTGAGCGGGCGCGCCGATCGCGCCTGCGCTGCGCGGCGCGCGGCCAGCGCCTCGGCCTTGGCGTTCTTTTCCCAGGCCTTTTCCAGGGCTTCCCATTCCACGCCGTCGTGGTGTATGAAGTCACCGTCCTCGGAGGCGATCACGGCGCGCTTGAGCTGGTCCGACATCTGCGCATAGGGCACCCACTGCTGGCGCCAGCGCAGGCGGCCCTTCTCGCTGAGCAGCCGCCAGGCTTCGGAGCGCTGGAAGGCGGTGGACTGCGGGTCGACCACGGCCATCAGCGCGATGCGGGCCACGAAGAACAACTGCAGGCTCAGGGCCAGGAGCACCCCCAGGGCCAGCCAGCGCCACAGCGCTTTCATGCCTCTTGCGCTCCCAGGCTCAGGCTGCTGCCAGCTTCTCGCGCAGCTCGGCCAGCACGGCGGCGCTGGGCGGGCGCACGCCGCGCCAGATGCGGAAGGCCTCGGCGGCCTGCTCGACCAGCATGCCCAGGCCGTCGCGCGGCACGGCACCATGGGCTGCGGCCCAGTCCATGAAGCCCTGGGCGGCCGGGCCGTACATCAGGTCGCAGGCCAGGGCGCCGGGGCGCAGCACGCTGGCCGGCACCGGCACGCCGGCGCCCTTGAGGCTGCTCGAGGAGGCGTTGATGACCAGGTCGAAGCCGGCCTCGGTCACGGCCGCGTCCTGCAGGCCGCAGGCCAGCAGTTCCACGCCCTGCTGTGCGGCCAGCGCGGCATGGCGCGCCGCCACCTCCTGGGCGCGCGAGGCCGTGCGGTTGGCCAGCACCACGCGGCGCGGGCGCTGCTCCAGCAGCGGGCCCAGCACGCCGGCGCCGGCGCCGCCCGCGCCGATCAGCAGCACGTCGCGGCCGGCCAGCGCGACACCGGCATTGCGCGTGATGTCGTTGATCAGGCCCACGCCGTCGGTGTTGTCGGCCAGGATCTGGTCGCCGTCCAGGCGCAGCGTGTTGCAGGCCCCGGCCAGCGCCACGCGCGGGCTGGCCTCGGTGGCCAGGGCCGCGGCCTGCAGCTTGAACGGCACGGTGACGTTGCAGCCCTTGCCGCCCTGGTCGCGAAAGGCCTGCAGGGCCGCGGCGAAGCCGTCCAGCGGGACCAGGCGCTTGTCGTAATGCACCGGCTCGCCGCTGAGCTCGGCAAAACGGTTCTGGATCCAGGGCGACTTGCTGTGCTCGACCGGGTTGCCCATCAGGCAGTAGTTGTCCATCTGTCTCTCTTTTCGATGCTTGCTCAATGCGCAGTCAAACGGGTTTCCAGGGTCTCGTCGCGCGTGAAGCGGAAACGCGACACGACCACGATCTGGTCGGCGCGGCGCCGCATGGCCTCGTTGAAGCGGCCGAAGGGGCCGGCGCCGCGCGCGATCGCCGCTGCGCGGCGGTCCAGCGTGAGGTTGCCCGAGGTTTCGGCGACCTCCGCGTCCAGCACCCGGCCGTCGTGGTTGACGGTGACCACCATGGTCAGCTCGCCGTAGAGCTTGCGCCCCGCCGCCTGGGGAAACTGCTCGGTGCCGCGCTCCTCGATGCGGCGGCGCAGGCCGTCGTAGTAGACCGCGTAGACCTCCTCGCGCGTGGCCGGGCTGATGTAGCGCTTCTTGGGCCGGGCGTTCTCCTCGTTGACGCGCCGCTCGATCTCGGCCAGCAGCTTGTGGAGCTGGCGCCGCTTTTCCTCGCGTGCCTGGGCCTCGCGCGAGGGGCTGGGCTGCTGCGGGTCGGGCGGGGGCAGGGCGGCCAGCTGCCTGCGCACCTGGGCCATCAGCAGGGTCTGCTGGGCCTGCAGCGCCTCGATGCGGCGCTGGGCCTCCTCGGCCGCGTCGCCCATCTCGGTCAGGGCCGAGGGCGGCAGCGGCGTGGTCGCGCGGCCGCGCTCGGCCTCGCCGCCGCCGGCCAGTGAGGACTGGGCGATGGCCGTGGCCTTGACGGGCTTTTCGCTGGCCTTGGCGTTGACCAGGATGACTTCCAGCGGAGTGTCCTGGAACACGCGCTTGAAACCCTCGGGGTCGACGAAGCGCACCGTGAGCAGCGCCGCATGGACGGCCAGGGACAAGCCCAGCGCCCATTGCAGGGTGGTCAGCTGGCGAAAAAACCTCAGGTTCACGGTTGGGGATTATTGGGGCTGGCGGCGTCGGCTTCGCTGAGGTCGACGGCGATCGCGATCGGGCCGGCGGCCGGCTCCTCCTCGTCCTCCTCGGCCTCGGCCGCAGGCGGGGCCGCGCTGTCCAGGCGCTCGATCACGGTGCCGCTGAGGTCCAGCGCGATCTCGTCGATCTCGCCCAGCCGCACGCGCAGCCGGGCGCCGCGCGCCAGGCCTTGGGCGCCGAGCACCGGCAGCACCAGGGGCAGGTGCTCGGCGCGCACCAGCCAGCTGCCGCCCGGGCCTTCCTTGAAGGTGGTGGCCTCCAGCTCGCCTATGCCTTGCTGGCGCAGGTACTGCAGCGTCCAGAAGCGCTCCATGCCGGCCTGGTAGCCGTTGTAGGCGCTGTAGGCCGCTTCGAAGCCGCTGATGATGGAGAACAGCTCGGCGTCCTTGGGCTTGAACGGCGCGGCCAGGGCCGCGGCCCGGCCGTGGCGCGCGCAGGCGATGATCTGCCACTGGTTGACCAGGTCGGTGTAGCGGCGCAGCGGCGAGGTGCTCCAGGCGTAGCTCTTGACGCCTATGCCTGCATGCGGCAGCGCCTTGGTGCCCATGCGCACCTTGACCCCCGGCGCCAGGCTGGCCTGGCTGCGGTAGATGCCGGGCACGCCGAGCTCGGCCAGCCACTGGCCCCAGCGGCTGTTGGCCAGGATCATGGCCTCGGCCACGATCAAGTCCAGCGGTTCGCCGCGCTTGCGCGTGCTGATCAGCACCTGCTCGCTGCCGCTCGGCACTTGGCCGTCGTTGCCGACCAGGCGAAAGCTGTAGTCGGGCCGGTTGAAGGTCTCGGGCTTGCCGCGCACGATCTCGCGCTGCGCCTTCAGGTGCTTGGCCAGGCGGTAGAGGAAGGCGAGCTCATGCCGGGCTATGGGCAGGGGCGGGTGGCCGTCGGCATGCTCGAACTCGGGGTCTTCCAGCCATTCGGTGGTGATGATCTGGTCGAGCTGGTCGTGGCGCAGGTTGGCGGCGATCGGCACGCGCTCGAGCCGGGTCTCGGAGCCCTTGATCTCCAGCGTGGCCTCGTCCAGCGTCACGTAGAGCGAGACCGCCGGGCAGGCGCGTCCCTCGGACAGGGTGTAGGCCTGCACCACCTCGTCGGGCAGCATGGTGATCTTGTAGCCTGGCATGTAGACCGTGGACAGGCGGGCGCGCCCGAGCTGGTCGATGGCACTGCCCGGCTGCACGGCCAGGCCCGGCGCGGCGATGTGGATGCCGACCACCACGGTGCCCGTGTCCAGGCCCTGGACCGAGAGCGCGTCGTCGATCTCGGTGGTGTGCGAATCGTCGATCGAGTAGGCCTGCACGGGCGCCAGCGGCAGCTCGTCGCGGATCTCGGGCGCCTCCAGCGCCGGAAAGCCCGTGCCCTTGGGGAAGTTCTCGAACAGGAAGCGCTGCCAGTGGAACTGGTAGGGCGAGTCGATCGCGCCGGCGCGCTGCAGCAGGGCCAGGGGTGCGGTCTGGGTGGCGCGGCTGGCCTCGACCACGGCCTTGTACTCGGGCGCGTTCTTGTCCGGCCTGAACAGGATCTTGAACAGCTGCTCGCGGACGGCCGCCGGGCAGCGTCCCGCGCCGAGCTCGGCGGCCCAGTCGGCGATCTGCTGCTGGATCAGCTGCTTCTTCTCGATCGCGGCCAGCGCCTGCTGCACGATCTCGGCCGGCGCCTTCCTGAATCGGCCCTTGCCGGCGCGGCGGAAGTAGTGCGGTGCCTCGTACAGGCGCAGCAGGGCGCCGGCCTGCTGGGCCAGCGTGGCATCGGCGCTGAAATAATCGCGCGCCAGGTCGGCGAAGCCGAATTCCTCGTCCGGCGCGAATTCCCAGGCCAGCTCGAGCTCGATGCCGGGGGCGATCGCCTGGGCCTGGGTCAACAGCTCGGCGGGCGCCGGCTTGTCGAACTTGAGCAGGATGTTGGCGGCCTTGACCTTGACCCGCTTGCCCGACTCGAGCTCGACCTGGGCCGAGGCCTCGGCCTCCGACAGCACACGGCCGGCCAGGAATTTTCCGGCTTCTTCAAACAATGCAAACATGGGCCCGATTGTCCCATGGGCCACCCCTGCGCCGGGGATCAGGCCAGGTCGAGGAAGGCGAAAACCTGGTCGATATGGTCGTCGAAGTCGGACAGCGCATGGTCGCCGCCCTCGAGCAGCTTGATCTGCGCGCCGGCGTAGCGGGCCGTCATCTCGCGCCAGTCCAGCACCTCGTCGCCCTTGGCGATCACGGCGAAGAAGCGCTCGGGGTGGTGCAGGGGGCCAGCCTCCAGGGCGCGCAGTTCGGCGACGAAGGCCGGCTCGAAGAAGAATCGCTCCCCGGGGTCGTGCCAGCTGGTCTGCTCGCCGATATGGCGCGCCAGGTCGCGCGCCGGGTCCACGGCCGGGTTCAGCAGCACGGCCGGGCAGCCGGTCTGCTGCGCCACCCAGGTGGCATAGAAGCCGCCGAGCGAGGAGCCGACCACGGCCATGCGCTCGCGCGGCCAGCCCGCGATGCCTTGCCTGATCGCCGCCATGGCGGCACGCGGAGAGGGGGGTAGCTGCGGACACCACCAGGTCACGGCCGGGTGCTGCTCCTGCACCCGCGCCGCGACCTTTTGCGCCTTCATGGACTGGGGCGAGGAGCGGAAGCCGTGCAGGTAGAGCAGGTGGGTGGTGGGCATGGGGCGATCATAGGGGCTGCAAGACCGGGCGCCGAAACGAGAACTGACCGGCGCCGGTACATGTGCTGTCAGCCCTCGGCCGTCGCCCGCCGGCCACGTGCGCCAGCCCGCTACAGCGAGAAGTCCTTGGTGTGAGCGCTCGAGTTGATGGTGACGCTGCTGAACGCTCCGCTGCAGTTGCCAGGAATACAGGCGCGGATGTTGTAGATGCCGTAGGGCAGACTGATCGAATAACTGCCATCCGACTGCGTACGGGTGGCCACGAATTGATTCGTCGGGAAGGCGTTGCCGCCGCTTCTCAGTTGAACAGCGTAATTCCCCTTCGGCGCACCCCCAACCCTGACCGTTCCGGAAAGCACGCCGCCAACGGGCAGCGCCACAGTTCCCAAATCGGTCGACGTGCCGCCTACGACAATACTGAGATCGCTGGCCAGCGAAAACTGCGTTTGCCCGTTGTAGAGCGAGGAGCCAACCGCTGTGCCGTTGTCGATCTTGAATTCGACCCGAACCGGACTGATGGTGCTGTAAAGAGTCACCGACCCGTCGGCATTGCTGACCTCGAAACCCTGGTAGCCTGCGCTGCCGTCGTACACGGCGACCTTGGCTTGGCTCACGGCAAGACCGCCGGGACCTGTCAGTTTGGCCGTGACCGTCCCGACGGCGGCGCTGAAGTCCTTGACCACAATTCCCGAGGAAATGTCCGCGGTCTGTGTTTGACCTCTGGTGCGCACGATGTAGTTGGCCTTGGGCGCGAGCCATAGGCGATATTGGCCTTGCAGGTCCGTGCGCAGCCCGTTTACAAAGGCTCCGGTGGTGCTGTCTGGCACGGTGCCGTCGTAGAAGCGCACGCTGATGCCGGTGACGTTTCCTGTGGTGGGATCGCTCACTTTTCCTGAAATCTGGTAGCCGGCCGGCAGCGCGAAGTTGGTGGTGAGTTCGGTTCCCAGGCTCGCGGTCAGGGGCGAGGCTTCGCTGGCCGTGCCGGCCGTGGTGTCGCCTGCGACGTAATACTGCGTGGCGAACGGCTGTTGGGTCGTGTTCACCGCCGCGAGGGTATAGGTGCCGGGGCGCACGTTGAGCCTGAACGCCCCGTCCGGACCGGTCATCGTTCCCGTAACGGGCTGGTCGCTGGTGACATCGCGGGTGTGAACCTTGATGCCGCCCAAGGCGCTGCCTGCGCCCGTCACCTTGCCGCTGATGCGCACGCCGGGTTCCAGCACGAAGTCCGTGGAGACGGCGCTGCCCGCGACGGCGACCTTTTCAGCGCTGAACTGGTTGGCCGCGCCGCCATCCTGGGTCCACCACTCGCTCGCGGCGGTGCTGGTGCCCGTATGGTTGAAGGCGCCCAGGATGTAGTCGCCGGCCGGAACGTTCAGCGTGTACTGGCCCGTCGTGTCGGTATAGGCGATCGCCCGAGTGACCCAGTTGCCGAAGTCGCGCGCCACGATCTTGATGCCCGCCAGTGCTTGGCCGTTGGCATCTTTTACCGAGCCGCTGATCACCCCGCTACTGACGACGCTGCTGACGATGTTGCTGGTTTCCTCGTCGGCCTGCGCCTTGGCCCTCAGCTGAGTGGTCGCCTCTGTGGCCGACGCATAGCTTGTGCCGTCGTTGGCGAGGGCTTGGATCGTGTCCTCGACTGCGGTGACTTCGGCAGTGGTGACACTGGCAAGACCGCTCGCGCTTGCGCTGGCCAGCACCAGGGTGGTTGTGGCGTTGGTTACCGGGTCCACGTTGACAGTGGTGCCGGTGACGATGGCGTCGAGTTGGCCGCCCGATGCCGTGGCGCGTACCACATATTTGCTCGATGGCGTGAATCCTTCCGGGGCTGTGAGGCTGTAGGCCCCGGTTGCATCGGTTGTTGCCGACGCCAGGGGGCTGCCGACCTGGTTGCCGGCGGCGTCAGTTTCGATCAGATTCACGGCGACGCCGGCGCCCACGCCGGAGAACATGCCCGAGGTTTGCGCAAAGGCCGACGATATGAAGAGCCGGGCGAGCCGGCTCAGCAGGTCGGTCGGCTGATTGAAGGCGACTTGCCCTCCTGGGGCGGAGACGGTGCCGGCGATGGTGACGCCGGAGGCCGTGCTCGAATCCCCGCCGCACCCTGACAGGGTGAGCGTCGCAGCACCGGCCATTGCCAATGCAAGTTTTGCTGTTGTCATCTTCATGCGTTCTCTCCTGATATGGCTGCAAGCTGTCCGCGGGCGATGCCCGGGTCTCGCCCGGTCAGGATTTGGCCGTTATTTGTGACAAGCTGCATCCCATAAAGGGGGGGCGCTTCGGTGATGCCTTCGGCAGCGACACCTACCTGCGCTATTCGTCCGTGCTGTTCGGCCTCACGCTCGGCGGCATCGTGGTGACGCGTTTTCGCCGCGCCAGTGCCCAGGCCCGCGCGGCCGAGCGCGCGCGCATCCTGCGCGACATGCACGACGGCGTGGGCTCGCACATCAGCGCGGCGATCCGCCAGCTGCAGTCGGGCAAGGCCAGCCTGGTCGAGCTGTTGCAGACCCTGCGCGACTCGCTGGACCAGCTCAAGCTTTCGATCGACGCGCAGACCATGCGCCACCTGCAGTTCATGGTCTTCGAAGCACTGTCCAATGTGCTGCAGCATGCCCAAGCCGGCGTGGTGCGCATCGAGTCCGACATGGCGCAGGGCAGCGTGAGCCTGCGCATCATCGACAACGGCCGGGGCTTCGACGTGCAGGCGCCTCCGCGCAAGGGGCTGCTCTCCCTGCTCGATCGCGCCGGCGCGATCGGCGCACGCTTGACGCTGCACAGCGCGCCCGGACGCACGGTGCGTCGACATCCGCATTCCCCGGGAGGTTTCCGCCCGCGCGGGATAATCGAGGCCATGGTGGCCATCATTGAAAAACCCTCGCTCTGGCGGCGAGCCTCCCTGGTCCTGCGCGGCTTCGACGGCCCGCTGGCCTTCGCCGTGTTCCTGCTGGCCTGCGCGGGCCTGCTGATCATGTATTCCTCGGGTTACGACCACGGCACACGCTTTTTCGACCATGGCCGCAACATGCTGATCGCCGGCGCCATCATGTTCGTGGTGGCGCAGATCCCGCCGCAGCGGCTGATGCTGCTGGCGGTGCCGCTGTACACCCTGGGTGTGGCCCTGCTGATCGCCGTGGCCTTGTTCGGCATCACCAAGAAGGGCGCGCGGCGCTGGGTCAACGTGGGGGTGGTCATACAGCCCAGCGAAATCCTCAAGATCGCCATGCCGCTGATGCTGGCCTGGTGGTTCCAGAAGCGCGAGGGGCAGCTGCGCCCGCTCGACTTCCTGGTCGCCGGCGCCCTGCTGGCCCTGCCGGTCGGCCTGATCATGAAGCAGCCCGACCTCGGCACCTCGCTGCTGGTGCTGGCGGCCGGCCTGGCCGTGATCTTTTTCGCCGGCCTGAGCTGGAAGCTGATCCTGCCGCCGGTGCTGCTGGGGCTGGTGGGCATGGCGCTGCTGGTGGTCTTCGAGCCCGGTCTGTGCGCCGAGGGCGTGCGCTGGCCCGTGCTGCACGACTACCAGCAGCAGCGGGTGTGCACCCTGCTGGACCCCACGCGCGACCCGCTGGGCAAGGGCTTTCACATCATCCAGGGCATGATCGCCATCGGTTCGGGCGGAGTGTTCGGCAAGGGCTTCATGCAGGGCACGCAGACGCACCTGGAGTTCATTCCCGAGCGCACCACCGACTTCATCTTCGCCGCGTTTTCCGAGGAGTTCGGCCTGGTCGGCAACCTGGCGCTGATCGCGGCCTTCGTCTTCCTGGTGCTGCGCGGCCTGACCATTGCCCTGGAGGCGCCCACGCTGTTCGCCCGCCTGCTGGCCGGCAGCGTGACCATGATTTTCTTCACCTACGCCTTCGTCAACATGGGCATGGTCAGCGGCATCCTGCCCGTGGTGGGCGTGCCGCTGCCCTTCATCAGCTACGGCGGCACGGCCATGGTCACCCTGGGCCTGGGCCTGGGCATCCTGATGTCGATCGCCAAGTCCAAGCGCCTGGTGCAGACCTGAACGAGCCTTTTGTAACAAGCCGGCGTTGCACGAAACCGGGCGCCGGGTTAAAAAACGCGGGCCAACCGTGCTTTGGCAACCAGAGGAGCGTTTCATGGCAGGCAAGTTCGAGCTCAAGAAGTCCAAGAACGAGAAGTTCTTTTTCACACTGCATGCAGACAACGGCCAGACCATTCTGACCAGCGAGATGTACGAATCCAAGCCCAGCGCGGTCAATGGCATCGAATCGGTGAAGAAGAATGCCGCTGCGGACCTGCGCTACGGACGCTTGGTCGGCAAGGACGGATCGCCCTATTTCACGCTCAAGGCCGGCAACGGCCAGGTGATCGGCCAGAGCCAGATGTATTCGGGCGAGAAGGCGCGCGACGAGGGTATCGCGTCCTGCAAGACCCACGGCCCGGGCGCCGCCGTCGACGACCAGGCGGCCTGAGCCTGCGCCGCGCGGCGCCAAGAGGGGCGATGCTGCCCTTTTTTTCGTGGCGGGCCGCGCGCTTCCCTGCCTACAATGCAGCCATGATCTCCCGCGAACCCACCCTCGAACGACTGGCCACGGCCCGCTCCCTGCTGCTCGAACCGTTCGGCCTCGACGAGAGCCACCTGACGCGCGCGCTGGCGGCCATCACCGCCTACCGCGTGGACGATGCGGACCTGTATTTCCAGTACACGCGCTCCGAGGGCTGGAGCCTGGAGGAGGGCATCGTCAAGACTGGCAGCTTCAGCATCGACCAGGGCGTGGGGGTGCGTGCGGTGTCGGGCGAGAAGACCGCCTTCGCCTATTCGGACGACATCTCCGAGTCCTCGCTGATGGACGCGGCGCTGACCGTGCGCAGCATTTCGACGGCCGCTCAGCAGCGGCGCGAGAAGATTCCCGCGCGCAAGGTCGCGCCCAGCCGCTCGCTCTACGCCGGCCTCGACCCCATCGCCACGCTGGACAGCACGGCCAAGGTGCGCCTGCTCGAGAAGGTCGAGCAGCAGGCGCGCGCGCGCGACCCGCGCATCGTGCAGGTGATGGCCGGCCTGGCCAGCGAGTACGACGTGGTGCTGGTGGCGCGCGCCGACGGCACGCTGGCGGCGGACGTGCGCCCGCTGGTGCGCCTGTCGGTGACCGTGATCGCCGAGCAGACGGTCGGCGGCAAGCCGCGCCGCGAGGTGGGCTCGGGCGGCGGCGGCGGCCGTTTCGGCCTCGACCACTTCGACGAGGCGCTGATCCAGCAGTACGTGGGCGACGCGGTCAAGGCCGCGCTGACCAATCTCGAGGCGCGCCCGGCGCCGGCCGGCGAGATGACCGTGGTGCTGGGCCCCGGCTGGCCCGGCATCCTGCTGCACGAGGCGATCGGCCATGGCCTGGAGGGCGACTTCAACCGCAAGGGCTCGAGTGCCTTCAGCGGCCGCATCGGCCAGCGCGTGGCGGCCAAGGGCGTCACGGTGCTGGATGACGGCACCCTGGCCGACCGGCGCGGATCGCTCAACATCGACGACGAGGGCCATGTGTCGCAGCGCAACGTGCTGATCGAGGACGGCATCCTCAAGGGCTATATCCAGGACGCAATGAACGCGCGCCTGATGGGTGTGGCCCCCACCGGCAATGGCCGGCGCGAGAGCTATGCCCATATTCCGATGCCGCGCATGACCAACACCTACATGCTGGGCGGCGACAAGGCGCCCGAGGAGATCGTCGCCAGCATCAAGAAGGGCCTGTACGCCACCAACTTCGGCGGCGGCCAGGTCGACATCACCAGCGGCAAGTTCGTGTTCTCGGCCAGCGAGGCCTTCTGGGTCGAGAACGGCAAGATCCTTTACCCCGTCAAGGGCGCAACCCTGGTCGGCAGCGGCCCCGAGTCGCTCAAGAAGGTCGGCATGATAGGCAACGACATGCGCCTGGATTCGGGCGTCGGCACCTGCGGCAAGGAGGGCCAGAGCGTGCCGGTGGGCGTGGGCCAGCCCACGCTGCGCATCGATGGCCTGACCGTGGGCGGAACCGCCTGAGTTCGAAAATCCCGGGCAGGGCTTGACGGCCGCGCCAGCTGTGCTACATTCGCGACTTATGCAAACGCGCATCGCTTTTTACTTTTACTTTTGGTTCTCTGTCCCCGGCGGACGAGAGGCGAGCGTGTAAGCACCCGAACCCCTCACAAAGAACCGCCGGAGCCCCAAGCCCGGCGGTTTTTTTATGCCCTGAATTTTTCGAACCCTTCACCTTCCGAGGAGCCAGAACGATGAACGCCAAAGCAGCCTCCGCCAGCGATGCCTGGTATGCGCACCCCGTCGACAAGACCAGCCAGACCGACGACCAACGCATCAAGGACATCACCGTGCTGCCGCCTCCCGAACACCTGATCCGTTTCTTCCCGATCGGCGGCACGCCGGTCGAATCGCTGATCGCCCACACGCGCAAGAACATCCACAACATCATCGCCGGCAAGGACGACCGCCTGCTGGTCGTGATCGGCCCCTGCTCGATCCACGACCCGGCCGCTGCGCTCGACTACGCGCGCCGCCTCAAGCCCCTGCGCGACAAGTACGCCGACTCCCTGGAGGTCGTGATGCGCGTGTACTTCGAAAAGCCTCGCACCACGGTGGGCTGGAAAGGGCTGATCAACGACCCCTACCTCGACGAGAGCTTCCGCATCGACGAGGGCCTGCGCATCGCGCGCCAGCTGCTGATCGAGATCAACCGCCTGGGCCTGCCGGCGGGCAGCGAGTTCCTGGACGTGATCTCGCCGCAGTACATCGGCGACCTGATCAGCTGGGGCGCGATCGGTGCGCGCACCACGGAAAGCCAGGTGCATCGCGAGCTGGCGTCGGGCCTGTCGGCGCCGATCGGCTTCAAGAACGGTACCGACGGCAACATCAAGATCGCCACCGACGCGATCCAGGCCGCCGCGCGCGGCCACCATTTCCTGTCCGTGCACAAGAACGGCCAGGTCGCCATCGTGCAGACCCAGGGCAACAAGGATTGCCACGTCATCCTGCGCGGCGGCAAGGCGCCCAATTACGACGCGGCCAGCGTGGCCGCGGCCTGCAAGGAGCTCGAAGCGGCCAAGCTGCCGGCCACCCTGATGGTGGACTGCAGCCATGCCAACAGCTCCAAGCAGCACGAACGGCAAGTCGATGTGGCGCGGGACATTGCCGCACAACTCTCAGGGGGGTCGCGCCACATTTTCGGTGTCATGGTGGAAAGCCACATCGTCGCGGGGGCGCAGAAGTTCACCCCCGGCAAGGACGACGTGGCCAAGCTCGAATACGGCAAGAGCATCACCGACGCCTGCATAGGCTGGGACGACTCGTTGCGGGTGCTCGACGTCCTGTCGGAGGCTGTCAAGGCGCGGCGCGCCCGCTGAAGCTGCGAGTGGGCGCGGCCTGCACGGGTTGGCGGCGATGGCCAGGCAGTCGGTGCGCCTGTTCAGACCGCCACCTGTCCTTGCGACAGGAGGATGCGTACCAAGTCTGCCAGCCGGTTGACGTGTGCCTTGGCATAGATCTCCTTGACGTGCGAGCGCACGGTCTCCTCCGAGATGTTGAGAAGGCGCGCCGTAGTTTTGTAGCTGTTGCCACCCGCGAGCGTGCGCGCGACCCGGGCTTGGCCTTCGGTGAAGCCATAGAGCTGGCGCAGGCGAGTGCTGCCGGGCAGGCGCACGGCTGCCGGGTCGGTGATGAAAACCACGAAACGGACCGATTCGCCTTCGGCGATCCAGGCGGCGGAGGAGGGCAGCGGTGAACATTGCAGCGCGTAGCGCTGGCCCGGCTTGCCCCGGCTGACCGAAAAACCGTCGGAAAAATGGGTTGGCTCGTGCTGGTCGAGGGCGTGGACCGTGGTCAGCCACTGCGTCAGACTCGGCGCCCCGGCCGTGTGGCCCTGCGCGTCGAGTTGCTGCTGTCCATTCACGGTCAATCCGTCGCCGCGCGTGATCACCGCGCGGGCGGCTTCGTTGAGGTGCAGGACTTCCCGGCGCTCGTTGAGCAGGGCCACGCCAAAGCTCAACCGGCTCAGCGCCGAGAGGATCGAAGCGGTCTGTAGCCGCGCGGTATCGAGCCGGTGCATCACGCCCAGCGCGCGCGACAGGTGCGGAACCAGCAGCCGCAGCCAGGCTTGGTCATCGCGGCTGAAGGGCGGCGCCTCGAAGGGGCGGAAGATCGACAGGGCCGTGGCTGGCAAGCCGGGCGTTCCGGCGAAGACGAAGCCGGTGCACAAATGGCCGATTCCCATGCCGCAGAGGAATTCGCGGAAGAAGACGGACTGCTCCAGCACCGCGCGCGGCACGAGATCCTCGCCGACGTACACCGAGCCTTCCGGGACGGGCCCGCGCTCCAGCAAGGCGGCGGCCCAGATGTCGTGTTCGATGTAGCGCGTGGCCCAGCGCTGCAGGTCGGCTTCGCTGATGTTCCACGGGAATACCAGGCCGCCGTCCTGCGGACCCAGGTAGGGGGTGAACAGCAGGCCCTTGTTGGCTCCCATCGACGCGGCGACGGCGGCCACGGCCTCGGACCAGCGCGCTGGCTGAACTGCCGCCTCGTAGACCAGATGCATCAGGCGCGAGAAATTCTCGGCGCTGCGTGCGGTTGGTGCCGCGGAACTGCTTGTCTGGAAGCCCACGATGCGGTCTCCGCTATCCGTTTGACAGCGCCTGCAATAACCTGGCGTGCACGCCGCCGAAGCCGCCATTGCTCATGCACAGCAGATGGTCGCCCGGCCGTGCGACGGCCACGACCTGGGCCACGAGCTCGTCTATGCTGTCCGCGACACTGGCCCGCTCGCCCATGGCGGCGAGCGCGGCGCGCGCGTCCCAGCCCAGGCCGCCGGCGTGGCAGAAGGCCAGGTCGGCGCCCTCCAGGCTCCAGGGCAGCTGGGCCTTCATGGTGCCGAGCTTCATGGTGTTGCTGCGCGGCTCGAACACCGCGAGGATGCGCGCCTCGGGGCCGACCTGGCGCCGCAGGCCATCTATCGTGGTGCGTATCGCCGTGGGGTGGTGGGCAAAATCGTCGTAGACCGCGACGCCGCCCGCCGTGCCGCGCAGCTCCATGCGCCGCTTCACGTTCTCGAAGCGGCCCAGGGCCTGGGCGGCGAGCGCGGGCGCCACGCCCACATGCTCGGCCGCCGCGATCGCCGCCAGCGCGTTGAGCTGGTTGTGCACGCCGCCCAGTCGCCAGTCCACCGTGGCGACCGGCCGGCCCTGTTGGAGCACCGAGAAATGGCCGGGCTCGCCCTCGGAACTGAAGTCGCTAACCGTGGCGCCGAAGCTGCGCAGCTCGCTCCAGCAGCCCTGGGCCAGCACGCGCGTCAGGCTTTCCTCCAGGCCGTTCACCACGACCCGTCCCTGGGATGGCACGGTCCGCACCAGGTGGTGGAATTGCCGTTCGATCGCCGCCAGATCGTCGAAGATGTCTGCGTGATCGAATTCCAGGTTGTTCAGGATCGCGGTGCGCGGACGGTAGTGCACGAACTTGCTGCGCTTGTCGAAAAACGCCGTGTCGTACTCGTCGGCCTCGATCACGAAGAGGGGGCGGGCGCCGTGTTTCGCCGCCGGGCCGCCCCAAGGCGAAACAGCCCCCTCGGGGGGCAGCGCAGCACACGAAGTGGCAAGCGTGGGGGCACCTAATCTCGCCGAGACGCCAAAGTTCACCGGCACGCCGCCGACCAGAAAGCCCGGCTGCAGGCCGGCGGCCTCCAGGATCCAGGCCAGCATGGAAGTCGTGGTGGTCTTGCCGTGCGTGCCCGCCACTGCCAGCACATGGCGGCCCTGCAGCACATGCTCGGCCAGCCACTGGGGGCCGCTGGTGTAGGCTGCGCCGGCGTCCAGGATGGCTTCCATGAGCGGGAACTTCGGGCTGCCGTCAGCCAGGCGGGCCCGGCCGACCACGTTGCCGACCACGAAGATGTCGGGCGCGAGGGCCAGCTGGTCGGCGCCGTAGCCCTCGATCAGGTCGATTCCCAGGGCGCGCAGCTGATCGCTCATGGGCGGGTACACGCCCGCGTCGCAGCCCGTGACCCGGTGGCCGGCCTCGCGCGCCAGCGCCGCGACGCCGCCCATGAAGGTGCCGCAAATACCCAGGATATGAATGTGCATTGCGGCAATTGTAGGTGTGGCCGGCAGGCGCTCGCGCGCGTGCAGAATCTGCTCCCATGGACAGTCTGACGCAGGAAATCGCAGGGGCCGCGGCCCGTCTGGTGGTGGAGGAGGGCCTGGAGTACGGCCCGGCCAAGCGGCGCGCGCTCAAGCTGCTGGGCCTGCCGCCGCGCACCGCCTTGCCGCCCAACGATGCGCTCGAGGACGCGGTGCGTGAACACATCGCCCTGTTCTGCGCCGACACCCAGCCGGGCGAGCTGGCGGCGCTGCGCCGCCTGGCCCTGGTCTGGATGGAGCGGCTGGCCGAATTCCGCCCGCACCTGGGTGGGGCGGTGTGGAACGGCACCGCGACGCGGCTCTCCGACCTCTACATCCAGCTGTTCTGCGACGACCCCAAATCGGCGGAGATCGCGCTGATTGACCGCAACGTCCCGTACGAAGCCCGCACGGTCCAGGGGCTGCGCGGCGAGGCCGTGGAGGCGCTGAGCCTGCACAGCCCCTGCCCGGAGCTCGGCGAAACCGTGGGTGTCCATCTGATGGTGTATGACCATGACGACCTGCGCGGCGCGCTGCGGGCAGACAGCCGCGGCCGCTCCCCGCGCGGCGATCTGGCGGCCGTCAGGGCCCTGGTTGCGGCATGATGCGGGCATGAAAGACACGGATCACGCATCTTCTGCGCCGCGGCCGGGGCGTCGCAGCTTGTTTGCCGGCGTGGCTGCGGCCGCCGCGCTGGCCGGCGCAGGCCTGGCCTGGTGGCGGCTGCGGCCGCAGGCGATGGAGACTGAGGCCGAGGCGGCGCTGTGGCAGCGGCGCTTCGCGCGTCCCGAAGGCGGCGAGCTGGTTCTGCAGTCGCTGCGCGGCCGGCCCCTGCTGATCAACTTCTGGGCCACCTGGTGTCCGCCCTGCGTCGAGGAGCTGCCGCTGCTGGACCGTTTCTACCGTGAACACGCGGCCCGCGGCTGGCAGGTGGTGGGCCTGGCGGTCGACCAGCTGGCGCCGGTGCAGGGTTTCTTGCGCAAGCTGCCGCTGAGTTTTCCCATCGGCCTGGCCGGCTTCGAGGGCGCCGAGCTGGCGCGCTCGCTGGGCAACACCACGGGCGGCCTGCCGTTCACCGTGGTGCTGGGCGCCCAGGGCCAGGTGCTTCAGCGTAAAATCGGCCAGGTCAGCCCGCAGGATCTGCAGCAATGGGCGACGCACAGCTAGGCGCGGCGCGCCATGCCAGGCTTTGAGTAGCCGGCAAATCGAAGAAGAAAATTAAAAAAGCGTGAAATTGGCGTAATTTGATGTAAATTCCCGCCTTTCCGCTTGCCCTCGTTGGAGCCCTCATGGATTTGCGCAAACTCAAGACGTTGATCGACCTCGTGTCCGAGTCCAACGTGTCAGAACTCGAAATCACCGAAGCCGAAGGCAAGGTCCGTATCGTCAAGAGCGGTGGCGTCGCGGTTGCCGCGCCGGTCGTCATGGCGGCTCCCGTGGCGGCCGTGGCCGCCGCCTCTGCCGCGCCGGCACTGGCTGCCGCGCCGGCTGCGCCCAGCGGCCATGTGGTCAAGTCGCCCATGGTCGGCACCTTCTACCGCTCCGCCAGCCCGGGTGCCAAGCCCTTCGTCGAGCTGGGCAGCCAGGTCAAGGAAGGCGACACCATCTGCATCATCGAGGCCATGAAGATCCTCAACGAGATCGAGGCCGACAAGAGCGGCACCGTCACCCAGATCCTCGGCGAGAACGGCCAGGCGGTCGAGTACGGTCAACCCTTGTTCATCATCGAATGACGCGGCCAGGACGCTTCACGCATGTTCAAGAAAATCCTGGTCGCCAACCGCGGCGTTCATGCCGCAGGCATGGCGGAGCAAATCGCGCGGGCACGCGCAGCGTGCGGGCGATGAGCCGCGGGAGACCCAATGTTTAAGAAGATTCTGGTCGCCAACCGCGGCGTTCATGCCGCAGGCATGGCGGAGCAAATCGCGCGGGCACGCGCAGCGTGCGGGCGATGAGCCGCGGGAGACCCAATGTTTAAAAAGATTCTGGTCGCCAACCGCGGCGAAATCGCCCTGCGTATCCAGCGCGCCTGCCGCGAGCTGGGCATCAAGGCGGTGATGGTCTATTCCGAAGCCGACCGCGAGGCCAAGTACGTCAAACTGGCCGAGGAAGCGGTCTGCATAGGCCCGGCAGCCTCGCCGCTGAGCTACCTCAACATGCCGGCCATCATCTCGGCGGCCGAGGTGACCGATGCCGAGGCCATCCACCCCGGCTACGGCTTCCTGTCCGAAAACGCCGACTTTGCCGAGCGCGTCGAGCAAAGCGGCTTCCAGTTCATCGGCCCCACGCCCGAGTCGATCCGCATCATGGGCGACAAGGTGTCGGCCAAGCAGGCCATGATCCGCGCCGGCGTGCCCTGCGTGCCCGGCTCGGACGGCGAACTGCCCGATGACCCGGTGCAGATCCGCCGCATCGCCAAATCGGTCGGCTACCCGGTCATCATCAAGGCGGCCGGCGGCGGCGGCGGGCGCGGCATGCGCGTGGTGCACACCGAGGCCGCGCTGATCAACGCGGTGCAGATGACCAAGGCCGAAGCCGGCGCGGCTTTCGGCAACCCGGCCGTGTACATGGAGAAGTTCCTCCAGAACCCGCGCCACATCGAGATCCAGGTGCTGGCCGACAAGCACCGCAACGCGGTCTACCTGGGCGAGCGCGACTGCTCCATGCAGCGCCGCCACCAGAAGGTGATCGAGGAAGCGCCGGCGCCCGGCATCCCGCGCAAGCTGATCGAGAAGGTCGGCGAGCGCTGCGTCGCGGCCTGCAAGAAGATCGGCTACCGCGGCGCCGGCACCTTCGAGTTCCTGTACGAGAACGGCGAGTTCTACTTCATCGAGATGAACACCCGCGTGCAGGTGGAGCACCCGGTGACCGAATGGATCACCGGCGTGGACATCGTGAAGACGCAGATCATGGTGGCGGCCGGCGAGAAGCTCCCGTTCACCCAGCGCCAGATCGAGATCCGCGGCCACGCCATCGAGTGCCGCGTCAATGCCGAGGACCCGTACAAGTTCACGCCCTCGCCCGGGCGCATCACGCTCTGGCATGCCCCCGGCGGCCCCGGCGTGCGCGTGGACTCGCATGTCTACAACAACTATTTCGTGCCGCCCAACTACGATTCCATGATCGGCAAGATCATCGTGCACGGCGACACGCGCGAGCAGGCGCTGGCGCGCATGCAGACGGCGCTGGCCGAGACCGTGGTCGAGGGCATCAACACCAACATCCCGCTGCACCGCGAGCTGATGGTCGACGCCAAGTTCATGGCCGGCGGCACCAACATCCACTACCTGGAAGAGTGGCTGGACCACCACCGGCGCTAATCGATGCACGAACTCAGCCTGCTGTGTCCCGAGGACCGGGTCGAGACCCTCAGCGAGGCGCTGGAGGCGCTGGAGGCGCTGAGCGTGTCGGTGGAGGACGCCGACGCCCAGACCGAGGCCGAGCAGGCCCTGTTCGGCGAGCCCGGCATGCCGCCGCCCAAGGACGGCTGGCAGCGCTCGCGCATGGTGGCGCTGTTCGCGCAGGAGGCGGCGGCGCGCGAGGCCGCGACCCTGCTGGCCGCGCAGGACTTCTTCTCGGGTTGCCAGCTGCTGGGCGTCACCCAGGTGCCCGACCAGGACTGGGTGCGCCTCACCCAGTCGCAGTTCGCGCCGGTCGAGATCACGCCCGAGTTCTGGATCGTGCCGACCTGGCACGAGCCGCCGGCACAGGCGCGGCAGCTCATCCGGCTCGACCCCGGCCTGGCCTTCGGCACCGGCACCCACCCGACCACGCGCATGTGCCTGCGCTGGATCGCCGCGCACCCGCCCCGGGGCCAGCGCGTGCTCGACTATGGCTGCGGCTCGGGCATCCTGGCCATTGGCGCAGCGAAATACGGCGCTGCCGAGGTCGACGCGGTGGACATCGACGAGGCGGCCGTGGCTTCGACCCAGCTCAACGCCGAGGCCAATGGCGTGAGCCTGAGCGCCGGCCTGCCCGAGCGTGCCCAGGGCCGCTACCAGACCGTGCTGGCCAACATCCTGGCCACGCCGCTCAAGGTGCTGGCGCCGCTGCTGTGCGCCCATGTGGCGCCGGGTGGTGCGCTGGTGCTGGCCGGCATACTGGAGCGCCAGGCCGACGAGCTCAAGGCGGCCTACGCGCCCTACGCCCGGCTGGAGGTCGCCGACAGCGAGGACGGCTGGATCCTGATGACCGCCACGCTCTGAACGCGCAGGGCGCGGAGCCCGGAGTCATGGGTGACAGGCCCTAGAATGCGGGGCACATGAGCCTCATCACACGCTGCCCCGCCTGCGCGACGATGTTCAAGGTCGTGCCCGACCAGCTGCGCATGTCCGAGGGCTGGGTGCGCTGCGGCCGCTGCGCCGAGGTGTTCGACGCCTCGCTGTCGCTACAGCCCGTGGACGCCGTCGCGGCGCCAGCTTCCTCCGCGCCCGCTTCCCCGGCGCCTGCTGCGTCTGCTCCCTCCGCGTCGGCCATGCCACTGCCCGGGCCCGCGCCAGCCTCGGCGCCCGAATCCCCCGTGGTCGTGCCGGTCGTCTTGTCCGCCGCATCGGAGGCCGGCAACGCCGTCCCCCGCGTGGCTGTGGCGCCCGTGACGCGCGAGGAATGGCCCCCGGTCGACCTGCCGCCCGAGGCCACGCTGGCGGAAGAGGCCGTGTTTGCCCAGGAAGCCCTGATCGGCGCCATGGCCCAGGCCGCGCGTCGCGAGGCCTGGGCCGAGGAGACGGTCGAGGCCAGCTCGTCCTTGCTGCGCCGGGCCGACCTGGACAGCGAGGCTCTCGAAGACAGCGAGCGCATGACCCTGCCACCCTGGGCGCCGGAATGGGCGCCCACCACGGTGGAGCCTGCGCCGCCCGAGCTCGCCTTCGTGCGCGCGGCGCGGCGCCAGCCCTTCTGGCGCCGCCGCGCGCCGCGCGCCTTGTGGGCGTCGCTGGTCGGCGCCCTGGTGCTGGCCCTCGGCCTGCAGTGGGCGCTGCAGCAGCGCGACCGGCTGGCCGCCGCCCAGCCTCGCCTCAAGCCCTGGCTGGCGGCGCTGTGCGCGCCCTTGGGCTGCCGCATCGGACCGCCGCGCCAGATCGATGCGGTCGCGATCGAAGGCTCCAGTTTCAGCCGGCTCGGTGCCGACGCCTTCCGCCTGAGCCTGAGCTTGCGCAACGGCGCCGTCACGGAAGTGGCCATGCCCTCGCTCGAGCTCACGCTGACCGACCTGCAGGACCAGCCCGTGCTGCGGCGCGTGCTGCATCCGGCCGACCTGGGCGCCCCTGTGGCGCTGGCGGCCTCGGGCGAGTGGAGCGCCAGCACCGCCCTGGCGGTCGACGCGCAGGCCGGTGCGCCGCGCGTGGCCGGCTACCGCCTGATCGCCTTCTACCCCTGAACCTCGTCCCCTTCCCAACCTTCACTGCGACAGCACGGAATTTCCATGGCAACCCTGATCTGCGGCTCCCTGGCCTTCGACACCATCATGAGTTTTGAGGGGCGCTTTGCCGAGCAGATCCTGCCCGACCAGCTGCACATCCTCAACGTCTCCTTCCTCGTGCCCGGCCTGCGGCGCGACTTCGGCGGCTGCGCCGGCAACATCGCCTACAGCCTCAAGGCACTGGGCGGCGAGCCCCTGCCCATGGCCGCCGTGGGCAGCGACGGCACCGACTACCTGCAGCGCCTGGAGGCGCTGGGCATCAGCACCGAGTTCGTGCGCGCGGTGGGCGAGACCTACACCGCACAGGCCATGATCATGACCGACCGCGACAACAACCAGATCACGGCCTTCCACCCCGGCGCCATGATGCAGGCGCATCTGACGCCGGTGCCGGCACGCAGCGACATCCGGCTCGGCATCATCGCGCCGGACGGGCGCGACGCCATGCTGCAGCACGCCGAGCAGTTCCAAGCGGCCGGCATTCCCTTCGTCTTCGATCCGGGCCAGGGACTGCCCATGTTCGACGGCTCCGAGTTGGCGCGCTTCGTCGAGCAGGCGAGCTGGGTCACGGTCAACGACTACGAGGGCAAGATGCTCAGCGACCGAACGGGCTGGACGCCGGCCGAGATCTCGCGCCGCGTCCAGGGCCTGGTGATCACGCTGGGCCACGAGGGCTGCGAGGTCTGGGTCCAAGGCGAGGTCACCCGCATCGCTGCGGTGCAGGCCGAGGCCGTGGTCGATCCCACGGGCTGCGGCGATGCCTGGCGCGGCGCCCTGCTGTACGGGCTGGAGCGCGGCTGGCCGCTGGCGCGCTGCGCCGAGCTCGGCAACCGCATCGGCGCGCTCAAGATCGCGCAGCGCGGCCCGCAGAACTACCAGGTCGATCTGGGCGCGCTGGGGCTCTGAGGCACGGGGGGCTGGCGCGCCGGTCCCCATGAAAAAAGCCCGATGCCTTGTGGGGCATCGGGCCGACGGGCGAGGCGCCTTCGCTCAGGGCTTGCTGGCCGTGGGGAAGGGCCAGGCGGCCTGCGGGTTCAGCGTGGTCTGCGCCGCGGGGGCCGCAGCGGCGGCAGGGGCAGCAGGCGCTTTCGCGGCTTTCTTCGCGGCCGGCTTCTTGGCTGCTTTCTTGGCGGCAGGCGCTTTCGCGGCTTTCTTGGCCGGCGCGGCCTTCTTGGCTACGGCTTTTTTCGCAGCCGCTTTCTTGGCGGGCGCGGCCTTCTTGGCTACGGCTTTTTTCGCGACGGCTTTCTTGGCCGGTGCAGCCTTCTTGGCGGGCGCAGCTTTCTTGGCGGGTGCGGCCTTCTTGGCCGGTGCCGCCTTCTTGGCTACGACTTTTTTCGCGACGGCTTTTTTGGCCGGTGCGGCCTTTTTCGCCGGAGCGGCCTTCTTGGCCGGAGCGGCCTTCTTCGCTACCGCCTTTTTCGCCGGAGCGGCTTTCTTGGCGGGTGCGGCCTTCTTCGCCGGAGCGGCCTTCTTGGCGGCCGGTTTCTTTGCAGTTGCCATGGTTTTCTCCTTGATCAAGTGGAAGAAAGCACTTCGCGCGTGTTGGATCGCGCCAAGCGACTCATGGCGTTGGGCTTGCGCCCAGCGCCATGAATACGGGGGCACAGGCTCTGGCGCCGCTCTGCGGCGGCGTCCGGGGTCTGTGCGGATCTTGTGGTCATTGCTTTAACGGTCAATCCCAGGAAAGCGCGCCGCCCGACTGGTACTCGATGACGCGGGTCTCGAAGAAGTTGCGTTCCTTCTTCAGGTCGATCATCTCGCTCATCCAGGGGAACGGGTTTTCCTCGTTCGGGAACAGCGCTTCCAGGCCGATCTGCGTGGCGCGGCGGTTCGCGATGTAGCGCAGGTAGCCCTTGAACATGGAGGCATTGAGGCCCAGCACGCCGCGCGGCATGGTGTCCTCGGCATAGCGGTATTCGAGCTCGACGGCCTTCTGGAACAAGGCCCGGATCGAGGCCTTGAACTCGGCGGTCCACAGCTGCGGGTTCTCGAGCTTGAGCTGGTTGATCAGGTCGATGCCGAAGTTGCAGTGCATGGACTCGTCGCGCAGGATGTACTGGTACTGCTCGGCCGCGCCGGTCATCTTGTTCTGGCGGCCCAGGGCCAGGATCTGGGTGAAGCCGACGTAGAAGAACAGGCCTTCCATCAGGCAGGCGAACACGATCAGCGACTTGAGCAGGGTCTGGTCGGTCTCCAGCGTGCCGGTCTTGAAGTCGGGGTTCATGATCGCCTCGATGAACGGGATCAGGAACTCGTCCTTGTCGCGGATCGACTGCACCTCATGGTAGGCGTTGAAGATCTCCGACTCGTCCAGGCCCAGCGACTCGACGATGTACTGGTAGGCGTGCGTGTGGATCGCTTCTTCAAACGCTTGGCGAAGCAGGAACTGGCGGCACTCGGGCGCCGTGATGTGGCGGTAGGTGCCGAGCACGATGTTGTTGGCGGCCAGCGAGTCGGCGGTGACGAAGAAGCCGAGGTTGCGCTTGATGATGCGGCGCTCGTCCTCGGTGAGACCGTTCGGGTCCTTCCACAGCGCGATGTCGCGGTTCATGTTCACCTCCTGCGGCATCCAGTGGTTGGCGCAGGTGGCGAGGTATTTTTCCCAGGCCCACTTGTACTTGAACGGCACGAGCTGGTTGACGTCGGTCTGGCCGTTGATGATGCGCTTGTCCGCGGCGTTGACGCGGCGCTGGCTGGTCGTGCCCGCGGTGGCGGTAGCGGTGGGGGCGGGAGAGAGGGAAGGAAACTCCGTCGGGCGGCTCGTTGCGAAACCGCCGGTGGGGTGAGGCTGCAGCGCAGTCTTGACTTCTTGGTCCCAGGTCAACATAGAAATTTCCAGTGCTCAAATTATGAGAGCAACGATATGAATTGCAAAGTGCTCGTTCACATCGTTGCCTCGTGGTGGCTTGCTTGTGTTGCTCAATTGCATCGCGCGGCACGCGAGCTGCGCGTCGCGCGATGCGCGGCCCGGCTCACTGGCAGGCTTCGCAGCCCGGGTCGTCGATGGCGCAGAACTTGATGTCGGTCGCCGGCGTCGCATCGAGCTGGGCCTGCGAGGGACTGGAAAGCTGCGCATGCGCAGCGGCGGCGGCGGCCTCGAGCGCGCTCATGCCGGAGGGCGCCGCGCTGCCCGAGGACACGGCGTTCAGGCGGCCCGACTGCACGGTGGACTTCTCGGCGTGCGTGGCGCTGATGGTGCGCAGGTAGTAGGTGGTCTTGAGGCCGCGCAGCCAGGCCAGCTTGTAGGTGTCGTCGAGCTTCTTGCCCGAGGCGCCGGCCATGTAGATGTTCAGGCTCTGCGCCTGGTCGATCCACTTCTGGCGGCGCGCGGCGGCTTCCACCAGGAACGTGGGCTCGACCTCGAAGGCCGTGGCGTACAGCGCCTTGATGTCCTGCGGCACGCGGTCGATGGAGCGCAGCGATCCGTCGAAGTGCTTGAGGTCCATGACCATGACGTCGTCCCACAGGCCCAGGCGCTTGAGGTCCTTGACCAGGTAGCCGTTGATCACGGTGAACTCGCCCGACAGGTTGGACTTGACCGAGAGGTTGCCGAAGCAGGGCTCGATCGAGGCGTCGACGCCGATGATGTTGGAGATCGTCGCCGTGGGGGCGATGGCCACGCAGTTGGAGTTGCGCATGCCGTCCTGGGCGATCTTGCGGCGCAGCGCCTCCCAGTCCAGCGTGGCCGAGCGGTCCACCTGGACATAGGGCGAAGCACCGGGTCCCTCCCCAGTGCTGTAGCCGCCGCGCGCCTTGGCCAGCAGTTCCAGCGTGTCCAGCGGCAGCACGCCCTGGTCCCACAGCGAGCCCTCGTAGCTCGAGTACCTTCCGCGCTCGGCCGACAGTTCGGTCGAAGCCCAGTAGGCGTGGTAGCACACGGCCTCCATGGACTGGTCGGCGAACTCCACGGCCTGCTGCGAGGCGTAGGGGATGCGCAAGGCGTAGAGCGCGTCCTGGAAACCCATCACGCCCAGGCCCACCGGGCGGTGACGCAGGTTGGAGTCGCGCGCCTTCTTGACCGCGTAGTAGTTGATGTCGATCACGTTGTCTAGCATGCGCATCGCGGTCGCGATCGTCTTGCGCAGCTTGTCGTGGTCGATCTTGCCGTCCTTGATGTGCTGCGGCAGGTTGACCGAGCCGAGGTTGCAGACCGCGGTTTCGGTGTCGCTGGTGTTGAGCGTGATCTCGGTGCAGAGGTTGGACGAGTGCACCACGCCGGCATGCTGCTGGGGCGAGCGCACGTTGCAGGCGTCCTTGAAGGTGATCCAGGGGTGGCCGGTCTCGAACAGCATGGACAGCATCTTGCGCCACAGGTCGACCGCGGGCAGGCTCTTGCTGGGCTTGATCTCGCCGCGCCTGGCGCGCTCCTCGTAGGCGACGTAGGCTTTCTCGAACTCGGCGCCGAACTTGTCGTGCAGGTCCGGGCAGTCGGAGGGCGAGAACAGGGTCCAGTCGCCCTTTTCCATGACGCGGCGCATGAACAGGTCGGGGATCCAGTTCGCGGTGTTCATGTCGTGCGTGCGGCGGCGGTCGTCGCCGGTGTTCTTGCGCAGCTCCAGGAACTCCTCGATGTCCAGGTGCCAGGTCTCCAGGTAGGTGCAGACCGCGCCCTTGCGCTTGCCGCCCTGGTTGACGGCCACGGCCGTGTCGTTGACCACCTTGAGGAAGGGCACCACGCCCTGCGACTCGCCGTTCGTGCCCTTGATGTGGCTGCCCAGGGCGCGCACGCGCGTCCAGTCGTTGCCCAGGCCGCCGGCGAACTTGGACAGCAGGGCGTTTTCCTTGATCGACTCGTAGATGCCGTCCAGGTCGTCGGGCACCGTGGTCAGGTAGCAGGAGGACAGCTGCGAGCGCAGCGTGCCGCTGTTGAACAGGGTCGGCGTGCTCGACATGAAGTCGAACGAGGACAGCACCTCGTAGAACTCTATGGCGCGCGCCTCGCGGTCGGTCTCGTTCAGCGCCAGGCCCATGGCCACGCGCATGAAGAAGGCCTGCGGCAGCTCGATGCGGGTCTTGCGCACGTGCAGGAAGTAGCGGTCGTACAGGGTCTGCAGGCCCAGGTAGTCGAACTGCAGGTCGCGCTCGGCCTTGAGCGCGGCGCCCAGGCGCGTCAGGTCGAACTCGAGCAGCCTGGGGTCCAGCAGCTCGTGGTCCACGCCCTTCTGGATGAACCGCGGGAAGTAGCTCGCGTAGCGCTCGCCGAGCTGCGCCGGCGAGACCTCCTCGCCCAGGATTTCCTTGGCGATGGTGTGCAGCAGCAGGCGCGCGGTGGCGTAGGTGTAGTCGGGGTCCTTCTCGATCAGCGTGCGGGCGGCCAGGATGGAGGCCTTGTAGACTTCGTCCACGGGCACGCCGTCATACAGGTTGCGCATGGTCTCGGCCACGATGGGCTCGGGCTTGACGTCCTGCCCCAGGCCGGTGCAGGCCGACTCGATTAGGCCCTTGAGCTGGTTCAGGTCCAGCGCCACGCGCTGGCCGCCGTCGATCACATGCAGCGTGGGCGCCGGCGCCTGGGCCGCCGCGGCGGCCTGGCTGGCGCGCTCCTGGGTGCGGCGCTCGCGGTACAGCACGTAGGCGCGCGCGATCTCGTGGTGGCCGCTGCGCATCAGGCCCAGCTCGACCTGGTCCTGCACGTCCTCGATGTGGAAGGTGCCGCCACCCGGGCGCGAGCGCACCAGGGCGCGCACCACGTTCTGGGTCAGGCTGTCGACCACCTCGCGCACGCTGGCCGAGGCCGCGCCCTGGGTGCCGTGCACGGCCAGGAAGGCCTTCATCATGGCGACGGCGATCTTGTTCGGCTCGAACGGCACGACGGCGCCGTTGCGGCGGATGATCTGGTATTGGGCCAGCGCGCCGGCGCTCTGGCCGGCGGTGTCGGTGGCGCCCGTGGCGGACACGTGGGCGGGTTGGACAGGGCTTGGGGTGTTCAGGGCAGGTTGCATGGTTTCCTTCCTCTTTGGCGATTTCCGGTGGTGGCCAAGTTTAGTCGCAAAACGCTAGATATGGTGTTCCAGTATTGCGTTGGACCCTATAGGTAGTGGTCCTGGGTTCTGGGGCGGTCACAGGCTCTGCACAGGCTTATCCACAGCCTGTGCACGGTGTTCGCTCTGCCTGTGGCCAAGTTTCGCTAGCAGCAAGTCCAATGCCGGCGCGCCTGTCAACTCCCGCCTGATCCGCCTGAGCCGCGTCGGTCCGGCTTATCCACCGCAGCCTTGTCGGACCTGCCCTGGGGACAGGAGGGGCGTGAAAAAATCGACGCGGCCGCTCGGCTACCGACCGCTTCGCGGCGCACGCTGCGCTGCACCATGGCACCGCATGGCGTGCTCGGAGATGGACGGCGCCGCGTCGATCGTCAGGGCGCCGGGGGCGGAAGCCAGCCCGTAGGCCAGCCCAGTGTGCGCTGCAGCAAAGGCCAGTCGAAACCGGGACCGGGGTCCTGCTTGCGGCCCGGCGCGATGTGCTCGTGGCCGGCGACATGGCGCACCGGGTAGCGCTGGGCGAGGGCCGCGCACAGCCCGCCCAGGCTTTCGTACTGCGCGGGCTCGAAGGCTTCGCCCTCCAGCCCCTCGAGCTCGATGCCCACCGAGTCGTCGTTGCAGTTGCCGCGGCCGCGGTAATGCGAGGCGCCTGCATGCCAGGCGCGGTCGTCGCAGCTGACGAACTGCCACAGCTCGCCGTCGCGCCGGACATAGAAATGCGCCGACACCTGCAGGCCGCGGATCTGCTGGAAGTAGGGGTGGGCGTCCCAGTCCAGCCGGTTGGTGAACAGTCGCTGGACCTGGTCGCCGCCGTACTCGCCAGGCGGCAGGCTGATCGAGTGCAGCACGATCAGATCGACCGCGGCGCCCGCGGGGCGCGGGCCATGGTTGGGCGAGTCCAGGCGGCGGGCGAAGCGGTACCAGCCGTCCTGCCACAACGGGTCACGGGGGCCGGGGTCAGTCCGTGTCATCGGCGCCGGCCTCGCTGTTCGGCCCGGTGATCTGCAGGCGGGCCATGCGGTAGCGTATCTGGCGCAGGTTCAGGCCCAGGCGCGCTGCCGCGGCCGTGCGGTTGAAGCCGGTCTCCTGCAGGGTGCGCAACAGGATCTCGCGCTCGCACTGGTCCAGCCAGGCGGCCAGGTTGTCGGGCAGCGGGGACTGGGACTGGGCCTCGCCGGCGCCGGCTTCGGGCGCCGGTGCGGCCTGCGATGCGATGTGCAGCATGTCGGCCTCGCCCAGCGCCACGGCGCGGTGCAGCAGGTTCTCGAGTTCGCGCACGTTGCCCGGCAGCGGATGCGCCTCGAGCTGCTGCAGCAGCTCGGGCGACAGGCTGGGAAGGGGGGGATGGCCGCTGTCCGCGGCGATGCGCTGCAGCAGGGCATCGCACAAGGCGGGCAGGTCTTGGCGGCGCTCGCGCAGCGCGGGCACCAGGATGTCGATCACGTTGAGCCGGTAATAAAGATCCTGGCGAAAGCGCCCGGCCTGGACCTCGGCCGCCAGGTCCTTGTGCGTGGCGCTGACGATGCGCACGTCGACCAGCTCCTCCTGGGTCGCGCCCAGCGGTCGCACATGGCGTTCCTGGATCACGCGCAGCAGCTTGGCCTGCATGGCCAGCGGCAGGTCGCCGATCTCGTCCAGGAACAGGGTGCCGCCGGCTGCCGCCTGGAAGAAGCCGTCGCGGTCCTGGGTGGCGCCGGTGTAGGCCCCCTTGCGCACGCCGAAGAACTCGGCCTCCAGCAGGGTCTCGGGTATGGCGCCGCAGTTCACAGCGACGAAGGGGCGCTCGGCCCGGTGGCTGCTGGCATGCAGGGCGCGCGCGACCAGTTCCTTGCCGGTGCCCGACTCGCCATGTACCAGCACCGGCGCCATGCTGCGCGCGGCCTTGACCACGCGCTGGCGCACCGCGGCCATGGCCGCCGAAGGGCCGACCAGCCGGGCCAGGGCGGCCTGGCCGGCGGCCGAGACCTGGGCGTCGCCGGCCGGGGGCAGGTCCGGGCGGTCGGCCTTGGCGGCGCTGCGCCGGTCCGCGATGGCCGAGGCGACCACGCCGCGCAGCTGCTTGAGGTCCACCGGCTTGGTCAGGTAGTCGAAGGCGCCGGCCTTCAGCGCCTCGACCGCGTTCTCGGCCGAGCCGTAGGCCGTGATCATGACGCAGCGTTCCGGGCGCTGCTGCGTCTTCATGCCCTGCAGCAGCGACAGCCCCAGGCCGTCCGGCAGGCGCATGTCGGTGATCACGGCGTCGAAACGCTGGCTGCCCAACTGCTGCCAGGCCTCGGCCAGCGTGCCCGCCGCCTCGACACGGTGGCCTTCGCGCAGCAGCGTGAGCTCGTACAGGGTGCGCAGGTCGGGCTCGTCGTCGACGACGAGCACCAGTGCGGGCG
>SCMQ01000016.1 GCA_005503335.1 Comamonadaceae bacterium 2FH
CACACCCTCACGAATGTGCACGCATGACTCGGGGCCGCCGTAGCTGGCTAAGCCTTCAACGTATGACTCTTTCATTCACAACACTTTGCCGGTTTTGACCGGCGCACGGAGACAAGCACATGACGACCCGACGCGACTTCACTCGCAGCCTCTGCGGCACCGCCGCACTCGCCGCGCTCGGCCTGCCCCTGGCCGCACGTGCCCAGGGCTCGCTGGAACTGGCCAAGATCCTGGTCGGCTTCCCGGCCGGCGGCACCACCGACGCCTTGTCGCGCCGCGTCGCCGACAAGCTGCGAGGGCAATACGCGGGCAACGTGGTGGTCGAGAACAAGCCCGGCGCGGGCGGCCAGATCGCCGTGACCACGCTCAAGGACAGCCCCGCCGACGGCAGCGTGATGCTGCTCACGCCGGCCTCGATGCTGAGCATCTACCCCTTCACCTACCCGCGCCTGCCCTACAAGCTGGACGACGTGGCGCCGGTCTCGGTGGCCTGCTTCTTCAGCCACGGCTTCGGCGTAGGCCCGGCCGTGCCGGCCAGCGTGAAGAACATCAAGGACTTCCTGGCCTGGGCCAAGGCCAATCCGGACAAGGCCAACTACGGCTCGCCGGCCGCGGGCTCCATGCCCCACCTGCTGGCAGCGCTGCTGGCCAAGGTCACGGGCGCGGACCTCAAGCACATCCCCTACCGCGGCTCGGCCCCCGGCATCCAGGACCTGCTGGGCGGCCAGATCTCGGCCATGTCGTCGCCGGTGGGCGACTACCTGCCCTACCTCAAGACCGGCAAGCTGCGCCTGCTGGCCGTCTCGGGCACCCAGCGCAATCCCTTCGCGCCCGAGGTGCCGACCTACCGCGAGCAAGGGTTCCCGCTGACCATGCGCGAGTGGTACGGCTTCTTCCTGCCCGGCAAGGCCTCGCCCCAGACCCTGCGCCGCGCCGCGGCCTACCTGCAGCCGGCCCTGGCCCAGCCCGACGTGGTCGCCAGCATGGCCCAGGTCGGCATGGAGGTGCAGTCCTCGACCCCCGAGCAGTTGGCCGACTGGCTGAAGGCCGACGCCGAGGAATGGCGCCGCGTGATCAAGACCATAGGCTTCACGGCCGAGTCCTGATCGCCCGACCCGATCGCTTCTTTCAACCACAACGGAGACAAACCATGATGAACCGCCGCAACTTCGTGCAGGCCCTGGGCGCCGCCGGCACCCTGGCCGCACTGGCCCCGCACCAGGCCTTCGCCCAGGCGCTGGAGTTGGTCAAGATCGTCAATGGCTTTCCTGCCGGCGGCACCGCCGACGTGACCAGCCGCCGCGTCGGCGACAAGCTGGGCGGCGGCGCCTACGCCAGGAACCCGGCCGTGGTCGAGAACAAGACCGGCGCCGCCGGCCGCATCGCCTGCGAGACGGTGAAGAACGCCCAACCCGACGGCGCCACCCTGCTGCTGACCCCCTACTCGATGATGTCGGTCTACCCGCACATCTACGCCAAGCTCAGCTACGACCCGTTCAAGGACTTCGTGCCGGTGGGCATGGCCTCCATGCTCACGCACGGCCTGGCCGTGGGCCCGCTGGTGCCGGCCTCGGTCAAGACCGTGAAGGACTACCTGGCCTGGGCCAAGGCCAACCCCAAGGACGCGAGCTACAGCTCGCCCGCCGCCGGCTCGACGCCGCATTTCCTGGGCGCGCTGATGGGCATCAACGCCGGCGTGGACCTCAAGCATGTGCCCTACCGCGGCTCGGTGCCAGGGGTGGCCGACATGATCGGCGGCCAGCTGGCCTCCATGGTCACGCCGCACGGCGACTTCCTGGCCAACCACAAGGCCGGCAAGATCCGCGTGCTGGCCACTTCGGGCAAGTCCCGCTCGCCCTTCCTGCCCGAGGTGCCCACCTTCGCCGAGCAGGGCTTCCCCGAGCTGACCGTGGAAGAGTGGTTCGGCTTCTACGCCCCGGCCAAGACCCCGGCCAGCGTGGTGGCCAACGCCAACGCAGCGATCAACCTCGCGCTCAAGGACAAGACCGTGATCGACAGCCTGGCGATCTCCGGCCTGGTGCCCGTGGGCGGCTCGCCCGAGGCCATGGCCAAGGACATGAAGGCTCAGTACGATTACTGGGGCCCCATCGTCAAGAAGATCGGCTTCACCGCCGAGTCCTGATCGCCAACCGCCGCCCGGAGCACCATGAACGCCTACCAGCCCCGTACCGATGAAATGGCCTTCCTGCTCGAGCAGGTGCTGCAGGCGCCCGCACGCCTGCAGGCCCTGCCGGCGTTCGCCGAGGCCGACCCTGAGCTGATGCGCCAGGTGCTCGAGGAGGCCGGCAAGTTCGCCGGCGAGGTGGTGGCGCCTTTGAACCGGGATGGCGACGAGAGCGGCTGCCGGCACGAGCTGGTGGACGGGGTGGGCCGCGTGAGCACCCCGCCGGGTTTTCGCGAGGCCTACCAGGCCTTCTGGCAGGCCGGCTGGCCGGCCCTGTCCGCCGCGCCTGAGGACGGCGGCCAGGGCCTGCCCGCCGTGCTGGAGGCCATGCTCTACGAGATGCTGAGCGCCGCCAACCACGGCTGGACCATGGCGCCCGGCCTGCTGCACGGCGCCTACGAATGCCTCAAGCACCACGGCAGCGAGGAGCTGAAAGCGCGCTACCTGGCCAAGATCGCCAGCGGCGAATGGCTGGCCACCATGTGCCTGACCGAGCCCCAGGCCGGCAGCGACCTGGGCCTGGCGCGCACCAAGGCCCTGCCGCAGGCCGACGGCAGCTACGCGCTCAGCGGCAGCAAGATCTTCATCTCGGGCGGCGAGCACGACCTCACGGACAACATCGTGCACCTGGTGCTGGCCCGCCTGCCCGATGCCCCGCCCGGCCCCAGGGGCCTGTCGCTGTTCCTGGTGCCCAAGTTCTACCCCGACGGCCAGCGCAGCGCCGTGCACTGCGAGCGCATCGAGGAAAAGATGGGCCTGCACGGCAGCGCCACCTGCGTGATGCGCTTCGACGAGGCCCAGAGCTGGATCGTTGGCGAGCCGGGGCGCGGCCTGAACGCCATGTTCCTCATGATGAACGCGGCGCGCCTGCATGTGGCGCTGCAGGGCATAGGACTGCTCGACGCGGCCTGGCAGAAGGCCGACGCCTACGCCAAGGAGCGTCGCCAGATGCGCGCCCCCGGGACCGATGCCGCCAGCGAGGCCAGCCCGATCGCCGAGCACCCGGCCATGCGCCGCATCCTCGACACCCAGCGCGCCTGGATCGACGGCGGCCGCGTGCTGGCCTACCGCACCGGCGTGGAGCTGGACATGCTCAAGCACCACCCTGACGCCGCGCGGCGCGAAGCCGCGCAGCGCTGGTGCAGCCTGGTCACGCCGGTGCTCAAGGCGGCCTGCACGCACCAGGCCTTCCACGGCGGCAGCGACTGCCTGCAGGTGTTCGGCGGCCATGGCTACGTGCGCGAATGGGGCATAGAGCAGATCCTGCGCGACGCACGCGTGGCCATGATCTACGAGGGCACGAACGAGATCCAGGCCATCGACCTGCTGGTGCGCAAGGTGCTGGCAGACGGCGGCGCCGGCTTCTCGGCCCTGCTGCACGACCTGCGCCAGGACCTGGACCCCAGCCATGCGCCGGACGCGCAGGCGCTGCGCCTGCTGGCGGCCCTGGGCGAAGCCACGCACGAGCTGGCCGAGGCCCGCGCCCAGGACCCGGCCCTGCCCTACTGGGTGGCCGACGACTACCTGCGCGCCGTGGCCCTGGCCCTGCTGGCCTGGGCCTGGGCGCGCATCGAGGCCGGCGTGCATGCGCGCCTGACGGCCTCGGACGAAGCCGCCGCGGACCCCGCGCTGCAGACCCGCTGGCAGGCGCCCGCCCAGGCGCTGCGCCACTGGGTGCTGCCCGAGTTCGAGATGCGCCTGCAGATCGTGCGCACGCGCTGCCGCGACGCCGCCTCGGCTGACTGATCAAACCGACCGACCCCAGGGCTGGCGCGGTGCCGCGCGGCGCGCAGCCCCCTTTATGATGCGACGCATGGTCACCAAAGCGCCCGTTTCGCCCAACGCGCATGCACCCGCCCCGGCCGTCGAGCGGGTGGACACCCGCTACCTGCAGACCCTGATCGGCTACAACGCGAGGCGCGCGGCGCTGACCATCATCGGTGAATTCCTGGAGCGCATGGCGGTCTACGAGCTGCGGCCGGTCGACTTCTCCGTGCTCTCGCTGATCACGCACAACCCCGGCATCACCTCACGCCAGCTCTGCAGCGCGCTCAACATCCTGCCGCCCAATCTGGTCGGCATGATCAGCGCGCTCGAGAAAAAGCGCGGCCTGATCGAGCGGCGGCCCCACCCGCACGACGGCCGCGCCATGGGACTGCACCTGACCGCCGCCGGCCGGCGGCTGATGCTCGACGCCGAGCGCACCGCGAGCGAGCTGGAGACCGCAGCCACCTCGCGCCTCACCGACACCGAGCGCAAGACCCTGATCCGGCTGCTGCAGAAGATCTACCTCTGAACGGCGCCGCGCCGGCCGGCGCAGCCCCCTGCGCGCGCAGCTATCAAACCTGTAGCATCCGCCAAAACTGCGCTATATTCAGACCGCCCCGGCAGCGGCAGAGGAGAACAACAGGAATGAGTGCCAAGGAAAACACAGCCATCCACCAGCTGCTGGGACTGCTCGAAGCCCGTTACGCGCTGCGTGTGCTGTGGGCCCTGCGCGATGGCCATGCCCAGACCTTCCGGCTGCTGCAGGACAGCGTGGGCGGCATCACCCCCAACACCCTGAACACGCGCCTCAAGGAGCTGCGCGGCGCCGAGCTCATCGCCCACGGCGGCGAGGGTTACAGCCTCACCGCCGCCGGCCTGGACCTGACCAAGCGCCTGTCGGACCTGCCGGCCTTCGCCGCCAAGTGGACGGCGAACCAGGCCAGGAAGAAGGAAAAGCCGGCCTGAGCAGCGCCGGCCCGGCGACCACCCCACCGATTTCCCACCCCGCGTCATCACCATGAACCTGAGCTCGCTTCTGACCCCCGCCTCCTGCCTGCCCCAGGACGCCGACCGCGCCCTGCTGATCGCCCGCATCTGGGTGCAGGGCAGCGGCCCGGTGCTGGTGCGCGTGCAAGGCGAGGGCCTGCACGACCTCTCGCCGCTGGCGCCCACCAGCAGTGCCCTGCTGGAGCTGCCAGACCCGGCCGCCGCCGTGCGCGCCTTCGCGGCGCCGCGCATCGCCGACACCGCCGCCGTGCTGGCCAACTCGGCCGCCGACGCGCGCGACCCGGCCCTGCCCTGGTTCCTCCCACCCTGCGACCTGCAGGCCATCAAGGCCTCGGGCGTGACCTTCGTCGCCTCCATGCTCGAGCGCGTGATCGAGGAGCAGGCGCGCGGCGACGCCGCCAAGGCCGAGGCGGTGCGCAGCGCCGTGGTGGCGGTGATCGGCGACAACCTGCGCAGCGTGCGCCCCGGCTCGGCCGAGGCCCTGCAGCTCAAGGAAGTGCTGCTGGCCCAGGGCGTGTGGAGCCAGTACCTGGAAGTCGGCATAGGCCCCGACGCCGAGATCTTCACCAAGTCCCAGCCCATGAGCGCGGTGGGCCCGGGCGCCGAGGTCGGCATCCACCCCGCCAGCGCCTGGAACAACCCCGAGCCCGAGGTGGTGCTGGCCGTCAACTCGCGCGGCGAGGTGCGCGGCGCGGCCCTGGGCAACGACGTCAACCTGCGCGACTTCGAGGGCCGCAGCGCCCTGCTCTTGGGCAAGGCCAAGGACAACAACGCCAGCTGCGCGATCGGCCCCTTCGTACGCCTGTTCGACGCGGATTTCGGCATCGACGACGTGCGCCGCTGCGAGCTGTCGATGCAGGTCGCCGGGCCGGACGGCTTCGTCATGCAGGGCGCGAGCTCGCTCCAGCAGATCAGCCGCGACCCGCTGGACCTGGTGGGCCAGGCCATGGGCGCCAACCACCAGTACCCCGACGGCTGCATGCTGTTCCTGGGCACCATGTTCGCGCCCACCCAGGACCGGCATGGCCCGGGCCAGGGCTTCACCCATGTGGTCGGCGACCTGGTCACGGTGGCCACGCCGGCGCTAGGCGCCCTGGTCAACCGCGTCAACCACTCGGACCGCGTGCCGCCCTGGACCTACGGCATGGGCGCGCTGATGCGCGACCTGGCGCGGCGCGGCCTGCTGGCATAATTCCGGGCTGTTCCCCCTCCTCCATCTGCGCGCATCCGGCCGTCCCGCACGGGCCACCTGCGCCCCAGGCAAACAGCAAAGGAATGCCCATGATCACCACCCCGTCCGGCCTGCAGTACGAAGACACCGTCGTGGGCAGCGGCGCCGAGGCCCAGAAGGGCCAGCATGTCAGCGTGCACTACACCGGCTGGCTCTACAACAACGGCCAGCAGGGCAGCAAGTTCGACTCCAGCCGCGACCGCAACGACCCCTTCGAGTTCGCGCTCGGCGCCGGCATGGTGATCCGCGGCTGGGACGAGGGCGTGGCCGGCATGAAGGTCGGCGGCCAGCGCACCCTGCTCATCCCGGCCGCCCTGGGCTACGGCGCGCGCGGCGCCGGCGGCGTGATCCCGCCCAACGCCACGCTCAAGTTCGACGTGGAACTGCTGGCCGTCTCGGCCTGATTCGCCCGCTCGGGCCTGGACCGCGCGTCCGGGCCCCGGTCCGGCCCCGGCGCCGGGCGCCACTCCCCCCCTTGAAATACCGCCCAGCGCCCCGATCTAGGCCCGCATTGCACTTCTTTTTCCGGCGAAAACGCATGTCCGAAAACCAACAACCCGAACTGAATCAAGCACTTGGGGAGGCGCCCAGCCCCGAGGAACTGGCCGCGGCCGGCGCCGGCGAGGCCGACGCGCTGGCCCAGGCCCAGGCCGAGATCGGCGTCCTGCAGGCCAAGAACACCGAGCTGGCCGAGCAGAGCCTGCGCGCCCTGGCCGACGCGCAGAACGCGCGCCGGCGCGCCGACGAGGAGATCGCCAAGAGCCGCAAGTTCGCCGTGGAAGGCTTCGCCGAGAACCTGCTGCCGGTGCTCGACAGCCTGGAAGCGGGCCTGGCAGTGAAGGAAGCCACGCCCGAGCAGATCCGCGAGGGGGCCGAGGCCACGCTGCGCCAGCTCAGGAGCGCGCTCGAGCGCAACAAGGTGATCGAGATCAACCCCGCCGCGGGCGCGAAGTTCGACCCGCACCAGCACCAGGCGATCAGCATGGTGCCGGCCGAGCAGGAAGCCAACACCGTGGTCACGGTGCTGCAAAAGGGCTACCTGATCGCCGAGCGCGTGCTGCGCCCGGCCCTGGTGACGGTGGCCGCGCCGAAATGAAGACATGACTTGAAACCCTTCAAGTTATCCACAAGTTACTGATATCCAACTTTTTCAAAGAATCGCGGAGAACGTCATGGGAAAAATCATCGGCATCGATCTGGGCACCACCAACAGCTGCGTGTCCATCATGGAAGGCAACACCACCAAGGTGATCGAGAATTCCGAGGGCGCGCGCACCACGCCGTCCATCGTGGCCTACCAGGAGGACGGTGAGGTGCTGGTCGGCGCCTCGGCCAAGCGCCAGGCCGTGACCAACCCCAAAAACACCCTGTACGCCATCAAGCGCCTGATCGGCCGCAAGTTCGCCGAAAAGGAAGTGCAGAAGGACATCGACCTGATGCCCTACAAGATCGTGGCCGCCGACAACGGCGACGCCTGGGTCGAAGTGCGCGGCAAGCAGATCTCCGCCCAGCAAGTCTCCGCCGACATCCTGCGCAAGATGAAGAAGACCGCCGAGGACTATCTCGGCGAGCCGGTGACCGAAGCCGTGATCACGGTGCCGGCCTACTTCAACGACTCGCAGCGCCAGGCCACCAAGGACGCCGGCCGCATCGCGGGCCTGGAAGTCAAGCGCATCATCAACGAGCCCACGGCCGCGGCCCTGGCCTTCGGCCTGGACAAGCAGGAAAAGGGCGACCGCAAGATCGCCGTCTATGACCTGGGCGGCGGCACCTTCGACATCTCCATCATCGAGATCGCCGACGTCGAGGGCGAGAAGCAGTTCGAGGTGCTGTCGACCAACGGCGACACCTTCCTGGGCGGTGAGGACTTCGACCAGCGCATCATCGACTACATCATCGGCGAGTTCAAGAAAGAGCAGGGCGTGGACCTGTCCAAGGACGTGCTGGCCCTGCAGCGCCTGAAGGAAGCCGCCGAGAAGGCCAAGATCGAGCTGTCCAACAGCGCGCAAACCGACATCAACCTGCCCTACGTCACGGCCGACGCGACCGGCCCCAAGCACCTGAACATCAAGCTGACCCGCGCCAAGCTGGAAAGCCTGGTCGAGGAGCTGATCGAGCGCACCATCGCGCCCTGCCGCACCGCGATCAAGGACGCCGGCGTGTCGGTTTCCGACATCCACGACGTGATCCTGGTCGGCGGCATGACCCGCATGCCCAAGGTGCAGGACAAGGTCAAGGAATTCTTCGGCAAGGAGCCGCGCAAGGACGTGAACCCCGACGAGGCCGTGGCCGTGGGCGCCGCGATCCAGGGCCAGGTGCTCTCGGGCGACCGCAAGGACGTGCTGCTGCTGGACGTCACGCCGCTGTCGCTGGGCATCGAGACCCTGGGCGGCGTGATGACCAAGATGATCAGCAAGAACACCACCATCCCGACCAAGTTCGCGCAGACCTTCTCCACCGCCGACGACAACCAGCCGGCCGTGACCATCAAGGTGTTCCAGGGCGAGCGCGAGATCGCCAGCGGCAACAAGCTGCTGGGCGAGTTCAACCTCGAAGGCATCCCGCCGTCGCCGCGCGGCCTGCCGCAGATCGAGGTGTCGTTCGACATCGACGCCAACGGCATCCTGCACGTGGGCGCCAAGGACAAGGGCACGGGCAAGGAAAACAAGATCACGATCAAGGCCAACTCGGGCCTGTCCGAGGCCGAGATCCAGCAGATGGTCAAGGACGCCGAGCTCAACGCCGCCGAGGACCACAAGAAGTTCGAGCTGGTCCAGGCGCGCAACCAGGCCGACGCCACGGTGCACAGCGTGAAGAAGAGCCTGACCGAGTACGGCGACAAGCTCGAGGCCGGAGAGAAGGACAAGATCGAGGCCGCGATCAAGGAGCTTGAAGAGGCCATCAAGGGCGACGACAAGGCCGCCATCGAGGCCAAGAGCAACGAGCTGATGGCCGCCAGCCAGAAGCTCGGCGAGAAGATGTACGCCGACATGCAGGCGCAGCAGGCCGCCGGCCAGGCCGCGGGTGGCGAGGCCGGCGCCCAGGCGGGGCCGGCCGGCGGCGACGACAACGTGGTCGATGCCGAGGTCAAGGAAGTCAAGAAGGGCTGATCGCCGCTGCCCGGCAGCGCCCGCCGCGTTTGAACGATTCCGCGCTGGAATCTTCAGCGCGGCGTTCTTGTTGAAACGGTTTGAACCACACGATGGCCAAGAGAGACTTTTACGAAGTGCTGGGCGTTCCCAAGAACGCCTCGGACGAGGAAATCAAGAAGGCGTATCGCAAGCTCGCGATGAAGCACCACCCTGACCGCAACCAGGGTGACGCCGGCAAGGACGCCGAGGCCAAGTTCAAGGAAGCCAAGGAAGCCTACGAAATGCTCTCGGACGCGCAGAAACGCGCGGCCTACGACCAGTACGGCCACGCCGGCGTGGACCCGAACATGCGCGGCCCCGGCGGCGCTGGCGCGGAGGGCTTCGGCGGCTTCGCCGAGGCCTTCGGCGACATCTTCGGCGACATCTTCGGCCAGGGCCGCGGCGGCGCGGGCCGCGGCGGGCGCCAGGTCTACCGCGGCTCGGACCTGAGCTACGCGATGGAGATCACGCTGGAGGAAGCGGCCCACGGCAAGGACGCCCAGATCCGCATCCCGACCTGGGAAAACTGCGACACCTGCCACGGCAGCGGCGCCAAGCCCGGCACCAGCCCCAAGGCCTGCGGCACCTGCCACGGCGCGGGCGTGGTGCAGATGCGCCAGGGCTTCTTCAGCGTGCAGCAGACCTGCCCGCACTGCCACGGTTCGGGCAAGATCATCGCCGACCCCTGCACCAGCTGCCACGGCCAGGGCAGGCTCAAGAAGCAGAAGACCCTGGAAGTCAAGATCCCGGCCGGCATCGACGACGGCATGCGCATCCGCAGCGCCGGCAACGGCGAGCCCGGCACCAACGGCGGGCCGCCCGGCGACCTCTACATCGAGATCCGCCTCAAGAAGCACGACATTTTCGAGCGCGACGGCGACGACCTGCACTGCTCGGTGCCGATCAGCTTCACCACGGCCGCCCTGGGCGGCGAGATCGAGGTGCCGACGCTGGCCGGCAAGGCCGCCATCGACATCCCCGAGGGCACCCAGGCCGGCAAGCAGTTCCGCCTGCGCGGCAAGGGCATCAAGGGCGTGCGCTCCAGCTACCCGGGCGACCTGTACTGCCACGTGACCATAGAGACCCCGGTCAAGCTCACCGAGCACCAGCGCAAGCTGCTCAAGGAGCTCGAGGAGTCGATCAAGAAAGGCGGCGGCAAGCACTCGCCGACCGGCGACACCTGGACCGACCGCCTGAAGAGCTTCTTCGGCGCCTGATCGCGAAGCGGGGCTCTGGTGGGCCTCGTGGGTATCATGGGCCCATGAGCGTCACCATCAGCTTCCTCGGTGGCGCCAGCACGGTCACCGGCTCCAAATACCTGGTCCAGTCCAGCGGCCACAGCCTGCTGGTCGACTGCGGGCTGTTCCAGGGCTACAAGCAGCTGCGGCTGCGCAACTGGCAGCCGCTGCCCGTGGTGCCTGGCCAGGTCCAGGCCGTGGTCCTGACCCATGCCCATCTGGACCACAGCGGCTACCTGCCGCTGCTGGTGCGCGAGGGTTTTCACGGCCGTGTCTGGGCCACGCCGGCCACCCAGGATCTGTGCGGCATCCTGCTGCCCGACAGCGGCCACCTCCAGGAAGAGGACGCGGCCTTCGCCAACCGGCACGGCTTTTCCAAACATACCCCTGCCCTGCCCCTGTACACGCGCCAGGACGCGCTGCGCTGCCTCAAGCAGATCAAGCCCGTTCCCGTGGGCCAGGCCTTCGAGCCCATCCGCGGCTGGCTGGCGCGCTTCTACTCGGCCGGCCACATCCTGGGCGCGGCCAGCCTGCTGCTGGAGGTCGGGGGCCGGCGCATCCTGTTCTCGGGCGATCTGGGCCGCAGCGACGACCTGCTGATGAACCCGCCCGCGGCCCCGCCGGCCGCCGACACGGTGCTGATCGAGTCGACCTACGGCGACCGGCAGCACCCGGCCGGCGACGTCGCATCCGAGCTCGCCCCGGCCCTGCAGCGCCTGGCCGTGCGCGGCGGCGTGGCCGTGGTGCCGGTGTTCGCCGTCGGCCGCGCCCAGACCCTGCTGCACACCATCGCCCAGCTCAAGGAGCGCAAGCTCATCCCGGCCTCGCTGCCGGTGTTCCTGGACAGCCCGATGGCGGTCCACACCACCGACCTGTTCAGCCGCCACCTGGGCGAACACCGGCTCGACGCGCGTCAAACCCATGCCCTGACCCGGGCCGCGACCAGGGTCGAGACGCCCGAGCAGTCCAAGGCGCTCGCGCAGCGCCACGGCCCCATGGTGATCCTGGCGGCCAGCGGCATGGCCACCGGCGGCCGCGTGCTGCACCACCTGGCCCTGTACGCAGGCGATCACCGCAACATGGTCATCCTGACCGGCTACCAGGCGCGCGGCTGGCTGCTGGCGAGCAGCAGCTGCGCATCCACGGCCAGGACGTGGCGGTGCGCGCCGAGGTGGTGCAGCTGGCCACGGCCTCGGCCCATGCCGACGCCAACCAGCTGCTGGCCTGGCTGCGCTGCAGCCCCCGCCCGCCGGGTCAGGTCTACGTGGTGCACGGCGACATGGCGGCCTCGGACATGCTGCGCGAGCGCATCGAGCATGAGCTGCACTGGCGCGCCATGGTGCCCGAACACGGTGCCACCTGGCCGGCCTGAGCGTCCGCCGGGCAATGCCCACACGGCCGTTGGCGCGCCCTCTGGGCGCCCTTAATCCTGCGTTAAGCACAAGCGGCGGCAGGCGCGCCAGAATCCGGCCCCATGTCGCCAACGCTCCCTGTTCCGGGCTCTTCGCCCCTGCACGACGCCGGCGTCCGCGCGCCCGAGGCCACAGGGAAGCATCCGGCATGGCCCCTGCTGCTGGCCAGCCTGTGGATGGCCAGCGTGGCCAACCTGCCGCTGTGGCAGCAGCTGCTGCGCCTGCCCGAGCTGACCAGCTGGCGCGGCCTGGGCTTTGCCCTGGGCCTGGGCGTGATCGTCGGCGCCGCCCTGTGCGGCCTGCTGAGCCTGCTGAGCTGGCGCTGGACGCTCAAGCCGGTGCTGACGCTGAGCCTGCTCGCCGCGGCCGCGGGCGCCTATTTCATGCAGGCCTACGGCGTGGTCATCGACCCCACGATGATGGCCAACGTGCTGCAGACCGACCCGCACGAGACGCGCGACCTGCTCAACTGGCGCCTGTTCGGCACCGTGGCGGGCCTGGGCCTGCTGCCGGCCGGCTGGCTGTGGCGCATGCCGCTGCGGCGGCTGGCGCCGCGGCGCCAGGCGCTGAGCAACGCCGCCACCCTGCTGCTGTCGCTGGCCCTGGCGGCCGGCACCCTGCTGCTGTTCTTCCAGGACTTCTCCTCGCTGATGCGCAACCACACCCAGCTGCGCTACCTGGTCAACCCGCTCAACTCCTTCTACGCCCTGGGCAACCTGGCCGCCAAGCCGCTCCAGCGCCGGAGCGGCCCCCTGCTGCCGCTGGGCCTGGACGCCCAGGCCGCCGCCGTTCCTCAGGACGCCAAGCCGCCGCTGCTGGTGCTGGTGGTTGGCGAGACCGCGCGCATGGACCATTTCGCCCTGAACGGCTACGCCCGCCCGACCACGCCGCGCCTGGCCTCGGAGAACGTGGTGAGCCAGCGCAACGCCTGGTCCTGCGGCACCAGCACCGCGGCCTCGCTGCCCTGCATGTTCTCCGACCTCGGCCGCGAGGGCTTCGACAGCCGCAAGGCCGAGCAGGAGAACCTGGTCGACGTGCTGCAGCACGCGGGCCTGGCGGTGCTGTGGCTGGACAACCAATCGGGTTGCAAGGGCCTGTGCGACCGCGTGCCGCATGCCGCCACCGGCGCGCAGCCGCTGCCCGGGCTGTGCGAGCAGGGCGAGTGCTTCGACGAGGCCATGCTGCAGGGACTGGCCCAGCGCATCGCCGAATTGCCGGCCGAGCGCCGCGCGCGCGGAGTGGTGGTGCTGCTGCACCAGATGGGTAGCCACGGACCGGCGTATTACAGGCGCAGCCCCTCCGCGTTCAAGCGCTTTCTGCCCGAATGCGTCAGCAACGCGCTGCAGGAATGCGAGCGCGAGGCCCTGGTCAATGCCTACGACAACAGCATCGTCTACACCGACCATTTCCTGGCCTCGACCATAGACTGGCTCAAGGCGGAAGAAAGGACGATGTCGCCGGCCCTGATCTATGTCTCGGACCATGGCGAGTCGCTGGGCGAGAACCAGCTCTACCTGCACGGCCTGCCCTGGCGCGTCGCGCCCGACGCGCAAAAGCACGTGCCCTGGATCACCTGGCTGTCGCCCTCCTTCGAGCAGCTGCGCGGCCTGCACACGGACTGCCTGAAGCAGGGCATAGATGCCCCGGTCTCGCACGACCATTTCTTCCACTCGGTGCTCGGCGCCCTGGGCGTGCGCACCGAGGCCTACCGGCCGGCCCAGGACCTCTACGCGCGCTGCCGCGCAGCCTGAAGCCGCTGACCCGGAACCACTTCAGAACAGCCGGCCCTGCCCCGGCGCGGCGGCCGGCCTGAACTGGCCCGTATCGAGCGCTATGCGCTGGCGGTTGAAGCCCAGGCGCGCGCAGGCCTTCTCGAAGCGCTGCCGGATCAGCGCGGACCACAGGCCCTGGCCGCTCATGCGCGTGGCGAAGTCGCCGTCGTAGTCGCGCCCGCCGCGCAGCTCCTGCACGCGCGCCATGACCCGCGCCGCGCGCTGCGGGTAGTGGAGCTGAAGCCATTGCCTGAACAGCGGCGCCAGCTCCCAGGGCAGGCGCAGCACGGTGTAGAAGGCGCTGCGCGCGCCGGCCGCCCAGGCGGCCTCGAGCACCTGCTCCATGTCCTCGTTGACAAAGGGGATCTGGGGCGCCACGCTCACGCCCACCGGCACGCCGGCCTCGGCCAGCCTGGCAATGGTGCGCAACCTGCGCTGGGGCGAGGCGGCGCGCGGCTCCAGGCGCCGCGCCAGCTGCGCGTCCAGCGTGGTGATGGTCACATAGACCGCGGCCAGGCCCTGGGCGGCCATGGGTGCGATCAGGTCCAGGTCGCGCTCCACGCCGCTGCCCTTGGTGACCAGAGAGAACGGATGGCGCGTCTCCTCGAGCAGCTCGAGTACCGAACGCGTGAGCCTGAGCCCGCGCTCGATAGGCTGGTAGCAGTCGGTGGCCGAACCGATGGCCAGCAGCTCGGGCCGGTAGCGCGGCGAAGCGAGTTCGCGCCGCAGCACCTCGGCGATGTTGCGCTTGGCGACGATCTTGGTCTCGAAGTCCAGCCCCGGCGACAGGTTCAGGTAGCTGTGCGTGGGACGCGCGTAGCAGTAGGCGCAGCCATGCTCGCAGCCGCGGTAGGGATTGAGCGAGCGCTCGAACGCGATGTCGGGCGAGTCGTTGGCCGTGATCGCGCTGCGCGCGTCCTCCCAGATCACCTGGGTCGCGGGCGGAGCGCCGCCCTCCGCGAAGCCGGCCTGCAGCGTGTCCCAGCCGTCGTCGAAGGCCTCGCGCGCCTCGCCCGCGAAGCGGTGCGCCAGGCGCGTCGCAGAGCCGCGGCCCTTGAGGGCCTGCAGCGGAACGGTTACGGGCGCGGGGCTCATGACTGTGATTTTATAAGGGGTATCCGCTTAGCTCCAGTCGCATCAATTTGCTGGATTTATATCCAGTATATCTTGTCCACTTTGAGCGGGTGATGGGGGCTTTCTGATGACGTCCCGGTAGGTCACCGGGCTGGTCGTGACCGCCTGCTGCATCAGGCGGTAGAACAGCATGCCACGCGAGTTCGAGGCACGCCGATTGAAGCGGAATACGAACTCGTCCAGATAGGCATCAAGGTGTTCAGGTTGAACCGAGCCGTGATGCGTGCCCAAGATCCAGCGCTTGACCAGGGATGCCACTCGATGCACGCCGGGCATCGAGGCATGGGCGGGGATCTCGGAGCCGAGCATGACCTCGCGTTGATGGTCGTAGCCGAGTTTGCTCAATGAGCGGTAGGCTGCCGAGCCGTCAGTCGTCACCCGGGAGCCGGGCTCGATGTTCGCCTGCACGAACGGCACGACGCATTCGCCAGAGTCGTTCTCGATGCGGCGTAGCCGAATCCGGCCGAAGCCCTTGGGTTGATGGATCTCCACGGCAATGATCACCAGCACCTTGCTCGTGCTGCTCTTGCGCTTGAGCGGAGAGATCGGCTTGTCTCGATCGGAGATGGCCAGGTAGGTTTCGTCGACTTCCACCTCGCCCTTCAGGAGCTCCCGATCTGGACGCACCATCGCCCGGCGGAAGCGGTGCAGCATGGTCCAGGCCGTCTCGTAGCTGCCCAAGCCCAGCACACGCTGCAGTCCGAGAGCACTCACCCCAAGCTTCTGGTTGGTCGCGTACCAGGCCGCCGCCAGCCAAACGCGCAGGGGTGTGCGGGTCTTATCGAAGATGGTTCCGGCGGTCACTGAGCCCTGGTAGCCGCAGCTGCGGCACATCAGTCGGGCACGGCTGGACCGGTAGGGCTCGCCGAGCACACCGCAAGAAGGGCAGACGAATCCCTGCGGCCAGCGCAGCTTCTCCAGGTATGAAAGACAGGCATCCTCACTGGAAAACCAGTCCAGAAACTCGTTCCAGTTCCGGGGGTAGTCCTTTCCCGCGACCGGCGTTACGATATGGACATCCATCCAGTAATGCTAACCCAACTGGAGCTAAGCGGATACCCCTTGATTTTATACAGTTATTTCGGCGAGACAAGTCGACCAGCGACCGCCGGCCCACATCGACCGGTCGGCCCGGCGCCGGCCCGCTGGCGATCACAGGGAAGGCAGGGGCCGCAAGGGCTCACCGAACCATTTGCGCGACAGGCGGTCGAGCTCGCCGCCGAGCTTCTTGTGCAGGACGAACACGTTGACCCAGTGCAGCAGCTCCGGCTCGCCGCGGCGCACGCCTATGCTGGCCGGAGACTCCCTGAGGATGAACTTGGTTTCGATCCTGCGGCCCTGGCCGCGGGCCATGGCCGCGACCACGGCGCTGCCCGTCACGACGAGCTCGGCCTGGCCCGACTGGAAGGCCGAGAGGGTCGCCTGGTTGTCGTCGAAGCGCAGGATCTCGACGCCCCGCGGGGCGATCCTCGCGAGCTCGCGGTCTTCCAGTGTGTCGCGCGTCACGGCGACCTTCCTGCCCGCCAGATCGGCCGGGCCTTTGACGGCAAGCCCGGGCGCGCCGAACACGCCGGAGAAGAACGGCGCATAGGGCGAGGAGAAGGCAATCGCCTTGGCGCGCTCGGGGTCCACCCCCAGGTTGGCGACGACCAGATCCACGCTGCCGCTCATCAGCTTGGGAATGCGGTCGACGCTGGTCATGGGAACCAGCCTCAGCCTCACCCCCAGGTCCTGGGCGATGAGACGGGCCACATCGACGTCGTAGCCCTGCGGCTCGCCCTTGGCATCGAGGGAACCGAACGGCGGCAGGTCACGGGGCACGGCGATCCTGACCACGCCCGCGGCAATGATCCTGTCGAGCGCGTTGGACGGGGGAATGGCGGTGGATTCCTGGGCTGCGGCGACCGGCGACCAGAGGCACAGCAAGCCGGCCAGCATGCTCAGGCACAAGGCCCGACGTTGTTTCGCTTTCATAGGCCCTCCGTGGGGATGGAAAACTCGACCGCGCAGTGCTCAAGTTAGCACATACTGGCCCTTCGGTGGTGGGCGCGCGCGCCTCTGGCCCCGAGGCCGCGACGCTCAGAGAAACCGGTCGAGCAGCCTGCGGCTGTGGCGGTCCATGGAGGACAGGTCGCGGATCAGGAACTGCACGCCGTGGCTGTCGGCCACCAGCAGCACCCCCGGTGCCAGGCGCCGGATGTCCTCCTCGCCCTTGAGCACGAAGGCCGTGTCGCCGCGGTCGGTCTCGACCTCCCAGGTGCTGGGCGTGGCGAAGCTGCTGACGCGCTTGAGGCGGCGGATCACCGGCAGGAACTCGCGCTGGGCCAGCGCGTCCTCCAGCATCTCGCGCAGGGCGCCGCCCAGCTGGTCCAGGCGCGCAACCCAGGCCAGCTCGTGGCCCTCGGCGTCGAGGACGGCCACGCCCTCGCCCGGCGCGGCGACCGGAAAGGCGCGCACCACCACGGCGCCCGCATGGGCCTGGCCGTCGGCGCCTATGAACACCAGGCGGCCCCGGCCGTCGCGCTGCAGGCTGAACGCGGGCTGGCCCGCCTGGGTCTGCGGCACAGCGCTCATGCGTCCTCCCCTTCGTCGTCGTCGCGCAGGATGGCGCGGTCGGCCTCGGCCTGGCGCGCCTGGGCCTCGTAGAGGCGCCAGTAGGCGCCCTGGCGCGCGATCAGCTCGTCGTGGCTGCCCTCCTCGACGATCTGGCCCTTGTCCATCACCACCAGGCGGTCGGCCTTGCGCAATGTGGACAGGCGGTGGGCGATGGCGATCGTGGTGCGGCCCTGGACCAGGTTGTCCAGCGCCTTCTGGATTTCCTTCTCGGTCTCGGTGTCGACCGAGGCCGTGGCCTCGTCGAGGATCAGGATGCGCGGGTTGATCAGCAGGGCGCGCGCGATCGAGATGCGCTGGCGCTCGCCGCCCGACAGGCCCTGGCCGCGCTCGCCGACCAGCGAGTCGTAGCCCTGGGGCAGGCGCAGGATGAACTCGTGCGCATGGGCCGCGCGCGCCGCCGCCACGATCTCCTCGCGCGTCGCGTCGGGCTTGCCGTAGGCGATGTTCTCGGCGATGGTGCCGAAGAACAGGAAGGGCTCCTGCAGCACCAGGCCGATCTGGCGCCGGTAGTCGGCCACGCGCAGCTGGCGGATGTCGACGCCGTCGAGCTCGATGCTGCCGTCCGACAGGTCGTAGAAGCGGCAGATCAGGTTGACCAGGGTGCTCTTGCCCGAGCCGCTGTGGCCGACCAGGCCGATCATCTGGCCCGGCTCTATGCTCAAGTCCAGGCCGCGGATCACGGCCCGGTTGCCGTAGCGGAAATGGGCGCCGCGCAGCTCGATGCGGCCCTGCACCTCGGGCAGCGCGACCGGCCGCACCGGCTCGGGCACGCTGGAGACATGGTCCAGGATCTCGAAGATGCGCTTGGCGCCCGAGGCCGCCTTCTGCGTCACCGAGACGATGCGGCTCATGGAGTCGAGCCGGGTGTAGAAGCGGCCGATGTAGGCCAGGAAGGCCGTGAGCACGCCGACCGTGACCTCGTGCCGGCTGACCAGCCAGATGCCGCAGGCCCAGACCACCAGCAGGCCGAACTCGGTCAGCAGCGTCACGGTGGGCGAGAACAGCGACCAGACGCGGTTGAGCCGGTCGTTCACGGCCAGGTTGTGGCGGTTGGCCTCGCGGAAGCGCCCGGCCTCGCGCTCCTCCTGGGCGAAGGCCTTGACCACGCGGATGCCGGGAATGGTGTCGGCCAGCACGTTGGTGACCTCGGACCAGACCCGGTCTATCTTCTCGAAGCCGGTGCGCAGCCGGTCGCGCACCACGTGGATCAGCCAGCCGATCACCGGCAGCGGCAGCAGCGTCACCAGCGCCAGGGTCGGGTTGATGGTGAACAGGATGGCCGCCGTCATCACGATCATCAGCACGTCGGTGGCGAAGTCCAGCAGGTGCAGCGAAAGGAAGACGTTGATGCGGTCGGTCTCGCTGCCTATGCGCGCCATCAGGTCGCCGGTGCGGCGGCCGCCGAAATACTCTAGCGAGAGCTTGAGCAGGTGCTCGTAGGTGTTGGTGCGCAGGTCGGCGCCTATGCGCTCGGACACCAGGGCCAGGATGTAGGTCTTGATCCAGCCCAGGCCCCAGGCCAGCAGGGCCGAGCCCAGCAGGCCGGCCAGGTACAGCGCCACCACCCGGGGATCGATCTTGACGCCGTTCTGGAACGGAATCAGCACCTCGTCCATCAGCGGCATGGTCAGGTAGGGCGGCACCAGCGTGGCGGCGGTCGAGGCCAGCGTGAGCAGGAAGCCCGCCAGCAGCTGGCCCTGGTAGGGCTTGGCGAAGCGCCACAGGCGCAGCAGGGTCCAGGTCGAGGGCGGCGCCCCGCTGTCGCCTGCGTGGCTCTCGTCCTGGTCTGGCCCCGCCGGCTCGGCCTCGGCCGCCTCCGGCGCCCGGCCCTGCAGCCGCGCCTGCAGCCCGGCCTCGAACAGCGCGATCAGACGCAGCGCGGCCGGGTTGTGTCCCAGGGTGTAGCGCCAGCAGGCCAGGCGCCCGCCCTCGTCGTGCAGCTCCAGCGTACCCACGCCCGCGTGGTCGTGGTGCTGCAGGCTCAGGCCGGGCCTGAAGTCCCAGGTTTGCCAGTTTTTTTCGCCCGGCGCCCGTGCCACCAAGCGCTGCTCCGTCACAATAACGAGCCCGGGCGAGTAGCGCAGCTGCGCGTCCAGGTCAACTTCCAACCAGCCAGAAACGTTCTCTATGGTTTGAAGTTGCGGGACAACCTCGGCCTGCCATGCAACGGGGAGACCGTTGCGAACTGCAGCCGATGGGAGACTCGATGTCATGTTGGAAGTTAGCCGGAGCCAGAAAACGGATGGCGGCAGGAAGAAAGTCGACAATATGCAGCCGGGAAGCGCATGATGCGCCAACTTGTATCACTTGAGACCGGCGCGTCGCCTGCGCCCGCATTGTATCGCCGCACTGCCGCCGCACAGGCGCGGATGCCCAGCGTTCGCGATTGAACATGAGCCACAGACATATCGAATTCCTGCGCATGACCCACCTGCGCGGACCCAACATCTGGACCTACCGCCCCGTGATCGAGGCCTGGGTCGACATCGGCGAACTGGAGCACAGCCCCTCCAACACCCTGCCCGGCTTCTACGAGCGGCTCACGGCCTGGCTGCCCGGCCTGGTCGAACACCGTTGCGGCGTCGGCGAGCGCGGCGGCTTCCTGCTGCGCCTGCGCGAGGGCACCTGGCCCGGCCACATCATGGAGCATGTGGCGCTGGAGCTGCAGACCCTGGCCGGCATGCAGACCGGCTTCGGCAAGGCGCGCCAGACCCATCTGCCCGGCGTCTACAAGGTGGTCATCCGCACCCGCCACGAGGCCGTGGGCCGCGTCGCCATGGAGGCCGCGCGCGACCTGGTGATGGCCGCGATCGAGGAACGCCCCTACGACCTGGCCGCCACCCTGGGCCAGCTCAAGCAGATGGTGGACAGCCTGTGCCTGGGGCCCAGCACGGCCTGCATGGTCGACGCGGCGGCCGAGCGCAGCATCCCCGCGATCCGCCTGAACGAGGGCAACCTGGTCCAGCTCGGCCATGGCGCCAGCCAGCGCCGCATCTGGACCGCCGAGACCGACCGCACCAGCGCCATCGCCGAGGGCATCTCGCGCGACAAGGACCTCACCAAGCGCCTGCTCTCCACCTGCGGCGTGCCGGTGCCCGAGGGCCGCACGGTGGCCAACCCGCAGGAGGCCTGGGAGGCGGCGCAGGACATCGGCCTGCCGGTGGCGGTCAAGCCCAGCGACGCCAACCACGGGCGCGGCGTCTCGCTGGACCTGAACACCAGCGCCGAGGTCGAGGCGGCCTTCCGCGTGGCCGACGAAGAGGGCAGCGAGGTCATCGTCGAGCGCTACATCCCGGGCGAGGAGCACCGCCTGCTGGTGGTCGGCGGCCGCATGGTCGCGGCCACGCGCGGCGAGACCGCCACCATCTGCGGCGACGGCCGCTCCACGGTGGCCGAGCTGGTCGAGAGCCAGATCAACTCCGACCCGCGGCGCGGCGAGGAGGAGGACTACCCGCTGGACACCATCCGCCTCAATGAGCATCACACGGCGACGCTGGAGCTGCAGCGCCAGGGCCTGAACGCCGACAGCGTGCCGGCCGCGGGCCGGGTCGTCACGGTGATGCGCAACGGCAACATGGTCAACGACGTGACCGACCTGGTCCACCCCGAGGTCGCCGCCCAGGTGGCGCTGGCGGCCAAGGTGGTGGGGCTGGACATCGCCGGCGTGGACCTGGTGGCGCGCGACATCTCGCGCCCGCTGCAGGAACAGGGCGGCGCCATCGTCGAGGTCAATGCCGGCCCCGGCCTGCTGATGCACCTCAAGCCCGCCAGCGGCCAGCCGCGTCCGGTGGGCCAGGCCATCGTCGACCACCTGTTCGCGGCGGACGACACCGGACGCATCCCCATCGTGGGCCTGGTCGGCGGCGAGGAGACCACCATGGTCGCCAAGCTGGTGGCCTGGCTGCTGCACCTGAGCGGCCGCCACACCGGCCTGGCCTGCGCCGACGGCCTGTTCCTGGACCAGCGCCGGCTCGAGCGCGGCAGCGCCCTGGGCTGGGAAAAGGGCCAGCGCCTGCTGATCAACCGCGCGGTGCAGGCCGCCGTGGTCGAGAGCTCGGCGCGCCACATCCTGGCCGAGGGTCTGCCCTACGACCGCTGCCAGGTCGGCGTGGTCACCGGCATGCCAGGCGCCGCCGGCCTGGAGGAGTTCTACATCCACGAGGACGGGCAGATGCCCAACATCGTGCGCACCCAGGTCGACGTGGTGCTGTCCGAAGGCGCCGCCGTGCTCAACGCCGAGGACCCGGCGGTGGCCGAGCTGGCCGGCTACAGCGACGGCCAGGTGATCTTCTATGCCCAGAGCGAGACCGCGCCGGCCTTGGCCGCGCACCGCGCCGGCGGCGGGCGGGTGCTGTTCCTGCGCGGCACGGCCCTGGTACTGGCCAGCGGCGAGCAGGAAACGCGGGTGCTGGACCTCACCATGCCGGCCCTGTCGCGGCTGACCGGCAGCCTGGGCGTCAAGCCCGGCGAGCTGCTGGCCGCCGTGGGCGCCGCCTGGGCCCTGGACATCGCCCCCGACCTGATCCGGGCCGGGCTCAAGAGCTACGGGCAGGACCCGGCTGTGCACTGAACGACACGGGAACACTGGTTCATGGAAGTCTCACGCATACGCGCGCTGCGCGGCCCCAACCTGTGGAGCCGCCACACCGCCATCGAAGCCATCGTCAGCTGCTCGGAGACCGAGCGCGACATCCATCAGACGCCGCAGTTCGAGCATCAGCTGCGCCGCCTGTTTCCCGACGTTGGCGAGCTCAATCCCAGACGCCCCGGCCTGCCGGTCTCGCTGGCCCAGGCCCTGGAGCGGGTCACGCTGAGCCTGCAGGCCCAGGCCGGCTGCCCGGTCACCTTCAGCCGCACCACGCCCACGCCCGACCCGGCCGTGTTCCAGGTGGTGGTCGAGTACACCGAGGAGTCCGTGGGCCGCCTGGCGCTGGAGCTCGCCCAGCAGCTGTGCCAGGCCGCCGCCAGCCAGGCCGGCTTCGACCTGGCCGGCGCGCTGGCCCAGCTGCGCGAGCTCGACGAGGACGTGCGCCTGGGCCCCTCCACCGGCTCCATCGTCGACGCGGCCGTGGCGCGCGGCATCCCCTACCGGCGCCTGACCGACGGCAGCCTGGTGCAGTTCGGCTGGGGCGCCAAGCAGCGCCGCATCCAGGCTGCCGAGACCGACAGCACCAGCGCCATCGCCGAATCGATCGCGCAGGACAAGGACCTGACCAAGAAGCTGCTGCACGCCGCCGGTGTGCCGGTGCCGCAGGGCCGGCCGGTGGGCGGCCTCGAGCATGCCTGGGCCACGGCCTGCGAGCTCGGCCTGCCGGTGGTCGTCAAGCCCCAGGACGGCAACCAGGGCAAGGGCGTGACGGTCAACATCGCGAGCCGCGAGCATTTCGAGATCGCCTACCGCGCCGCCGCACATTACGGCGACGTGATGGTCGAGAAATACCTGCCCGGCCATGACTTCCGCCTGCTGGTGGTCGGCGACCGCCTGGTCGCCGCGGCGCGGCGCGAGCCGCCGCTGGTGATAGGCGACGGCGTGCACAGCGTGCGCCAGCTGGTCGACGCGGTGAACGCCGACCCGCGGCGCGGCGACGGCCACTCGACCTCGCTGACCCGCATCCGCTTCGACGACATCGCGGTGGCGCGCCTGGCCGTCCAGGGCCTGGAGCCCGACTCGGTGCCCGAGAAGGGGCGGCGCGTGGTGCTGCGCAACAATGCCAACCTGTCCACCGGCGGCACCGCCACCGACGTGACGGACGACGTGCATGCCGACGTGGCGGCGCGCGCCATCGCCGCCGCGCAGATGGTCGGCCTAGACATCTGCGGCGTGGACGTGGTCTGCGAGAACGTGATCCAGCCGCTAGAGGAGCAGAACGGCGGCATCGTGGAAGTCAACGCCGCGCCTGGGCTGCGCATGCACCTCAGCCCCTCCTACGGCAAGGGACGCGCAGTCGGCGAAGCCGTCATCGCCCACATGTACCCGGACCAGGACGACGGGCGCATCCCGGTGATCGCCGTGACCGGCACCAACGGCAAGACCACCACGGTGCGCCTGACCGCGCACCTGCTCAAGGCCCAGGGCCTGCGCGTGGGCATGACCAACACCGACGGCGTCTACGTCAACGGCCGCCAGACCGACAGCGGCGACTGCAGCGGCCCGCGCAGCGCGCGCAACGTGCTGATGCACCCCGAGGTCGACGCTGCCGTGTTCGAGACCGCGCGCGGCGGCCTGCTGCGCGAGGGCCTGGCCTTCGACCGCTGTCAGGTCGCCATCGTGACCAACCTCGGCGCCGGCGACCACCTGGGCCTGAACTACATCACCACGCTGGAGGACCTGTCGGTGCTCAAGCGCGTGATCGTGCTCAACGTGGCGAAGAGCGGCATGGCCGTGCTCAACGCCGCCGACCCGGCCGTGGCGGCCATGGCGGCCCACTGCCCCGGCGCCGTCACCTTCTTCGCCCAGGACGGACACCACCCGGTGCTGGCCACGCACCGCGCCCAGGGCAAGCGCGTGCTGTTCGTCGACCAGGGCGACATCGTGGCCATGGCAGGCCGCTTCCAGATGCGCCTGCCGCTGGCCCAGGTGCCGCTCACGCGCCAGGGCCAGATCGGCTTCCAGGTCGAGAACGTCATGGCCTCGGTGGCCGCGGCCTGGGCCGTCGGCGTGCCCTGGGACGCGATCCGCCAGGGCCTGGCCACGTTCATCAGCGACGTGCAGGGCGTGCCGGGCCGCTTCAACCTGTTCGACTACCGCGGCGCCACGCTGATCGCCGATTACGGCCACAACCCCGACGCGATCCAGGCGCTGGTCAATGCCGTGGAGAACATGACTGCCGGCAAGCGCATGGCGGTGATCAGCGGCGCGGGCGACCGGCGCGACGAGGACATCCGCGAGCAGACCCGCATCCTGGGCCACGCCTTCGACGAGGTGCTGCTCTACGAGGACGCCTGCCAACGCGGCCGCGAGGACGGCGAGGTGCTGACCCTGCTGCGCGAGGGCCTGGCGGGCGCCAGCCGCACGCGCCACGCCGAGGAAATCCGTGGCGAGCTCCTGGCCATAGACCGCGCGCTCGAGCGCCTGGCGCCGGGCGACCTCTGCCTGGTCCTGATCGACCAGGTGGAAGAGGCGCTGGCCCATATCAAGCAGCGTGTCGCCGAAGCGCGCTGAGGCGGCGACCGGCCTGCCCCTCGACGCCCGGCGCTGCCGGGCGTTTTGCTTTCGCGCCGACCCGCGACGCCCTCAGCGCCAGAAGGCAGGCGCCAGCGAGGCCAGCACCATGGCCGCGATCTGCAGCAGCACCAGCAAGGCCAGCGGCGACAGGTCTATGCCCCCGACCAGCGGGATCAGGCGCCGCAGCGGCTTGAGCAGCGGGACGCACAGGCGCTCGACCAGGTAGGCGATAGCCGAGCCGGCCTGCACCCAGGACAGGATCACGTAGACGATCAGCAGCCCCGTCAGCGCCGAGATCACGAGCTGGACCAGGCCCAGCAGGGCCAGCAGCGGCAGCAGCGAGACCTGCCCCGCACCCCCTACCATCAGCATCAGCAGTCCGAAATGCACGAGCTTGAGCAGGTAGGCGCCGAGCAGGCTGGCCGTGTCCCAGGGGCCAATCGCGGGCACCACGCGGCGCAGCGGCAGCACCAGCCAGTCGGTCAGCGCGAACACGAAGCGGCCCACCGGGTTGCCGAAGGGCAGGCGCTGGTGCTGCATGTACAGCCGCAGCAGGCAGGCCCCGCCGAGCAGGCCGGTGGCGATGTCCAGCAGGAAGGAAATGATTTGGTAGAGCATGGCGGGTTCCGGGCTGTGCGCATGATAGCGGCCCGGCCCTGGCTCAGCGCGCGGCCTCCTGGCGCGCCTCGCGTTCCAGCTGCGGCATCGCCACCCGGCGCGCAGCGGCGCAACCGGCCTCGGCCGCCGGCGCCAGGGCCGGCGTCAGCAACGGTGCCAGGGCCTTGACGATGGTCACCGGCAAGGCGCTGGTGAAGCGGTAGCCTTCCGCGGCCAGTCCCGGCACATAGGCCGTCAGGATGCCGAAGTGGCGGTCGCCGATGAAGAACACGAAGGTGGCCGTGCGGTTGACCACGCGCGAGCCGATCAGCACGCCGCGCGGGCCATAGGCCTGCAGGCGGTTGTCCCCGGTGCCGGTCTTGCCGCCGACCACCAGCGGCCTCCCATCCGGCCCGAGCAGCACGCCGCGCAGGCGGCGCGCCGTGCCCTGCTCGACCACGTCCATCATCGCGCGCCGCAGCGTCTGCGTGACCTCGGGCGCCAGCACGCGCTCGCCTTCGCCGGGCCGGCGGCGCAGCAGGGTCTCGTAAGGCGTGTCGGCCGCGAAATGCAGGGTCTCGAGCTGCACCGCCGGCTGGCGCACGCCGTCGTTGACGATGATGCCGACCAGCTCGGCCAGCGCCGCGGGCCGGTCGCCCGAGCTGCCTATGGCGGTCGCGTAGGACGGCACCAGGCTGTCGAAGGGAAAGCCCAGGCGCTGCCAGCTGCGGTGGATTTCGGCGAAGGCATCGGCCTCGATCAGCTGCACGATGCGCGAGTCCTGCGCCTGCTTGAAGCGCGAGCGCAGCAGCCAGCCATAGACCTCCTGGCGCTGCTCGGCGCTGGCCGCGATGACCTGCGACTGCGTCGCCAGCGGATGCTGGCGCAGGTGGCCCAGCAGCCACAGCTCCAGCGGGTGCACGCGCGCCAGGTAGCCGCGGTCGGACAGCGAGAAGCGCCCCGGCGCGTAGCGCTCGTAGAGCTGGCGCAGCTCGTCCTCGCCGCCACGCGGCAGGTCCGCGGGCAGGTGCTCGCGCATGAAGGCGCTGAAGGCCTCGAACGGGGCCTCGGGCGCCCAGGATCGGTAGACCACGGCCAGCCGCACCGGCGTGGGCTTGGCCAGGCCTTTCACCAGCTGCTCCAGCATCTGCTGCGGCGCATGGCCCTGGTACTTGGCCAGGAAGCCGCGCAGGAAGCGGCTGCCCTCCCGGTCGGCGAAGCGCCCCAGCAGCTGCACGCGCTCCGGGTGCCCGGGGTCCTTGAGGATCTGCTCGGCCGCCCGCGGCCCGCGGTACATGTGGTGCTGGACGATGTCGCGCATGAGCCGGATGAACACCAGGTTCACCGAGCCGCGGAAGGCTTCGGCCACCGTCATGATGCGGCCGTCGTCGCGCCGGTCGAAGTTGCTGAAGCTGTGGACGCCGCCGCCGGTGAAGAAGCTCTCGTGGGGACTGGCCGAGTAGCGCCGCTCCATGGCAGCCTGCAGCATGGCCGGAAGGCTGCGGTCGCGCGCCGCCAGCAGATGGTCGACCGCCCAGCGCGTCAGGCGGTCGCGCTGCGCCACCTCGCGCGCCCGCAGCGCCTGGCGGTCCAGCGGGCTGAGCTGCGCGTGCAGCGCGGCCACGGTCTCCAGGTAGCTGGTCAGCGCGCGCAGCTTGGCGGTCGAGCCCAGCTCCAGCTTGGCGCCGGTGTTGATGTCGAACGGCTGGTCCTGGTTGTCGGTCTGCACGCGCACGCGGTTGACGCCTTCGCCGCGCTCGTAGAGCGTGAAGCTGTAGACCAGCTGCGACGGGTCGCCGCGCTCGAGCAGCTGAAAGCCGATCAACCCGGCCTCGCGCGCCCGCTCGGGGTCGCGCAGGCCGCGCAAGGTCTCGGTGACGGCCTTCTGCAGCGCCCCGTCTATGGTGCTGTCGACGGCCAGGTCCAGGTGGTCCAGGTCGTACAGGCGAGAGGTGTCCAGCAGCGCGGCGAGCTGGACCCGCGCCAGGGTGGCCGCCTTGAGGTCGTTGACCTCGGTGCCCGCCGCGCCGGCGACATAGGACTCGCGCACGCTCAGCCGGGCCTGCAGGGCCGCGTCGCGCAGCGGCGCAGCGATCACCCCGGCCTCGGCCAGCAGGCGCAGGTAGCTGTCGGTCGCCGCGGCCAGCTGGCCCTGGCCCGCGCCCAGGTAGTACGAGGGCCGGCGCTGGGCGATCAGCAGGCTGACCACCTGGCGGTAGACGCGCGCCTGCTCGGCCTGCTGCGGGCCGCCGTTGGCCGAGGCGCGCAGCAGCTCGTTCGCGCCCACGGCGTCGGTGCCGTACCAGGCCCGCAGGCCGTCCAGGATGCCGATGACCTCGCCGTGGCCGCGCTGCGCGCCCAGCGGCAGGCTGTTGAGGTAGTTGAGCAGGATGCGCCGGCGCGCCGGCTCGGTGTACTCGCCGTCCAGGTAGGCGCGCACCGAGGCCGAGACCAGCTGCCGGTATTTCTCGCCCACCGAGGCGGTGCGCCCCTCGGGCGAGTGGCGGAACTTCTCCAGCTGGGTGGCCAGGGTGCTGCCGCCGGCGGCCGGGTGGTCGCGGTCGATCATCGAGATCGCCTGATCCAGCAGCGCGCGTCCCAGGCGCGGCCATTCCAGCGCCGGGTTGTGGCGCGGCGCAGTGGCCGTCAGCAACTCGCGGTTCTCGATGAAGGCCAGCGTCTCGGCCAGCAGGGGCGGTATGTCCTCGTAGCCCGGATAGGCCCGTAGCGGGAACTGGGTGCTGAACAGCGGTGCCGCGCGGCAGTCGCGCACCACCAGACCGGTCTGGGTCTTCTCGTGGTAGGGGGGAAAGAAGCCGCGCTCGCCGTAGCGGATCATGGCGGCCGACTGCTGGGCCTGCTCGGCCACCTGGTAGTCGCGCTCGCTCAGGCGCAGGGCGAACTGCGGAATGCGCGTGTAGCCCATGCGCAGGTCGAAGGGGCCGGCCTGCGGGTAACGGTTGCCGCTGGCAGGCCCCTCCCGCAAGTCGAAGCTCAGCTCGCCCGCCCAGGCCGACAGCAGCTTGGCCTGCAGCGTGGAGCTGTGCCACTCCCAGGCCACGCCCGCCGCGAGCAGGCCCGCCACGCCAAGCCCCAGCACCACGGCGATGCGCCGCGGCCGCAGCCAGACAGAGGCAGAACCGCCGCCCAAGGCCTACGCCCTAATGAACCGAGTTGCCAGCCAAGACCAGACCACCTCAGCGCGTGATCACCACCAGCACGTTGCAGGGCGAATGCTCGATCAGCGCCTTGGAGACCGACCCCCGCCACCAGCGCGCCGCCCAGCCGTCCAGATGCTTGTGGCCGACCACGATCAGGTCGGACTCGATGCTGCGGGCGTAGCGCACGATCTCGTCGACCGCGTCGCCGACCACCACCTCGCCACGCGCCGCCAGCCCGGAATCGGCCAGCCGGCGCAGGCCCACGTCGAGGATGGACTGGTAGCGCGCGCGCTCGCGCTCCTGCATGCTCTCGTCGTAGAAGCTGCCCTCGGGACCCAGCGCCGTCAGTGCCAGCGGCATCACGGCCAGCAGGAACAGCTCGGAATGCCCCCATTGCGCCAGGTCATGACAATCGAGCAAGGCCTTCTGACCTGATTCGGAGCCGTCGTAAGCCAACAAAATGCGCTTGTACATCACACACCTCCTGCCTTGTAAGCCATGCGCCCGTCGGGCCAGGGTTCAAGCATAGACCCTTGGCAGATGCCGTGCAATCGAGCGCCTCTCATCGAGCGCATCTCATGCGGCGACGGGGTTGACCGGCAGGAACAGGCTTTCCTTGACCTCCTCCATCACCACATAGCTGTGCGACTGGGCCGTGACGGGGATCTTCCTGAGTATGCTGCCCAAGAGGTCCCGGTACTCGCTCATCGCGCTCAGGCGCGCCTTGACCAGGTAGTCGAAGCTGCCCGAGACCAGGTGGCACTCCATGACCTCGGGCACGTGCAGCAGCTCCTTGCGCACCTTGTCGAACACCTCGCCCGACTTGGACGACAGCGTGATCTCCACGAACACCAGCAGGGTCTTGCCCAGGGCGCGCGGGTCCACGCGGGCGTAGTAGCCGCTGATCACGCCCTCGCGCTCCATGCGCTTGACGCGCTCCGAGCAGGGCGAGGTCGACAGGCCGATCTGCTCGGCCAGCTCGGTCATCGAGATGCGGCCCTGGCGCTGCAGGATGTCGAGGATTTTGCGGTCGATCCGGTCGAGTTCGGTCATTTCACTTCCAGGCGGCAGATTTACCAAAGATTTTTAGCCGAATCAGCTTTAATATCAATTTATTTCAGTGATTTTTACTGCAATCAAGTCAATAAACTTGCCTATATCGTCGAACTGAGTGAGATTGACCATGAAAGTCATTGTCCTGGGCGGAGGCGTCATCGGCACCAGCACCGCCTACTACCTCGCGCGCTCCGGCGCCCAGGTGACGCTGCTGGACCGGCAAAGCGGCCCGGCGCAGGAGACCAGCTTCGCCAATGCCGGCCAGGTCTCGCCGGGCTACTCCACGCCCTGGGCCGCGCCCGGCATCCCGCTCAAGGCGCTCAAATGGCTGTTCCAGCAGCATGCGCCGCTGGCGATCCGCCCGGACGGCAGCCTGTTCCAGCTGCGCTGGATGGCCGCGATGCTGCGCAACTGCACGCCGCAGCGCTACGCGCAGAACAAGGAGCGCATGATGCGCATCGCCGAATACAGCCGCGACTGCCTGCGCCAGCTGCGCGCCGACACCGGCATACAGTACGAGCAGCGCAGCCAGGGCACGCTGCAGCTGTTTCGCAGCCCGTCCCAGCTCGAGGCCGCGCGGCGCGACATGGCGGTGCTCGACGAATGCGGCGTGCCCTATGCCCTGCTCGAGCGCGAGGCCCTGCCCCAGGTGGAGCCTGGACTGGCCCGCAGGCTGGACAGTCTGGCCGGCGGCCTGCACCTGCCCAACGACGAGACCGGCGACTGCCATTTGTTCAGCGAGGCCCTGTCCGGCCTGGCCCGCGGCCTGGGCGCGGACTTGCGCTTCGACCAAAGCGTGGCGCAGCTGCTCACGCAGGGCGGCCGCATCACGGGCGTGCGCCTGAGCGGGGCCGATGGCGAGGTGCTGACGGCCGACCGCTACGTGCTGGCCTTCGGCAGCTACTCGCGCGAGATGCTGGCGCCGCTGGGCCTGGACCTGCCGGTCTACCCGGTCAAGGGCTATTCGCTGACCCTGCCCCTGCTCGATGCGGAAGCGGCGCCGCAGTCCACCGTGCTGGACGAGACCTACAAGGTGGCGGTGACGCGCTTCGACGACCGCATCCGCGTCGGTGGCATGGCCGAGCTCGGCGGCTTCGACCTGCGCCTGGACCCGCGCCGGCGCGCCACGCTGGAGAAGGTGGTGAGCGAGCTGTTCCCGGGCGGCGACCTCGCGCGCGGCGAGTTCTGGACCGGCCTGCGCCCCATGACGCCCGACGGCACGCCCATCGTCGGCGGCACGGCCTACGACAACCTGTTCCTCAACACCGGCCACGGCACCCTGGGCTGGACCATGGCCTGCGGCAGCGGCAAGCTGGTGGCCGACCTGGTGACCGGCCGGCGCCCCGACATCAGCACCGCGGGCCTGTCGCTGGCTCGCTATGCAGGCAAGGGCGGCGCCGCGCCTGCGGGCCGGCGCCCCGCAGGGGCGGCCGCATGAGCCGTCCCGCGCGCGCACTGATCGACCTGGCGGCCCTGCGTCACAACTACCGCCTGGCGCACCAGCGGCATGGCGGGCGGGCCCTGGCCGTGCTCAAGGCCAACGCCTACGGCCACGGCGCAGTGCGCTGTGCCCAGGCGCTGGCGCCGCTGGCCGACGGCTTCGCGGTCGCCTTCCTCGAGGAGGCGCTGGCGCTGCGCGAGGCCGGCATCCGCGCCCCCATCCTGCTGCTCGAGGGCGTGTTCGCCGCTCGCGATTTCGAGGCCGTGCACCGGCACGGGCTCTGGACCGTGGTGCACCACGCCGAGCAGATCCGCATGATCGAGCTCAGCGAGGCGCCGCCAGCCAGCCTGCGCGTCTGGCTCAAGCTCGACTCGGGCATGCACCGCGCGGGCTTCGCGCCGCAGGCCCTGCGCGAGGCCCATGCGCGCCTCATGGCCAGCGGCAAGCTGGACCGTCCGCCGGTGCTGATGAGCCATTTCGCGCGCGCCGACGAGCCCGAGGTCCAGGCCACGCGCCGCCAGCTCGAGGTCTTCGGCGCGGCCACCGCGGGCCTGGCCGGCGAGACCAGCCTGTGCAATTCGGCCGGCCTGCTGGCCTGGCCCGAGGCGCATGGCGACTGGGCACGCCCCGGCATCCTGCTCTACGGCGCCGACCCGCTGGGCGGCGGCCACGGCCTGCGCCCGGTCATGCGGCTGAGCAGCGAAGTGTTTGCCGTGCGCCAGCTGGCGCCGGGCGAGGCCCTGGGCTACGGCGGCAGCTTCGTCGCCGACCAGCCCACACGCGTGGGCCTGGTCGCCCTGGGCTATGCCGACGGCTACCCGCGCAGCGCGCCCACCGGCACGCCCTTGGCCGTGGACGGCCAGGCCTCGCGCACCCTGGGGCGGGTCTCGATGGACATGATGACGGTGGACCTCAGCCAGCTGCCCGAAGCCGGCCTGGGCAGCCAAGTGGAGCTATGGGGCCCGCAAGTCGACGTCAACCAGGTCGCGCAGCGCGCCGGCACCATCGCCTACGAGCTGCTGTGCAACGTCAAGCGGGCGCCGCTGGCCTACCAGGACAGCTAGGCCTCAGATCGCATCCAGCGGGTACACGGGGCGCCGCACGGCGGTGAAGGGGAACAGCGCGTAGTCCGAGCTCGTCACGCCCGGGCTGTCGCACTCGACCAGCGCCGCCGCCAGCGGCTCGAACACCGGGCGGCAGTACATGCGCGACTTGAGCAGCAGGAAGCGATGGGCGCGCGGATCCACGCCCACGCAGCCGAACACGCCGAGGTCCCAGGGCTCGTGCGTGCGCTCGGTGACCACGATCTGTGCCTTCCCGGTGTCGAACAGCACGGTGCGCCCCATGCCGCAGCGCTGGCCGGTGTAGGTCGGTCCGCTCACGGTGTACTCGCCGTCGCTGATCGCGCGCACGGTGCCGCTCAGCACGACCGGCTGCCTGGCGATGCCCAGGCTGGCCAGCGGCACCTTGTTGCCCAGGGCGATGCGGACCCGCGCATCCTGCCCGGCCCGGACCAGCTCGTCCACGGCCTGCGGGTCGCACAGCGGGCCGACGGCGATGTCCTCCAGCCCCTGGGCCAGGGCGGCCTGCAGCACGTCCATGGTGTCGCAGGTGCCGCCGGACATGCAGTTGTCGCCATGGTCCAGCAGCAGCACCGGACGCTCGGCGCCCTCGGCCAGTTGCCGGGCGCGCGCCAGCGACTCGTGCAGCGGCTCGCTGCGGTAGACGAACTGCCCGCGGCTGGCCCAGATCTGCTCGGCGATGCGGTCCGCCGCCGCCTGGGCGGCGCGCGCGCCCTCGGGCGACGCCGCGCCGGTGACCACCACGCTGACGCAGGGTGCGGCGATGTCGGCCAGCGCGAAGCCGGCAAAGACCGAGACCGCGGCCAGGCCCTCGCGCTCGGCGGCGCGCGCGGCCGCCACCGCGCGCTGCATGGCCCCGTTCAGGGTCGTGCTGCGCAGCGTGTGGCTCATCAGCGGCAGCTGGCGCCAGCGCACCGTGCAGCCGCCCTGCCCCTGCAACATGGCCAGCAGCAGGCGCCCGGCATGCTCGCCGGTCTCGTACATGTCCACATGCGGATAGGTCTTGAAGCCCACGATGACGTCGGCATGCTCGACGATCTTGGGCGTGAGGTTGGCGTGCAGGTCCAGCGCCACGCCGATCGGCACGCCCGGCGCGGCCGCGCGCAGCCGGGCCAACAGCTCACCCTCGCCGTCGGCGCTGTTCTCCGCGACCATGGCGCCATGCAGGTCGAGCAGGATCGCGTCGCAGCCCGGCGCGGCCGCGACGATGCGCCCGCACAGCGCGTCGTAGGCCTGGGCCTGCACCGGCCCGCTGGGATTGGCCGCGGCCGACACCGGCGTGACCAGGGTCGCGCCCAGGCGCTCGGCCTGCTCGATGAAGGCGGACATGGCGGTGCGCATGCCCTTTTGCGCGCGGTAGGCGGCCTCGTCCCAGGCCGGCTCGAAAGCCGCCAGCGGGGTGGGCACGGGCGAGAAGGTGTTGGTCTCGTGGTTGAGGCGGGCGATCAGGATTCTCATGCGGCGACTCCCGCGCTGCGCAGCATGGCCTGCAGCAGCACGTTGCAGCCAGCCTCCAGATGCTCGGGCCTGGCATCCTCGATCTCGTTGTGGCTGATGCCGTCGGCGCAGGGCACGAAGATCATGGCCGCCGGCGCGACGCGCGCGAGGTAGACCGCGTCGTGGCCGGCGCCGCTGACCAGGTCCATGGTGCTCAGGCCCAGCGCCGCGGCGCCCTCGCGCACCGCCTCGACGAGCTCGGGGGCGAAGGGCTGGGGCGGAAAATACACCACCGGTTCGATGGCTATGGCCACGTTTCGCTCTCTGGCGATGCGCGCGCCGGCCTCGCGCAGGGCCGCGTCCATCTCGCCGAGCTGTGCGTCGTCGGCCGCGCGCAGGTCCACGCTCAGGCGCACCCGCCCCGGGATCACGTTGCGCGAATTCGGAAACACCTCCAGCGAACCCACCGTGCCGCGCCCGTGCGGCGGGCGCGCCTGCGCGATGCGGTTCACCTCGGCCACCAGCCCGCTCGCGGCCAGCAGCGCGTCGCGCCGCAGCGCCATGGGCGTGGGCCCGGCATGGGCCTCCATGCCCTGCACCACCACGTCGTACCAGCGCTGGCCCAGCGCGGCCTGGACCACGCCGATCACGCGCTCATGCGCCTCGAGCACCGGCCCCTGCTCGATATGGGCCTCGAAGTACGCGCCCACCGGCGGCGCGCTGCCGCGCGGCCCGGCATAGCCGATCGCCGCCAGCGCCTCGGCCACGCTCGTACCCTGGGCATCGCGCTGCGCCAGCGCATGCTCGAGCGTGAAGGCGCCGGCAAACACGCCCGAGCCCATCATGACCGGCACGAAGCGCGAGCCCTCCTCGTTGGTCCAGACCGCGACCTCGATCGGCGCCTCGGTCACGAGGCCGGCCTCGTTGAGGCAGCGCACCACCTCGAGCCCGGCCATGACGCCGTAGTTGCCGTCGAACTTGCCGCCGGTCGGCTGGGTGTCGATATGGCTGCCGGTCATCACGGCGGGCAGGTCCTCGCGCCGCCCGGGCCGCCGGGCGAAGATGTTGCCGATCGCGTCGACGCGCACCGTGCAGCCCGCCGCCTCGGCCCAGCGCACGAACAGGTCGCGGCCCTGGCCGTCCAGCTCGGTCAGCGCCAGCCGGCACACGCCGCCCTTGGGCGTGGCGCCGATCCGGGCCAGGTCCATCAGCGACTGCCACAGGCGCGCGCCATCGACGCGCAGCCGGCTGGCCTGCGCCGCGGCGGAAGCTTCAACCACCTTGCTCATCATCGTTCCTTTGTGTTTCGAAATTCAGGCGATGCCGACGCCGAGGTAGCGGTCCTTCACGGCCTCGTCGGCGAGGAAGCTCGCGTTGCTCGCGCTGTGGACGATGCGTCCCTGCTCGATGATGTAGTGTCGGTCCGCCAGCTGGGTGCAGACTTCCAGGTTCTGCTCGACCAGCAGGATGGCCACGCCGGCCGCCTTGATGGTCTTGAGCTGGGCCACGATCTCCTCGACGATCACCGGCGCCAGGCCTTCGACCGGTTCGTCCAGCATCAGCAGGCGCGGATGATTCATCAGGGCACGGCCGATCGCCAGCATCTGCTGCTCGCCGCCCGAGAGCTGACCGCCGCCGTTGCGCCGCCGCTCCTTCAGGCGCGGGAAGATGCGGTAGATGTCCTGCAGCTGCCAGGGCGAGCCCTTGCGCTGGCCCAGCAGCAGGTTCTCCTCCACGGTCAGCAGCTTGAAGATGCCGCGGTGCTCGGGCACCAGGCAGATGCCGCGCGCGGCGATCTGGTGCGGCGCCCTGCCCTGCACGGCCTCGCCCGCGAAGCGGACCTCGCCCGCCGTCGGCGGCAGCAAGCCGACAATGCCCTTGAGCGTGGTGGTCTTGCCCGCGCCGTTGCGCCCGAGCAGGGTGACCAGCTCGCCGTCGTTCACGCAGAGCGAGACGCCCTGCAGCACATGGCTCTTGCCGTAGTGGCAGTGGAGGTTGTCGACCTGCAGCATCACGCCTTGCCTCCCGTGATCATGTTGCCCAGGTAGGCCGCGCGCACGCGTTCGTCGCTGCGGATCTCGTGCGGCAGGCCTTCGGCCAGCACCCGCCCCTGCTGCATCACCGTGACGGTGTCGGAAATGTCCATGACGATGTCCATGTTGTGTTCTATCAGCACCACCGTGTGCTCGTCGCGCAGCCCCGCGATCAGCCGCTTCATCTCCTGCAGGTCGTCGATGCCCATGCCGGAGGTCGGTTCGTCGAGGAAGATGGCCTTGGGGCGCGCCGCCAGCGCCATGCCGACTTCGAGCCGGCGCTGCTGCCCATGCGAAAGCGCGCCGGCCAGCGTGTCGGCAAAGCGCGCCAGGCCCAGGCGATCGAGCACGCGCGCCACGGTGTCGGCGCTGGCGCGCGCACCCAGGGGCGCGTGCCAGCAGTTCAGGGCCTGGCGCGGCGCCACGCCCTGCGCCGCGAGACGCAGGTTCTCGCGCACCGTGAGGCTCAGGAACAGGCTGGTCACCTGGAACGAGCGGGCCATGCCGCGGCGCACGCGGCGGTGGTCCGGCTCACGTGTGACATCGTGGCCATCGAACAGGATGCGCCCCGCGCTGACCGACTTGGTGCCGGTGAGCATGTGGAACAGCGTGGTCTTGCCGGCGCCGTTCGGGCCGATGACCGAGTGCACGGTGTTCGCGCGCACCTTCAGGTCTACGCCTCCGAGCGCCGCGAACTTGTCATAGCGTTTTTCGATGGCAATGCCTTCGAGCAAGATAGGCGCGTTCATGCACGCTCTCCTTGTGAACCGGCCACGGGGGCGGACCTGCCGCGCGGCAACAGCGCGCCCAGCTTTTCGCACAGGCCCCACAGGCCGCGCTGCATGCCCAGGCTGACGGCGATCAGCACCAGGCCGAGCAGCAGCAGCCAGCGCGGCCACAGGGTGGACAGCCAGTCCGCCAGCAGCAGGTAGAAGGCCGAGCCCAGCACCGAGGCGAACAGGTTGCCGGTGCCGCCGATCACGGTCATCACGAGGATCATCTCGCTGGTGTGGTATTCGGCGTTGGACAGCGGCGCGATGCCGGTCATCATCGCGTGCAGGCCGCCGGCCAGGCCGGTCACGGCGCCGGAGATCACGAAGGCCTGCAGCTTGAGCAGCTTGAGGTCGTAGCCGATGGCGCCGGCGCGCTCCTCGTTGTCGCGCACCGCGAGCAGCGTGCGGCCGAAGATGGAGCGCGACACGCGCAGCAACAGCCAGAACGCGGCCAGGAACAGCACCGCGACGAAACCGTAGTACTGCCAGGGCGAGACCAGCGGCCACAGGGTCTGGCCGAAGGCGGTGAGCGAGGGCCGCGGGATGTCGAGCAGGCCGTTGTCGCCGCCCGTGAGGCCGGTGGCGGTGTAGGCGATGAAATAGAACATCTGCGCGAACGCCAGCGTCAGCATCACGAAATAGGTGCCGCGCTGGCGTATCGCCACCCAGCCGACGACGGCGGCGCCGAGCGCGCCCATCGCCGTGGCCAGCACCAGGGCCAGCGGCATCGGCAGCGGCCAGCGCGTGAGGGTCAGCGCCAGCGTATAGCTGCCCAGGCCGAAGAAGATACCCTGGCCGAACGAGAGCAGGCCGGTGAAGCCGAGCAGCAGGTTGCAGCCCATGGCCGCGAGCGCAAAGATCAGCACCTCGCTGGCCAGGGACCCCGAGTGCAGGGTCAGCGGCATGGCCAGCACCACGGCCAGTGCCAGCAGCAGGGGGGCGTGCTTTTTCATGGGAATCATCCTTTCCTGCCCAGCAGGCCATGCGGGCGCAGCAGCAATACCGCCGCCATGGCGACGTAGATCATCAGCCGGGCGCCCTCGGGCCACAGCGTGCTCATCACGCTCTGCACCACGCCGATCAGCAGGCCGCCGGCCAGCGCGCCGGCGAAGCTGCCCATGCCACCCACCACCACGATGACGAAGGCCACGCCCAGCGCCTCCATGCCCATGAAGGGCTCGGCGCCGCGAATCGGCGCCGCCAGCACCCCGGCCAGCGCCGCCGTCGCGGCGCCCAGGCCGAACACCAGGCTGAAGATGCGCAGCACGTTGGTGCCCAGCAGCGACACCATTTCGGTGGACTCGCTGCCGGCGCGCACCGCGCTGCCCAGCCGCGTGCCTTCCAGGACGTACCACAGCAGCGCCGCCAGCACCGCGGTGAAGGCAATCACGAACAGGCGGTACTTGGGATAGACGAAGCCGCCCCACATGACCACGCCCTGCAGCAGATCGGGCACGGCAACGCTGTCGCCCAGCGGCCCCCATTGCAGGATCACGAGCTCCTGGATGGCCAGCGCCAGGCCCACCGTCACCAGGATGTGGAACTCGTGCGCCTTGGCGTAGACATGGCGCAGCAGCAGTTTCTCGGCCAGCCAGCCCAGCGCGCCGACCACCAGGGGCACGACAGCCAGCGCGAGCCAGAAGCTCATGCCCCAGCGCGTCATCTGGAAGCAGAAGTAGGCGCCGAGCAGGTAGAAGGCGCCGTGCGCGAAGTTGACGAAGCGCAGCAGCCCGAAGACGATGGACAGGCCCACGGCGAGCAGGAAGTACAACATCCCTATGCCGACGCCGTTGATGACCTGAAGCAGGTAGATGTTCATGTGATGCCCGAAACGAAGTGAATCCCTGGCGCACGGCCCAAAGGCCGCGCCCCGGATCAGGCCAGCTTGCAGCCGGTCTTGTCGGCCGGCAGGAAGGACTTGCCCGAGCTCACCACGTCGACGTAGTCGTCCGCGCCCTTCATCCGTGCCTTGGCCTTGCCCTTGAGCAGGTAGTAGCTCTTGAGCACCTGGTGGTCGGCCTTGCGCACCTCCTCGAGGCCGGTCAGGCCCTCGTACTTCATGCCTTCGAGCGCGGCGATGACGGCCTTTTGCTCGATCGCGCCCGCCTTGACGATGCCGTCGAGCAGCAGCTTGGTGCAGATGTAGGAGCCGGCCAGGCTGTAGTTGGGGTTGGCCTTGAACCTGGCGCTGACGCGCTTGACCAGGTCGCGGTTGAGCTCGGAGTCCACGGTGTGCCAGTACTGGGCGCCGAAGTAGACGCCGTCGCAGAGGTCGGCGCCGAGCGACTCGAACTGCTCCAGGCCCGAGGCCCAGGCGATCAGGATGGTCATGTTCCTGTTCATGCCGAAGCTGACCGCCTGGCGCAGCGTGTCGGACGACTGGGCGCCGAAGTTCAGCAGCAGCAGCACATCGGGCTTGGCCGCGGCGGCGTTGGTGAGGTAGCCGCTGAACTCCTTCTCGGTCAGCGAGTGGTAGCTGTTGCCGACATGCTCGATGCCCTTTTCCTTGAAGATGCCCTTGGCCGCCGTCAGCAGGCCGTCGCCGAACACGTACTGCGGCGTGATGGTGTACCAGCGCTTGGCTTTGGGCATGGACTCGATCAGCGGGCGCACCGTCTGCTCGATCGCGCCGAAGGTCGGCACGGACCAGCGGAACATGGCGTTGCCGCAGTCCTTGCCGGTGATCTCGTCGGCGCCCGCCGTGGTGATGAAGACGCCGCCGGCCTTGTCCACCTCCTTGCCAATGGCCAGCGCCTCGGACGACAGGATGCCGCCGGCGAAGAAGCGCGCGCCCTGCTGCTGCGACGCCTCCTGCACCTTGCGCACCGCCGTCGCCGGCTTGCCCTCGGTGTCGAGCACGGTGTAGGCCAGCTGGCGCTTGAGCACCGAGCCGTACTGCTCGATCGCGAGCTTCATGCCCATGTCGGCGAACTTGCCGTTGGCGGCGAAGCTGCCGGACATGGGCACCGGGCAGGCGAACTGTATGCCGCCCGCGGCCTGGGCCAGGGCCGGACGCGCCAGGCCGAAAGCCCCGGGCATGGCGCCGAGCGCTGAAAGTTGGAGAAGCTGACGACGTTTCATGGATTCACTCCGGTGGATGAACGATGGCGAAAGGGACTGCATGTCGGCCCCCGGATGGCGGGAGTCTTGCTGCACGCGTTCACTTTCAGCACGATGCGTGCCAGGTGAGCGCGACGCTGTTTCTCCTATTTATACTGATAAATAGGAAAAATAGGCCAGGGGCAAACCCTAGGCGCCGAAGCGCCGCCCCCTTGCAGTGCATACTGCACCTCAAACGTGACCCAGAAGCGAGCTAGACCCATGGCAACGACGACGCCGGACAACCTCGGCATCAAGCAACTCAAGCGCTCGGACCTCGTGGCCGAGGAGATCAAGCGCCTGATCACCGACAAGAACCTCAGCCCGGGCGATCGCCTGCCGCGCGAGAGCGAACTGCAGGCGCAGTTCGCGGTCAGCAAGGGCACGATCCGGGAGGCGTTGAAGTCGCTGGAGGTGCAGGGCCTGGTCAGGATCTCGACCGGCCCCACGGGCGGCGGCACCATCGTCGAGGTGCCGCTGGATCGCACGCTGCAGTTCCTGCAGAACTACCTGTTCTTCAAGGAGGTGACGATCGAGCACATCTACACCGTGCGCCAGATGCTGGAGCCGGAGCTGGCGGCCGGCGCCGTGCCGCATCTGACGGAGGCCGACTTCGAGGCGCTGGAGCACAGCATCGCCTGCTGCGATCCCACATCCAGCCGCGCGGACCTGCTGAGCCAGCGGCGCGAGGACGTGAACTTCCACGACATCCTGGCCGCCGCCAACCCCAATCCCTTCCTGCGCTTCAACTGCGAGCTGATCAACGAGATGATTCGCCAGCTCATCGTGTTCGGCAACCGCACGCCGCAGGCCGAGCACCGGCGCTTCGGCGAGGCCAACGCGGCGATCCACCGCGAGATCACCCAGGCCGCGCGTGCGCGGGATGCGGAAAAGGTGCGCCGGCTGATGGCGCAGCACATGGCCGACGCCGCCAGCAGCGTCAAGCGCATGAAGGGGCGGCTGCAGGGGCGGCTGATCCTCGATGCCGACACCCTGCGCCGCCCCGCGGCCGCGGGCGGCAAGCGCGCGGCTTAGATCTGTTGGAGATGGATCGCCGCGCCCTTTGCAGGGCTCGCGATGACGGTGAAGTGACAACCCGTCATTGCGAGGAGGCGGAGCCGACGCGGCAATCCCTGATGCGGTGGATCGCTAAGACCGCGCGACTCAGCGGCTCGACGGGAAGCTGAACACCGCCCCCTCGCGCAGGCCGGCCGAGGGCCAGCGCTGGGTGATGGTCTTGCGCTTGGTGTAGAAGCGCACCGCGTCGGGGCCGTAGGCGTGCAGGTCGCCGAACAGCGAGCGCTTCCAGCCGCCGAACGAGTGGTAGGCCACGGGCACCGGCAGCGGCACGTTGACGCCGACCATGCCGACCTCGATGTGGTCGCTGAAGTAGCGCGCAGCCTCGCCGTCACGCGTGAAGATGCAGGTGCCGTTGCCGTACTCGTGCGCGTCGATCAGCGCCATGGCCTCCTGCAGCGAGGCCACGCGCACCACGCCGAGCACGGGGCCGAAGATCTCCTCCTGGTAGATGCGCATGCCGGGCCGCACATGGTCGAACAGGCAGGGGCCCAGGTAGTAGCCTTCCTCGTGGCCGGGCACGCGGATGCTGCGCCCGTCGACCACCAGCGTCGCGCCCTCGGCCACGCCTTGGTCCACGTAGCCCTTGACCTTCTCGAAATGCGGCTTCGTGACCAGCGGACCCATGTCGTTGCCGTTGTCGGTGCCGGGGCCGACCTTCATCTTCGCGATCTCGGCCGAAAGGCCCGCGACCATGGCGTCGGCCGTGGCCTCGCCCACCGCCACCACCAGCGGCACGGCCATGCAGCGCTCGCCGCAGGAGCCGTAGGCCGCGCCCATCATCGCGCTGACCGCGTTGGCGATGTCGGCATCGGGCATCACGACGGCATGGTTCTTGGCGCCGCCCAGGGCCTGCACGCGCTTGCCGTGCGCGCAGCCCGTGGCGTAGACGGCCTCGGCGATCGGCGTAGAGCCGACGAAGCTCACGGCCTTGACGCGCGGGTCGGTCAGCAGCGTGTCCACCGCCTCCTTGTCGCCGTTGACCACGTTGAGCACGCCGGGCGGCAGGCCGGCCTGCAGGGCCAGCTCGGCGATGAACAGCGCCGACGAGGGGTCGCGCTCGGAGGGCTTGAGCACGAAGCTGTTGCCGCAGACCACGGCCATGGGCCACATCCACAGCGGGACCATGGCGGGGAAGTTGAACGGCGTGATGCCGGCCGTCACGCCCAGTGGCTGGAACTCGCTCCACGAGTCTATGCCCGGCCCCACGTTGCGGCTGTGCTCGCCCTTGAGCAGCTCGGGCGCGTAGCTCGCGTATTCGACGTTCTCTATGCCGCGCTGCAGCTCGCCGTGGGCGTCGGCCAGCACCTTGCCGTGCTCGGCCGTGATCAGGGCGGCGATGGTGTCGGCATGCTCTTCCAGCAGGACTTTGAGCCGGCTCATGACGCGTGCGCGCTTGAGCGGCGGCGTGGCGCGCCAGGCAGGAAAGGCCGCCTGGGCCGAGGCGATGGCCTGCTCCACCGTGGCCTTGCCGGCCAGGGCCACGCTGCGGTGCGAAAGGCCGGTGGCCGGGTCGAACACCGGCTGGGTGCGCGCGCTGTCAGTGACGCGCTGGCCGGCGATGAGGTGGCCGACGGTGGCCGTGACATTCTGGTCTTGGTGCATGGCGGGTGTGCTCGCAGTCAGGGGTTCAGGCGGTCTCGGCCAGGGCGTCGCCCAGGGCGTTGACCAGGCGGTCGATCTCGGCCGGCTCGGCGACGAAGGGCGGCGCGATCTGGATGGTGTCGGCGCCGTAGCGCACGTAAAAGCCCTTCTTCCAGCAGTTCATGGCGATCTCGTAGGGCCGGCGCGCCGGCTCGCCCGGCAGCGCGGCGATCGTGATGCCGGCCGCCAGGCCGTAGTTGCGGATGTCGGCCACATGCCTGCTGCCCTTGAGGCTGTGCACGGCATTCTCGAAATGCGGGGCCAGCGCCCGCACGCGCCCGGGCATGTCCTCCTGCTGCAGGATGTCGAGCGCGGCCAGGCCGGCCGCGCAGGCCACCGGGTGGGCCGAGTAGGTGTAGCCATGCGGGAACTCGAGCATGTAGTCGGGGCCGCCCACGGCCATGAAGGCCTCGTAGATGGCCTTGCTCGCGACCACCGCGCCCAGCGGCTGTGCGCCGTTGGTCACCTGCTTGGCGATGTTCATGATGTCGGGCGTGACGCCGAAGGCCTCGGCGCCGGTCATCGCGCCGCAGCGGCCGAAGCCCGTGATCACCTCGTCGAAGATCAGCAGGATGTCGTGCGCCGTGCAGATCTCGCGCAGGCGCTGCAGGTAGCCCAGGGGCGGGATCACGACGCCGGCCGAGCCCGAGAAAGGCTCGACGATCACGGCCGCGATGGTCGAGGCGTCGTGCAGCGCGATCAGGTCAAGCAGGCGGTCGGCCAGCTCGGCGCCGGTGGGCGGCATGCCGCGGTGAAACGAGCCGAGCGGCGGCTGGGTGTGGGGCAGGTGGTCGGCCTCCACGCCCTGGCCGTAGAGCTTGCGGTTGGCGGCGATGCCGCCCACCGAGATGCCGCCGAAGTTCACGCCGTGGTAGCCCTTCTCGCGGCCGATCAAGCGGGTCTTGCCGGCCTGTCCCCTGGCGCGCCAGTAGGCGCGCGCCATCTTGAGCGAGGTGTCGGCCGCCTCGGAGCCGGAACCGGTGAAGAACACATAGTCCAGGCCCGCGGGCGTGAGCTCCTTGATCCGGTTGGCCAGCTCGAAGGACAGCGGGTGGCCGAACTGGAAGGCCGGCGCGTAGTCGAGCTTGGCCACCTGGCGGCTGACGGCCTCGCCGATCTCGCGCCGGCCATGGCCCAGGCCGCTGCACCACAGGCCCGACAGGCCGTCGAAGATCTTGCGGCCCTCGGCGTCGGTGTAGTAGCAGCCGCTGGCCTCCACGATCATGCGCGGCTGGGCCTTGAAGTCGCGGTTGCCGGTGTAGGGCATCCAGTGGGCGTCCAGCCAGGCGGCATCGAGTCGGCAGGGGGCCGCGGCGGAAGCGTTACTTTCGAGGTCGGCGAAGCTCATGGGTTTCTCCTTGGGGGTTTCGGCTGGATTCTGCGCAGCTCTGTTAATCTCTTGAATAGTCGAATATCAATCTTTACTTGAGACTTTATGCAAGTAAAAACACCCGCCCCCCGCTCGCGCGCCGTGCTGGGCCAGCTCAGCGACATGGACCTGCGCCTGCTGCAGGTGTTCAAGAGCGTGGTTGAGTGCGGCGGCATGTCGGCGGCGGAGCTGGAGCTCAACATCGGCACCTCCACCGTGAGCCGCCATGTGAAGGACCTCGAAACCCGGCTCGGCCTGGTGCTGTGCCGGCGTGGGCGCGCGGGCTTCGCGCTGACGACCGAGGGCCAGCGCGTCTACGACGAGACGCTGCGCCTGCTCGCCGCGGTCGACGGTTTTCGCAGCAGCATCGACGACATCCACTCGCGCATGGGCGGCCAGCTGCACGTGGCGGTGTTCGACAAGACCGCGAGCAATCCCAGCGCCCGCATAGCCGAGGCGATCGCGCGCTTCGTGGACCGGGCGCCCGACGTGAGCCTGCAGCTGCACGTGGCCGCTATCCAGGCCATAGAGCGCGGCGTGATCGACGGCAGCTACCAGGTCGGCATCATCCCCACGCACCGGCCCTCGCAAAGCCTGCGCTACGACCCGCTGTTCGACGAGGACATGCTGCTGTACTGCGGGTCCGGCCATCCGCTGTTCGGCGCCAGCCACCGCCGCCTGGGCTGGGAGGACTTGCGCGCCCACCATTTCGCGGGCCTGGGCTACCACTCGCCCAACATGGAGCTCAGCCACAGCGCGCGCCTGCCGCGCAAGGCCACCGGCTTCGACCAGGAGGCGATCGCCACCCTGATCCTCTCGGGGCGCTTCCTGGGCTTCCTGCCCGACCACTATGCCCAGGCCTTCGAGCAGCGCGGCCAGATGCAGGCCGTGCGGCCGGCGCTGCTGCGCTACCACTGCCAGTTCGTCAGCGTGCTGCGCCGCTCGCCCGAGCCGCCGCGTGCGGCCCAGGCCTTTCACGCCTGCCTGCTCGAGGCGCATGGCGCTGCGCCGGGTTGACGCTGGCACCGACGCGCACGAGAATGTCCTGCCGATCGCGCGCTTCGCAAGAGACCCGATGGTGACCGTCGAATTCGCTCCCAGCCTGCGCCGCCATGTGGCCTGCGAGCCCCAGTCCGTCGCGCCGGGCTCCTTGCGCGCCGTGCTCGAGACGGCGCTGCGCGCGGCGCCGCCCGAGTTGGCCAGCTATGTCTTCGACGACCAGCGCGCGGTGCGCCAGCATGTGGCGGTCTTCGTCAACCAGCAGATGGTGCAGGACCGCCGGCATTTGAACCAGATCCTGAACGCGGGCGACCGGGTTCTGGTGATCCAGGCCCTGACCGGCGGCTAGGCGCCGTCGGAGGGGCCGTCCCGCCCTGAAGGGAGAAAAGCATGCACACCCTGCTCGTCGGCAGCCGCAAGGGCCTGTTCGTCATCGACGGCGAAGGCCTGCGCTGGGAGATCGTGGCCCACCATTTCGCCGGCGACCCGGTCACCCAGGTGCTGGTCGACCCGCGCGACGGCGCCTGGTACGCCGCGCTGCGCCTAGGCCATTTCGGCGTCAAGCTGCGCAAGAGCGTGGACCAGGGCGCGAGCTGGCAGGAGATTGCCACCCCCGCCTTCCCGCTCAAGCCCGAGCAGGGCCCCTGGGCCGACGACGCCACGCCCTGGAGCGTGGACCTGATCTGGGCCCTGGCCGCGGGCGGCCCAGACCAGCCCGGCCTGCTCTGGGCCGGCTGCCTGCCGGCCGGCCTGTTCAAGTCGGAGGACGGCGGCGCCAGCTGGGCCCTGAACCAGCCGCTGTGGGAAGACCCGCGCCGCCGCGAATGGTTCGGCGGCGGCTACGACCATGCCGGCATCCACACCGTGCTGGTCGACCCGCAGGACGCAAGCCACCTGACGCTGGCCATCTCCTGCGGCGGCGTCTGGCAGACGCGCGACGGCGGCGCGAGCTGGCGCGCCACCTCGGCCGGCATGAAGGCCGACTTCATGCCGCCCGAACGCGCCGAGGACCCCAACATCCAGGACCCGCATTGCCTGACCCAGTGCGCCAGCCAGCCCGACGTGCTGTGGGTGCAGCACCATTGCGGCCTGTACCGATCCAGCGACGGCGGCGAGCGCTGGGACGCGCTGCCCCAGGCCCGGCCCACGGGCTTCGGCTTCGCCGTGGCCTGCGACCCGCACAACCCGCGCCGCGCCTGGTTCGTGCCGGCCCAGGCCGACAGCTGCCGCATTCCGGTCAACGGCCAGATGGTGGTCAGCCGCACCGACGACGGCGGCGCCAGCTTCCAGCAGTTCGGCGACGGCCTGCCGCAGCAGCATGCCTACCACCTGGTCTACCGCCACGCGCTGGACGTCGCCAACGACGGCCAGACCCTGGCCATGGGCTCCACGACCGGCGGGCTCTGGACCAGCGTGCATGCTGGCGAGGCCTGGCACTGCGTCTCGCGCGACCTGCCGCCGATCGCAGTGGTGCGCTTCGTCGGCTGATTTCGTTTACAGCGCCTTGACCAGCTCCGGCACCGCGGCAAACAGATCCGCCTCCAGCCCATAGTCGGCCACCGAGAAGATCGGCGCCTCCGGGTCCTTGTTGATCGCCACGATCACCTTGGAATCCTTCATGCCCGCCAGGTGCTGGATCGCGCCGGAGATGCCGCAGGCGATGTAGAGCTGCGGCGCCACGATCTTGCCGGTCTGGCCCACCTGCAGGTCGTTCGGGGCGTAGCCCGCGTCGACCGCCGCGCGGCTCGCGCCAATCGCCGCGCCCAGCTTGTCGGCCAGCGGGGTGATGACTTCGTTGAACTTCTCGGCCGAGCCCAGGGCTCTTCCGCCCGAGACCACGATCTTGGCCGCGGTGAGCTCGGGGCGCTCGCTCTTGGCGATCTCGCTCGAGATGAAGCTGCTCTTGCCGCTGGCGGCCACGGCCTCGACCTTCTCGACGGCGGCATTGCCGCCGCTCGCTGCCGCAGCGTCGAAGCCGGTGCTGCGCACGGTGATCAGCTTCTTGTCGTCCAGGCTCTGCACGGTAGCAATCGCGTTGCCGGCGTAGATCGGGCGCTCGAAGCTGTCGGGGCTGACCACCTTGGTGATCTCGCTGACCTGGGCCAGGTCCAGCTTGGCGGCCACGCGCGGGGCCACGTTCTTGCCGGCAGCGGTGGCGGGGAACAGGATATGGCTGTAGTTGCCCGCCAGGGCCAGCACCTGGGCGGCGATGTTCTCGGCCAAGCCATGGGCCAGGGCTGCGCCGTCGGCGTGGATCACCTTGGCCACGCCCTGGATCTTGGCGGCGGCTTCGGCCGCCGGGCCGGCGTTGTGGCCGGCGACCAGCACATGGACTTCGCCGCCGCAGGCTGCGGCGGCGGTGATGGTGTTGAGGGTGGCGCCCTTGAGGGAGGCGTTGTCGTGTTCGGCAATAACCAGTGCAGTCATGATCAGATCACCTTCGCTTCGTTCTTGAGCTTGTCCACCAGGGTGGCGACGTCGGGCACCTTGATGCCGGCGCCGCGCTTCGGGGGTTCGGCGACCCTGAGGGTCTTCAGACGCGGGGTCACATCGACGCCCAGGTCCTCGGGCTTGAAGCTGTCCAGTGGCTTCTTCTTGGCCTTCATGATGTTGGGCAGGGTCACGTAGCGCGGCTCGTTCAGGCGCAGGTCGGTGGTGACCACGGCCGGCAGGGACAGGGACAGGGTCTCCAGGCCGCCGTCGATCTCGCGCGTGACGCTGACTTTGTCGCCCGCAACTTCCACCTTGGAGGCGAAGGTGGCCTGGGGCAGCTCGGCCAGAGCCGCCAGCATCTGGCCGGTCTGGTTGGCGTCGTCGTCTATGGCCTGCTTGCCCAGGATGACCAGGCCTGGCTTTTCCTTCTCGACCAGGGCCGCCAGCAGCTTGGCCACGACCAGGGGCTGGAGTTCTTCATTCGTCTCGACCAGGATGGCGCGGTCGGCGCCTATGGCCATGGCGGTGCGCAGGGTTTCCTGGCACTGGGCCACGCCGCAGGAGACGGCGATGACCTCGGTGGCCAGGCCTTTTTCTCTGAGGCGCACGGCCTCTTCGACGGCAATCTCGTCGAAGGGGTTCATGCTCATCTTGACGTTGGCCAGGTCGACGCCGCTGCCGTCGGACTTGACGCGCACCTTGACGTTGTAGTCGACCACGCGCTTGACGGGGACGAGGATTTTCATAAGCAGCCTTTCAGTTCCAGGTTATCAATCACACCAGGCGCGCGCCCGGTCCAGTTGCTCGCGGCACTCGCGCACCATGCGTGCCATCAGTTCGGCGCAGCTCGGCACGTCGTCGATCAGGCCCATGCACAGGCCGGCCGAGACCACGCCCTCGTTGACCTCGCCGGACTGCAGGGCGGCGCGCCCGCGCGCACCGGCCACCAGGGGGCGCAGTTCCTCGAAGAGGGCGCCGCCCGGACGGTTCTCCATCGCCACCACCTCTTCCGAGATCGCGTTGCGCAGCACGCGCACCGTGTTCCTCAGGGGACGGAACATCAGGCGGGTATCGCGCTCGCTCGCGCCGACCAGGGCCTGCTTGATGTTCTCGTGCACCGGCGCCTCGCGCGTGGCGAGGAAGCGCGTGCCCATGTTGACGCCCTCGGCACCTAGCGCGAGCGCCGCAGCCATGCCGCGCCCGTCGGCGATGCCGCCCGAGGCGATCACCGGGATCTTGAGCGCACGCGCGGCCAGCGGGATCAGCACCAGGCCCGGCACGTCGTCCTCGCCCGGGTGGCCCGCGCATTCGAAGCCGTCGATCGAGATCGCGTCGACGCCGTTGCGCTCGGCCGAGAGCGCGTGGCGCACCGAGGTGCACTTGTGCACGATGGTCACGCCATGGGCCTTGAACTTCTCGATGAAGTCGCGCGGGCTGTTGCCCGCGGTCTCGACGATCTTCACGCCGCCGTCGACGATGACCTGCGCGTACTCGGCATAGGGCGGCGGCTTGACGGCCGGCAGCATGGTCAGGTTCACGCCGAAGGGCCGGTCGGTCATGCTCCGCATGCGCGCGATCTCGCGCCCCAGGTCCTCGGGCGTGGGCTGGGTCAGCGCGGTCAATATGCCCAGCCCGCCGGCGTTGGAGACGGCCGCGGCCAGCTCGGCCAGGCCCACCCATTGCATGCCGCCCTGGACGATGGGGTAGCTGATGCCCAGCAGTTCGGTGATACGGGTCTTCATGTTGGATTCCAGAAACTGTGGCTGCCCTGCGCCCTCATTCGAGCTTGGCGCCCGACTGCTTGATCAGGCGCTCCCAGACCGGCAGCTCCTGCTTGTAGACCGCGTCGAAAGCCTCGGGCGAGCTGTCCTTGATCTCGAAACCCATGGCGGCGATGCGGCTGCGCACATCGGGCAGCTGGCAGGCCGCGCGCAACTCGGCCGCGATGCGGTCGACCACGGGCTTCGGCGTGCCGGCCGGCGCCGCCACGGCCAGCCAGCCGGTGATGCGGTAGGCCTCGTCCTTCAGGCCCTGCTCGGCCAGCGTGGGCACGTTGGGCAGCGTGGCCATGCGGCGCTCGCCGGTCACGCCCAGGGCCCGGATCTTGCCGGCCTCCAGGTGCGGCTTGGCCTGCAGCGCGCTGGCATAGGCCATCTGGATCTGGCCGCCGATCAGCTCCTGCATCATCGGCGCCTCGCCTTTGTAGGGAATGTGGTTCATCTCGGCCTGCTGCGTGAGGCTCATGTGCGCGCCGGCCAGATGCGGGTAGGCGCCTATGCCGTAGGAGCCATAGGCCAGCTTGCCCTTGTTGGCCTTCACGTACTGCAGCAGCTCGGGCGCGGTCTTGACCGGCACGCTGGGATGCACCACCAGCACCAGCGGCGCGGTGGCGATCTGGTAGACCCGCACCAGGTCGCGCTGCGGGTCGTAGGGCAGCTTCTCGTAGAGGAACTGGTTGGTCAGCAGCGAGTTGCTCAGCGACAGCACCAGGGTGTGGCCGTCGGGCTGCGCCTTGGCCACGGTGTCGGTGCCTATGATGCCGGCCGCGCCGGCCTTGTTCTCGACGACGACGGGCTGCTTGAAGGCCTGTGCGAGCTTCTCGCCGAGCAGGCGCGCCAGGATGTCGGTGGCGCCGCCGGGCGGGAACGGCACGACCAGGCGGATCGGCTTGCTCGGGAAGGCCGGGGCCTGGGCCCAGGCGGCCGTGCCGGTAGACAGGGCGAGGGCCGAGGCCAGGGCACCGAGCCAGGCACGGCGGGTGTTGAAGATGGTGTTCATGCTTGTCCTGATGTCTATCGTGGGGATGAGAAATGGCCGCTACGCGACGACCACCTGGGTCTTGAACGGCAGGGGCTCGAGAGCCTGCTGCAGCCGCTGCACCAGCGGACCCGCGGCCGCCGGGTCGATCAGCACCTGGATCGCGCTCTCGCCCTGGGCCTGTACGCGCGGGCGCGCCGCGGGGTCCAGGCCCAGCCCGGTGCAGACCTCGTCGACGATCGCCTCGACGACCTGGCGGGCGGCCAGCAGGCGCAGTTCGGGTTTGTAGATCTTGCCGACATTGGTCATCGGCAGGGTCTCGAGCAGGGTCACAGCCTTGGGCCGGGCCGGCGCCTCGTCGACGCGCGCGGCCGTGAAGGCCAGCAGCTCGGCCTCGCTGGCCGAGGCGCCCGGTTTCAGGCTCGCGAAGGCCACGGGCAGCTCACCCGCGTAGGCGTCGGGCGCGCCCACGGCCGCGCACAGCTGCACGGCCGGATGGGCGGCCAGCGCGTCCTCGATCACCTTGGGGTCGATGTTGTGGCCGCTGCGGATGATCAGGTCCTTGGAGCGGCCGCTCAGGTGCAGCCGGCCCTGCTCGTCGAGCCAGCCCAGGTCGCCGGTGGCGAGCCAGCCGTCGGCCGTGAAGGCGCGGGCGTTGTCGGCCGGGTCGACGAAGCCCGAGAACAGGTTGGGCGACTTGAACAAGACCATGCCGGACTCGCCGGGCGGCAGCTCGCGATCGCTTGCATTGCCCTGCGCGTCCAGCGCAACGATGCGCACTTGGGAGTACGGCAAGCGGAAACCCACGCAGCCCGCCGGACCGACGACGCCCGGCGGCGTGATGGTCGAGATGCCGGCCATCTCGGTCATGCCCAGGCTCTCGTGCACATGCAGGCCGAACAGGCGCTCGAAGCGCGCGGCCAGCTCGGGCGGCAGCACGGCGGCGCCGGTGCGGCAGTAGCGGATCGAGGAGATGTCGGCCCCCGCCAGCGGCACATTGGCCAGCGCGGCCAGCACCGTGGGCACGGCCGACAGCGAGGTCGGCCGGTAGCGCTCGACCAGGCGCCAGTAGTTGGCGATGACCTCCTTGTTGCGCAGCAGGCCGGTGGTCGGGATGATGACCTCGGCCCCGGCCGAGAGCGCGGCCAGCGAGGCCGGCAGCACGCCGGCCACATGGAACAGCGGGTAGCCGTTGATCGTGATGTCGCTGTCGCTCAGGCCCTGCAGCTGCACGCTGGCCCAGGCCGTGAAGACCTGGGCGCCATGGCTGTGGCGCGCCAGCTTGGGCGCGCCCGTGGTGCCGCCGGTATGGAAATAGGCCGCGATGTCGGCCGGCGCGATCTCGCGGCCGCTGATCAACCGGTCGGCCGGCTCGCGCTCGCGCAAGGCCTTGAAGTCGGCCACGCCCTCGGGCAGGGCGGGCGCGGCCCCCGGCAGCTCATCGTGCGGCGCAACGCGCAGCAGCGTGCCTAGCGACGGCACCTGGCCGCGCAGGCGCAGGGCCTTGGACCAGTAGCCCGCATCCTCGTCCGCGCCCCAGGCAATCAGCACCTTGGCCCGCGCAGCCCGCATCAGCGCGGCCAGTTTTTCCTCGCTCAGCAGCGGGTTGAGCGGCTGCACGATGCCGGCCGCCTCGCCGCCCCAGAGCGCGAGGTGGTACTCGAGGCAGCCAGGCAGCAGCACCGCGACCGCATCCTGCGGCCCGACACCGAGGCGGTGCAGCGCGTTGGCGGCCTGGTGGATGCCGGCCAGCAACTCGGCGTAGGTCCAGCGGACCGGCGTGCCTGCCGGGTCGGCCGGGTCGACACTCGGCAGGAAGCTCAGTGCGGTCTTGTCGCCGAAGGCCTGGGCCGCGTTGCGGAAGATCTCGTAGGTGCTGTGCACCGGCAGGGCCTCGGCGAGAGGCCGCTGCTCGAGGCGACGGATGTCCTCCAGGCTGCGGATAGCGAACGCCGGGGCGAACGGGGGATGGATAGCGGGCATGCCTTGTCTCCTGGCTCGTCTTCTCGTCTCTGGCGCACCGGTCTCACTCCACCGCGATGCCCTTGTCGCGGATCACCTTGCCCCACTTGACGTAGTCCTGCTGCATGCGCTGGCCCATCTGCACCGGCGCCTGGAAGTTGGCGATCGCGCCGGCCGTCAGCAGCTTGTCCTGGGTCTCCTTCTCGGCCAGGATCTGGCGCACCTCACCGCTGATGCGTGCGACCATCTCCTTGGGCGTGCCCGGTGGCGCCAGCAGGCCGCCCCAGGACACGGCGTCGTAGCCCTTGAAGCCTTGCTCGGCGATGGTCTTGACCTCGGGGATCATGCTCACGCGCTGGGGCGAGCCGACGGCGATCGCGCGCAGCTTGCCGGCCTGGATATGCGGCAGGGCGGCCACGAGGTCGGCGTACATCATGGGCACCTGGCCGCCTATGGTGTCGGTGATGGCCGGCACGCCGCCCTTGTAGGGCACATGCTGCATGTCGAAGCCGCCAAGCTGCTTGAGCAGCTCCATGCTCAGGTGGCCGAAACTGCCCGCGCCCGAGCTGGTGTAGTTGAGCTTGCCGGGCTGGGCCTTGGCATGGGTGATCAGCTTCTGCAGGTCGCTCACCGTGGGCATCAGCTGGGGGTTGACCACCACCACGATGGGCAGGTCGTAGACCGTGGCCACGGGCGTGAAGTCCCGGACCGTGTCGTAGCCCGCCTTCTTGTACAGGTGCGGCGCCAGCAGGGTGGGCGTGGCCAGCATCATCAGCGTGTAGCCGTCGGGCGCGCTCTTGGCCACCTGGGCGGCCGCGATCGAGCCCGAGGCACCGGCCTTGTTCTCCACGATCACGGGTTGCTTGAGGCGCTCGGCCAGCTTCTGGCCGACGATGCGCGAAGCCGTGTCGGTCGGGCCGCCCGGCGGAAAGGGCACGATGAGCTTGATCGGCTTGCTCGGCCAGGCCTGGGCAAAGGCGCTGCCGGCCAACAGGCTGATGCTGCCCAAGGCGGCCAGGCTCAGCAGAACGCTGCGACGGGTGAAAAAGTGGCTCATTCGCAAGTCTCCTGTGGCTTCTGCGGCAGGGTCAGCACGCCCTTGGACTGCAGTTCCTGCAGCTGCGCATCTGACAGTTCCAGCAACTGTTGCAGCACCTCGCGCGTGCCCTCGCCCAGCGTGGGCGGCGCCATGCGGATCGGCAGGCGCTGGCCGTCGAGGCGGTAGGGCGGCGCGAACACATGGGTCGTGCCCGCCACCGGGTGCGGCATTTCCTGCAGCAGCCCGCCCTGGCGGGTGCGCTCGCTGGTCAGGGCCTCGTGCAGGCCCGCCACCTTGCCGCAGGGGATGCCGGCGGCGCTCAGGCGCGCGAGCAGCAGCTCGCGCGGGAAGCTGCGAATCAGTTCGACCATCATCGGCAGCAGGCTCAGTCGGTTCTTCGCGCGCTCGACGTTGGTGGCGTAGCGCGGGTCCTCGACGATGTCGGGGCGCCCGATCACCTCGCGGCAGAACTTGTCGAACTGGCTGTTGTTGCCGACGGCGATGATGAGCGGGCCGTCCGCCGCATCGAACATGCCATAGGGCACGATGGAGGGGTGGGCATTGCCATAACGCTGCGGGTCATGCCCCAGCAGCAGGGCGTCCAGGCCATAGTAGCCCGTGACCATGAGGCCGCAGTCGTAGAGCGCCATCTCGATCAGGCGACCCTTGCCCGTGCGCTCGCGTCGGAACAGGGCGGCCAGCACAGCCTGGGCCGCGTACATGCCGGTCATCATGTCGACCACGGCCACGCCGAACTTGAGCGGCGGCTGGTTGGCCTCGCCGTTGAGGGCCATGAGTCCGGCCTCGCCCTGGATCACCAGGTCGTAGCCCGGCCGCTTGGCCTCGGGGCCGGCGCTGTTGTAGCCCGCCACCGAGCAGTAGATCAGCGCCGGCTTGATGGCCTTGAGCTGCTCGTAGCCCAGGCCCAGCTTCTCGGCGCCGCCGGTCTTGAAGTTCTGGATCACCACGTCGAACTGCGGGATCAGGTCGTGGATCAGTTTCACGCCCTCGGGCGTCTGCAGATCCACGGTGATGGACCGCTTGTTGCGGTTCATGCTGTTGTAGTAGGTGGTCTCGGTCTTGCCGATGCGCATGCCCCAGTCACGCGTGTCGTCGCCGCGGCCGGGGTGCTCGACCTTGATGACCTCGGCGCCGAAGTCGGCCAGCACCTGGCCGCACAGCGGCCCGGCAAACACCCGGGAGAGGTCCAGCACGCGCACGCCCTGGAGCGGAAAGTCCATGCCCTCGACAGCGGCCGTTGTGCTTGTGGTGCTCATGCTCGCTCCTGCCGGCCCAGCGCCATGTAGCGCGCCAGGTGGTGGTCCTCGTCGCCGAGCTGGTGGTCGATCATGACCAGACGCTTGGCGTAATGCGCAAGCGGCAACTCCCAGGTCATGCCGATGCCGCCGTGCATCTGTATGCTTTCCTCGGCCACCAGCGCGGCTATGCGGCCGATGCTGAACTTGGCGGCCGAGACCGCACGCTCGCGCGTGAGGCGGTCGGCGTCGATCGCTGCCGCGGCGTTGATTACGGCCGAGCGCGCCTGCTCGACCTCGAGCAGCAGGTCGGCCATGCGGTGCTGCAGGGCCTGGAAGCTGCCGATGGGCACGCCGAACTGCTTGCGCGTGCGCAGGTACTCCAGCGTGTGCTGCTTGGCCACCTCCATCGCGCCCAGGGCCTCGGCACTGAGGGCCAGCAGGCCATGGGCGATGGCGAGCTCGAGCGTGGCCAGGCCCTGGCCCTCGGCGCCCAGCAGCGCGTCGGCGCCGAGTTGCACCTGGTCCAGCACGAGCTCGGCCGCGCGGCCGCCGTCGATGCGGCCGTAGCCGCGGCGCGTCAGGCCTGCGGCGTCGCCGGGCACCAGGAACAGGGAGAGCCCGGCCTCGTCCTCCAGCGCGCCGGCCGTGCGCGCCGACACCAGCAGCAGCTGGGCTTCGTCGCCGAACAGCGCCACGGCCTTGGCGCCGGAGAGCACCCAGCCCTCGCCCTGGCGCTCGGCGCGCGTGGCCACGCGCGAGAGCTCGTAGTGATTTCCCGGCTCGTCGTGCGCCAGCGCGGCGATCTGGCTGCCGGCCATCAGGCCCGCCAGGCGCTCCTTCTGCGCGGCGCTGCCGGCGGCGGCGATCGCGCGGCCCACCATGAGGGCGCCGAGGAAGGGCTCGGCGACCAGGCCGCGGCCCAGGCTCTCGAACACCACGGCGATGTCGAAGCCCGCGCCGCCGAAGCCGCCCTCGCTTTCCGGGAACAGCGCGCCTATGGCGCCGAGCTCGGCGAACTGCTGCCAGAGCTCGGTGCTGTGGCCCTGCTCGCCGTAGGCGATGCGGTTGCGGGATTCGAAGCCGTACTGCTCGGCGACGAAGCGGTCCAGGCTGTCCGCCAGCATGCGGCGGTCTTCGGTGTGCTCAAAATTCATCGCAGTCCCCTCACAGGCCCAGGATCATCTTGGAGATGATGTTCTTCTGGATTTCGTTGGAGCCGCCGAAGATCGACAGCTTGCGGTAGTTGAAGTAGTTGGCGGCGGCCGTGGCAGCCTCCTCCGGTCCGACGGGCTCGTCGTCGTCGCCGGCGTACTGCGCAGCCTCGATGAAAGGCAGCGCGTAGGGCCCCATGGCGCGGCGGATCAGCGAGAGGATCTCCTGGCGGATCTCGGTGCCGCGGATCTTGAGCATGGAGCTCTCGGCGCCCGGCACGCCGCCGCCGGCCACGGCCGCGATCACGCGCAGGTTGGTGGTCTTCATGTTCTCGAGGTCGATCTCGACCTTGGCCATGCGCGCCGCGAACTGCGGGTCCTGGTCCAGCGGGCGGCCGTGGCGCTGCACCTTGCCCGCCACCACCTTGAGCTTTTCCAGCGCGGCCACCGAGAAGCCGACGCCGGCGATGCCGGTGCGCTCGTAGGTCAGCAGGTACTTGGCGTAGGTCCAGCCCTTGTCCTCCTCGCCGACCAGGTTCTCGGCCGGCACGCGCACGTCGGTGAAGAACACCTCGTTGACCTCGTGGTCGCCGTCCAGCGTGCGGATCGGGCGCAGCTCGACACCCGGCGTGCCCATGTCCACCAGCAGGAAGCTGATGCCGGCCTGCGCCTTGGCCTGCTTGTTGGTGCGCACCAGGCAGAAGATCATGTTGGCGTGCTGGCCCTGGGTGGTCCAGGTCTTCTGGCCGTTGACGATGTAGTGCTCGCCCTGTTCGTCACGCCCGCGCACCGCCGTGGTCTTGATCGAGGCCAGGTCGGAGCCCGAGCCGGGCTCGGAATAGCCCTGGCACCACCAGTCGGCGCCACTCAGGATGCGCGGCAGCCAGTATTTCTTCTGCGCCTCGTTGCCGTACTTGATCAGCACCGGACCCAGCATGTTGACGCCGAACGGCACGATGCGCGGCCCGCCGGCCAGCGCGCATTCGTTGTCGAAGATGAACTTCTGCACCGCGCTCCAGCCCGGCCCGCCCCACTGCTCGGGCCAGTGGTTGGCCAGCCAGCCGCGCGCGTTGAGGATGGCGTGCCATTCCTCCTGGTCCTGCTTGGTGAGGCGCTGGCCGGCCTTGACCTTGTCGGAGATGCGCTTGGGCAGCTGGTCCTTCAGGAAGGCCTGCACCTCGGCGCGGAAGGCTTGCTCTTCGGGGGTGAAATTCAGATCCATGTCGTACCTCAGAAAATCTCGAACAGCCCGGCCGCGCCCATGCCGCCGGCGATGCACATGGTGACCACGGCGTATTTCGCCTTGCGGCGGCGGCCTTCGAGCAGCACATGGCCGGCCAGGCGCGCGCCGGTCATGCCGAACGGGTGGCCGATGGAGATCGCGCCGCCGTTGACGTTCAGGCGCTCGTCGGGAATGCCCAGGCGCTGCTGGCAGTACAGGGCCTGCGAGGCGAAGGCCTCATTGAGCTCCCAGAGATCGATGTCGTCAACCTTGAGCCCGTGGCGCGCCAGCAGCTTGGGCACGGCGAACACCGGGCCTATGCCCATCTCGTCGGGCTCGCAGCCGGCCACGGCCAAGCCGCGGAAAGCCCCCAGGGGCGCGAGGCCCAGGCGCTCGGCCTCGCGGCCTTCCATCAGCACGCAGGCCGAGGCGCCGTCGGACAGCTGGGACGCGTTGCCGGCCGTGACGAACTGGTCCGGGCCCTTGACCGGCTGCAGCTTGGCCAGGCTCTCGTAGCTGGTGCCGGGGCGGTTGCAGTTGTCGGCCTCGGCCACCACCGCGCGCTGGCTCACCGCGCCGCTCTCCTTGTCGGTCACGGCCATCACCGTGCTGCAGGGCACGATCTCGTCCCTGAAGCGGCCAGCCGCCTGGGCCTCGGCGGTCTTGCGCTGGCTCTCGACCGAGAAGCGGTCCTGGGCCTCGCGCGAGATGCCGTAGCGGCGCGCCACGATGTCGGCCGTGTCGATCATGGCCATGTAGAGATCGGGCTTGTGCTCCACGATCCAGGGGTCCATGCCGGAGTTGCCGTCGTCGCGCGTGCGAATGCCCGAGATGCTCTCGACGCCGCCCGCGATCATGGCCGGCGCGCCCTCGGCGACGATGCGCCCGGCAGCCATCGCAATAGCCTGCAGGCCCGAGGCGCAGAAGCGGTTCACGGTGGTGCCGGCGATGGACAGCGGCAGCTCGCTGCGGATCACGGCCTGGCGCGCGATGTTGCGGCCGGTGATGCCCTCGGGGTAGCCGCAGCCGAGGATGGCGTCCTCGATCAGCGCGGGGTCCATGCCGGCGCGCTCGACGGCGGCCTTGACGGCAAAGGCGGCCAGGGTCGGGCCAGGCGTGATGTTGAATTCGCCGCGGTGCGACTTGGTCAGCGGCGTGCGGGCGGTGGAGACGATGACGGCTTCACGCATGGCGTGTCCTTACAGAAAGTGGGAAACGGGTGGTCCGCGGCTTATTCGCTGCGGTTGAGGCTGTCGAAGTTCGCGCCCTTGGCGACCAGGTCCACCAGCAGCGGCGAGGGCTGCCAGAACAGCGGGTCGTCTTTCGCGAATTCGCGGATGTCGGCCAGTATCCTGTCTAGCCCCACCATGTCCGCGTACTTCATAGGGCCGCCGCGGTGGCGCGGGAAGCCGTAGCCGTAGAGGAAGGTCACGTCCACGTCCAGCGGGCGCAGCGCGATGCCTTCGTGCACCACGTTGGCCCCCTCGTTGACCATGGCCGCCATGTAGCGGCGCATGATCTCGTCCTGGCTGAAGCTGCGCGGCGTGATGCCGGCGCGCTGGCGCTCGGCGGCCACGATGGCCAGCACCTCGGGGTCGGGCTGGCCGATGCGCGCGCCCTCGGGGTAGAGGTAGTAGCCGCGGCCGGTCTTCTGGCCGAACCAGCCGCGCTCGCAGAGGCGGTCGGCGATCTGCACGTAACGCGCCTTCGGATCGCGCGTGGCGGCCTTGCGCTTACGCGTGGCCCAGCCGATGTCGCCGCCGGCCAGGTCCGAGACCTGGAACGGGCCCATGGGGTAGCCGAAGGCACGCACGGCCTCGTCGATCTCGTAAGGGCTGGCACCGTCCTCCATCATGTGATCGGCCGCCGCACGGTAGACGGCCAGGATGCGGTTGCCGATGAAGCCGTCGCAGACGCCGGCGCGCACCGGCACCTTCTTGAGCTTCTTCGCGAGCTCGAAGGCCGTGGCGACCACGTCGGCGCCGACCTGGGCCGGCACCACGATCTCGAGCAGCTTCATGATGTTGGCCGGCGAGAAGAAATGCAGGCCGATCACGTCCTGCGGCCGCGAGATGCTGGCCGCGATGGCGTCGATGTCCAGGTAGGAGGTGTTGGTGGCCAGCACCGCGCCCGGCTTGCAGCAGCGGTCGAGCTCGGCGAACACGGCCTTCTTGACCTCGAGGTCCTCGAACACGGCCTCGATCACCAGGTCCACGCCGGCCAGGGCCTCGTACGAGGTGCTGCCCGCGAAGCGCGCCATCACGGCAGCCTTGGCCTCGGGCGTCAGGCGGCCCTTGGCCACCAGGCCGTCGTAGACCTTCTCGACGTTGGCGCGGCCGCGCGCGATCGAGGCCTGGTCGCGCTCGACCATGGTCACGGGCAGGCCGGCGTCCAGCGCCGCGACCGCGATGCCGGCGCCCATGGTGCCGCCGCCGACCACGCCCACGCTGGCGATGGGCCGCGGCTGGGCCGCCTTGGCCTCGGGCACCTTGGCCACCTCGCGCTCGGCAAAGAAGGCGTGGATCAGGCCGGCGCGCTGCGGGCTGTCTATGCACTGCAGGAACAGCTCGCGCTCGCGCTTCAGGGCGGCGTCGAAAGGCAGATCCAGGCCGGCCTGCACCGCCTCGATCACTTTGAGCGGCGAGAACAGGCCGCGCGATTTCTTGACCGTCTCGGCCTTGAGCGCGCCCAGTGCCGCCTGGCTGGCGGCCTTGTCGGCCAGGGCCGCCTGGGCGTCGCGCGTGCGGCGCACGCCCGCGCCCTGGGCCAGCAGTTCCTCGGCATAGGCGAGGCCCGCCGCGCGCGCGTCGGCGCCCTCGCCCAGCCGGTCGATCAGCCCAGTGGCCAGCGCTTCCTGGGCGCCCATGTGGCGGCCGCTGAGCATCAGCTCCACGGCCGGCTTGACGCCCATCAGGCGCGGCGCGCGCTGCGTGCCGCCCGAACCCGGCATCAGGCCCAGCTGCACCTCGGGCAGGCCGAGCCTGGCGTCGGCCATGGCCAGGCGGTAATGGGCTGACAGCGCGATCTCGAGACCGCCGCCCAGGGCCGGGCCGTGCAGGGCGGCGACCACGGGCTTGGCGCAGGCTTCGATGCGGTTGCAGACCTCGGGCAACGAGGGCGGCAGCGGCGGCTTGCCGAACTCGCGGATGTCGGCACCGGCGATAAAGGCGCGCCCGGCGCCCACCAGCAGCACGGCCGCCACCTCGGGGTCGGCGTCGGCCTGGGCTATCGCCGCCAGCAGGCCACCGCGCACGCCCACGCCCAGCGCATTGACCGGCGGGTTGTCGATCGTCACCACGAGCACGCGGCCCTGGCGGGCGGTCTGGACAACGGGATGCTGGGCGTCAGCGCTCATGCGGGGGTCTCCTTGGGTTGGGGGGCAGGGTTCTGGATCGGAACCGCATTGTTCATCCGCCAAAGAGTCTTGACAATCACATAAAATATTGACAGACCGTCAAATCATGTTTGACAATCCTTCCTCATGGACCTGAGCTCGCTGACCCTGCTGGTCGACATCCTGGACGCCGGCAACCTGAGCCAGGCGGCGCGCAAGCTCAAGATGACACGCGCCAACGTCAGCTACCACCTGAGCCAGCTCGAGCGCTCGGTAGGCGCGCAGCTGGTGCGCCGCACCACGCGCCGCGTCGAGCCCACCGAGGTCGGGCTGCGCCTGTACCGCCACGGCCTGAGCATCCAGAACGAGCTGCTGGCCGCGCGCGAGACGGTGTCCACCCTGGGCCAGAGCCTGCAGGGCCGGGTGCGGCTGAGCGTGCCCAGCGGCTATGGCCAGATGGTGATGAGCGACTGGCTGATCGAATTCAAGCGCCTGTACCCGGCCATCGTGCTCGACGTGCTGTTCGAGAACCGCGTCGACGACCTGGTGCGCGACGAGGTCGACATCGCGATCCGCGTGCTGCCCGAGCCGCCCCAGGCCCTGGTCGCGCGCGAGCTCGGCCCGGTGCGCTACGTGGCCTGCGCCTCGCGCGACTACGCCAGCGCCAAGGGACTGCCAACCGAGCTCGATCAGCTGCGCAGCGCGCCGCTGATCACCTCGGGCGTGGCCAGCCGGCAGCTGCGCCTGTCGGCCTATCGCGGCGGCCAGCGGCATGAGGTGACGCTGGAGCCCACGCTGATCTCCGAGCATTTCCCCTTCCTGCGCCAGGCCATCCAGGCCGGCCTGGGCGTGGGCCTGGTGCCGGACTACGTGGTACAGGACGCCGTGCAGTCCGGCGAGATCCTCACCACGCTCGACGACTTCAGGCTCAGCATCTTCGGCACGCAGATGTTCATGCTCTACATGCCCAACCGCTACCAGACCCGCGCCGCGCGCAGCTTCATCGACTTCGTGCTGGACAAGGCCGGCACGGCGCGAGTGGAGATTCCCCCCGAAGCCGGTATTGGCGCACAATGAGGGCCGATGCAGCACGCACCGGCCTCAGGGAGAAGCGCATGAGCACGGACGACCAGACTTTCAAGCCGCTCGACCCGGGACGGGTCGACCCCCTGGACGCCAGGGAAATGGCCTACTGGTGCCGCGAGTTCGGCTGCACCCTGCCCCAGCTCGAGGCTGCCATCGCCCGCGTCGGCGAGCATGTCACGGCCTTGCGCGAAGAACTGGAGCGGGTCGTCGGCAAACGGCGCTCGAGCTGACTGGGCCATCCCGGGCCACCCACGGGCTCATCGGATTGCATCACCGCGGTGGCGGCCGCGCGGCGGCGTCCACCGCAGCGAGGAAGTTCTTGTAGCGGATCGGCTTTTCGATGTAGCCATCGCAACCCGCGTCAAGTATGCGCTCCTTGTCGCCTTTCATGGCGTAGGCGGTGAGCGCGATGATCGGGATATCTTTCGTTCCGGGATCGGCCTTGAGGATGCGCGTGGCCTCCATGCCGTCCATGTCCGGCAACCCGATGTCCATGAGGATGATGTCCGGATGCTCACGACGGGCGATCGCTATCGCTTCGCCCGCCCTCCCGGCTTGGAGCAAGGCATGTCCCTCGCTCTCGAGAACCGCCACCGCCAGCATCATGTTGGTGGGCGAGTCTTCGACAATCAGTATCCGCGACATGATTTTCTCCCGTAAGCACTGAACACTTCCCATGCAAAGCGCGCTGGACCTCGGCAAGGAATTGCGGCCGGTCCAGATAAGCCTTCCCCACGATTTTCAGGACGTCCCCGTTCAACCGCTGCTGGTCCGCCTTCGTGATCGTCTTGCCGGTCAGGATGAGGATGGGCACGGCAGCCGTGTCGGGCCGGGATTTCAGCGCTTCCACCACGTCGAAGCCGCTGATGTCCGGCATCACGAGATCCAGGATGATGAGATCAGGCAACAGCCGTCGCGCGCTCGCGATCGCCTCGCGCCCCCCATGGGCGCGAAACACCTCGCAGTTCTGCTTTTCAAGGTGGGCCGCGATCAGTTCCACGGCTTTCCTATCGTCGTCTACGACCAGCACCGAGAATTTTCGGCCGGACTGACCACCGATTCCGACACCGAATCCCAGTTCGCCGATCGCGTACAGCAGTGTTTTTCGTGCCACCGGTTTCTGCAGCACCTTGGCCGCACCGAGCGCGAAGCCGGTTTTCTTGTCCGCGACAATGGAGACGATGACCACCGGTATGCCGGAAAGTAGCGCAGATTTCTTGATTCTGGAGAGCGCCTCCCAGCCGCCCATGCCGGGCAGCAACAGGTCGAGCGTGATGAGGTCGGGGCGCTCCTGCGCAGCCATCTCCAGCCCGCGGACGGCATCCGGCGCCCAGTCAACGCGAAAGCCCGCACCCTCCAGATGGGCGCGCAGGGCCGTCGCCGCAAGCTCGTCGTCCTCGATCACCAGGGCTCGCCGCGTGAGAGCGCCTTTCACAGCTGTCGTTTCGGCGGCTTCGGCTGCCATTGACGTCAAGCCGGATGGCTCTGCCTGTCTGGCCTCCTCCAGCGTTTTCCGCCAAGGCAGCCATACGGCGAAACAAGAGCCGCAGCCGGGCGCGCTGGCGACGCCGACCGTTCCACCATGCAGTTCGGTCAGCCGCCTGACCATGGCCAATCCAAGGCCGGTGCCATCGTGCTGCCGCGCCAGGGACGAATCGAGCTGAAGGAAAGCCTGAAAGAGGCGCGGCAGGTCCGCTCTGTCGATGCCGATGCCGTTGTCGCACACCCGGATCTCGAGGAAATCCTCGTATTCGCTCTGCGGCAGCGGCAACTGGTGGCAGCCCCCGCCTTGCGGGGCGACCAGTCTCATCTCGCCCCGCTTTACAGCACGCGCGGAAACCCGCACCTCGCCGCCCTCCGGAGTGAACTTGACGGCGTTGGAGAGCAGGTTGTAGACGATCTGCTTGACCTTACGCGCGTCGGCGCCGATGTCTCCGGCGTGATCTGGAACGTCGAGCTTCAGCCTGATGCGGTGCTGAAGCGCTTTTTCCTTGATGATGCTGAATCCCGCTTCAAGCACGCCGGCCACGTCCACCGCCTCGAGCTCGAGCGCCATCCTTCCCGCCTCGACCTTTGATAAATCGAGGATGTCGTTGATGAGCGAGAGCAGGTGCATGCCGCTTTTGAAAATCTCGGTGACATAGTCCCCCTGCTTCTTGGTCAGCTCTCCGCCCAAGCCGTCCTTCAAAACCTCGGAAAAGCCGATGATCGCGTTCAACGGTGTGCGCAACTCATGCGACATATTGGCCAGAAACTCGGATTTCATTTTCGTGGCGTCTTCGAGTTGCAGGTTCTTGCGCGCGATCTCCTCGGTGTGCAGCTGCAGTTCCTCAGACTGGCGCTTGAGCTGGCGATTGAGGTAGAAGAGGTCGACGAACACCCCTATCTTGGCGCGCAAGACATCCGGTACGATAGGCGAGTAGATGTAGTCCACGGCGCCAAGCGTATAGCCCCTGGAGCGCTCGATTTCCGAGCCGGCTTCGGCGGTGACGAAAATGATGGGCGTATGCGCCGAGCGCGGTCGGTTGTGGATCAGGATCGCCGTTTCGAAGCCATCCATGATCGGCATGTAGACGTCCAGCAGCACCACGGCGAAGTCACGTTTCAAAAGCTGGCGCAGCGCTTCGCGCCCCGACCTTGCGGTGAGCACGTTCAGGCCCATGCTGGCGACGACGGCTGCGATCGACGCCAGCTTGTTCTCGTTGTCGTCCACCACCAGGATGCTGGCCGGCTCGCCGTCCCGCGACAGCGGATGCAGCAGCTCATCGGAGTGACTCAAAGCCGGAATCTCAGTCTGTTCCGCTTCCATGCCATGGCTCCTGCAAATGCGCGTCTTGCCTTTTGAATATCACTGTTTCAGGCCCAGTTCGAGGAGATGCGGCCCGATCTCCTCGAGCGCGAGCTCGACGGCATCACGGGCGGCCCGTTTGGCGGCCTCCGGCATCGTTCCCGCGTGGGCCTGTGCGGGGCATTCGACGAGAGCCACGCCCTCGTGCCGTCGGATGGCCGCCAGGCCCCGGGCCCCGTCCTCACTTGAGCCGGTCAGAATCACCCCTATCGTGCGCGCGCCGAACGATTCCGAGGCACTTTCGAACAGCACGTCGATCGACGGCTGCGCGAATAGCACCGGATCTTCCGTGGACAGCGCGAAGTGATCGCCATCGACCAGCAGGTGGTAGCCCACCGGCGCGAGGTACAGGTTGCCCGGTTCAATGGGCTGCTTGTCGACGGCTTCTCGCACCTGCAGGGCGCACCCCTGCTGCAACACGAATCGAAGCGCATCGCTGGTGACCGGCTGGCGGTGCTGAACGACCACAATCGGAAGCGGGAACGTCGCCGGCAGCGTCGACAGGACCGTGCGCAAAGCCTGCAGCCCCCCCGTCGACGCCCCAATGACGACCAGCGCGTATTTCATCACCATCCCTTTTTCTTAGCTTGCCTTCCGGTACAGTTTTCCCGCCTCGTCCACCACGTCGTACCGGTCTTCAAACGGCGTGAAGCGCAGCGATTCGCCAGCCCCCAGCCACAAAACGCCGCCCGGCGCCAGGCTCTGGTACAGGAGCTTGTGCACCCGGGCCTGCAATTCGCGGTTGAAATAGATCATGACATTGCGGCAAAGGATCACATGGAATTCGTTGAAGGACGAGTCAGTGACCAGGTTGTGCGTCGCCCAGACGATGTTGCCGCGCAGAAAGTCACGCATGATCGCGCCCTCGTGTTTGGCGGCGTAGTAATCGGAAAACTGCGCAAGACCACCGCTGTGCTGATAGTTGCCCGTGTATTCGCGCATGCGCTTGAGCGGGAAGATCGCACCCCTGCCCTTGGCCAGCACCCTTTCGTTGATGTCGGTTGCATAGAGCTTGGTCTTGCCCAGCAGTCCCGCCTCATGCAGCAGGATGGCCATGGAATAAACCTCCTCTCCCGTACAGCAGCCCGCATGCCAGACGCGGACGAGGGGCAGGCCGCGCAGACCCGGCACCACCTTGTCACGAAACACCTGGTAGACGCCGGGGTCGCGAAACATGGCCGAGACGTCCACCGAAAGCACATCGAGGAAGCGCGCCATGCACGCCGCTTCTCGCAGCACGCGCTCCTGAAAGGCCGACAGCGTGGCAAGCTTTTCCAGGGTCATGGCGCGGCGGATGCGCCGCATGAGAGATGCGACCGCATAGTCACGCAAATCGTAGCCATAGCGCTGGTATATCGCCTTCAGAAGCAGCGGCAGCTCAATGGTCTCGATGGCGACAGACTCCGGCTGATCCAGCCGTTCCAGCGCTGTCATGGCACGCACCCCCTACCTGTAAAGCCACACCCGCATGAGTGAGAGGAGTTGATCGGTATCCACCGGCTTGCTCACGTAATCCGAGGCACCGGCCTCGATGCATTTCTCCCGGTCTCCCTTCATCGCCTTGGCCGTGAGCGCGATCATGGGCAGCGCCTCGAATTTCTTGATCTTGCGGATCTGGCGCATGGTCTCGAGGCCATCCATCTCCGGCATCATGATGTCCATCAGCACGATGTCGGTGTCGAGATTCTTTTTCAGCAGCTCGATCGCTGCCTTGCCATTTTCCGCCGAAACCACCTCCAATTTGTTGCGCTCCAGCACGCTGGTCAGCGCAAAGATGTTGCGCACGTCGTCGTCCACCACCAGCACTTTCTTGCCCGCCATGGTGTCCGCGTTCTGATAAAGCTTTTCCAGCATCTGGCGCCGGTTGTCCGGCAGCCTGGAGACGACGCGATGCAGGAACAGCGCGGTTTCGTCAAGCAGCCGCTCGGGCGATTGCACGTCCTTGACGATGCCCTTGCCGACCAGCGCCTTGAGCTTCTCCTGCTCGCCCCTCGGCAACACGCCCGTCCCGTAGACGATCACCGGCACGTCCTGCGTCAGCTCATTGGCCTGCATCGCCTCGAGCAGATCGGTGCCCGACATGTCGGGCAGCCTGAGATCCAGCACCATGCAGTCATAGCGCTTCTTCTTCAACGCCGAAAGTGCCTCCTTGCCGCTGGCGACAGACTTGATGCGGACGTCGCCGTTGCCGATGATTTCGAGGATGCTTCTGCGATGCACCTCATCGCCGTCGGCCACCAGCAGGTCCTTTACCTCCAGCTCGGAGAACTTCTTGATTTCGGCGAGCGCCTTCTGGATGGCATCCGCCGTCACCGGCTTGACCAAGTACTCGAAGGCGCCGTAGCGCAGGGCGCGCGGCCGGTTGTCCTCGACCGAGATGATGTCGACCGGAATGTGGCGGGTCGCCGGATTGCGCTTCAAGCGCTCCAGCACGACCCAGCCGTCAACGTCGGGCAGATGGAGATCGAGGGTGATCGCCGTCGGCCTGAATTCGCTGGCGAACTGCAGCGCCTCGTCGCCACGCGTGGCGACCAGGCCCTTGAAGCCCTTCTGCCGCGCCGCGTCGAGCAGGATGTCGGCGAACCTGATGTCGTCTTCGACGATCAGCAGGATGCGGTCTTCCGGCTTGAGCGTGGCGCGGTCGTCGCCGGCCTCGCCCGTCGGCCCCCCGGGATCCGCCACCGCTTCGTCCGACAGGCGCGCGCGCGGGATGTCCTCCACCGACGGCTCGTCCCGGGACGCCGTACCGGCGGATCGCGATGGCGCACCCCATTCGCTGCGCAGCCGTCCCCTGCCACCGGTCCCGCTGCCGGCTGGCATCCCGCGGCTTGCCTGGGCGGTCTCGGTGGTGCGTTGCGGGAGGAACAGCACGAAGGTGCTGCCCTTGCCGGCCTCGCTGCGGGTCAAGCGCAACTCGCCACCCAGCAGGCGCGCGATCTCGCGACTGATGGACAGGCCCAGGCCGGTGCCGCCATACTTGCGCGCCGTACCCGTGTCGGCCTGCTGGAAGGCTTCGAAAATGATCTTCTGTTTTTCCGGGGGCACGCCGATGCCGGTATCCGTGACCGAGAAGGCGACGACGGTCTCGCTGCGGTTCAATCCGGCATGGTCCACGCTCCAGCCTGAAGTCGCCGGCTCAACGCGCACCGTGACGCGGCCCTTGTCGGTAAACTTGAAAGCATTGGACAAGAGGTTCTTGATCACCTGAAGCAGCCGCTTCTCGTCCGTGCGTATCGTTTCGGGCAGCCCAGGCGCCAACTCGACCAAGAAGCCCAGGCCGCGGTTTTCCGCCACATGGCGGAAGTTGCGCAGGAGCTGCTCGTGCATGCCGTTGAACGGCACCTCGGCCAGATCCAGCGTCACGGTGCCGGATTCGATCTTTGAAAGGTCCAGGATCTCGTTGATCAACGCCAGCAGGTCCTTGCCCGAGCCCTGGATGGTCTTGGCATACTCGACTTGTTTCGAGCTGAGGTTCTTGTCCTCGTTGTCGCTGAGTTGCTGGGCCAGGATGAGCAGGCTGTTGAGCGGCGTTCTCAACTCGTGCGACATGTTCGAGAGAAATTCCGACTTGTACTTGGACGTGAGCGTCAACTGCTCGGCCTTGTCCTCCAGCGCCATCTTCGCGGTCTCCACCTCGCGGTTCTTGCGCTCGACTTCGACCTTCTGCTCCTCAAGCAGGCGCGCCTTCACCTCCAGCTCCTCGTTGGTCTGGCGCAGTTCCTCCTGGCCGCTCTGCAGTTCCTCCGTGAGCGACTGGGACTGCTTGAGCAGCTCCTCTGTGCGCATGTTGGCTTCGATCGTGTTGATCACGATGCCTATGGATTCGCCGAGCTGGTCGAGAAAGGTCTGGTGGATCTGGCTGAACAGCGTGAACGAGGCCAATTCGACCACCGCCCTGACCTTGCTTTCGAAAACGATGGGCAGGACCATGATGTTCAACGGCCGGGCCTCGCCCAGGCCCGAGGTGATTTCGATGTAGTCGTTCGGCACGTTGGTGAGCAGGATGCGCTGCTTCTCGTAGGCGCACTGTCCGACCACCCCCTCGCCGATCCGCCATTCGTTGGCGAGGTTCTTGCGTTCCTTGTAGGCGTAGGCCGAGAGCAGCCGCAACCTCGGGTTCTCAGGCTGGGTTTCGTCCATGATGTAGAAGATGCCGTGTTGGCCGTTGACGAGCGGCGCCAGCTCGGAGAGCACCATCTTGGACACAGCCGCCAGGTCGCGCTGCCCCTGGAGCACGCGGGTGAACCTGGCCAGGTTGGTTTTGAGCCAGTCCTGCTCGGCATTCTGCCGCGTGGTTTCGCGCAGGTTGCGGATCATTTCATTCACGTTGTCCTTGAGGTCTGCCACCTCGCCCTTGGCTTCCACCTGGACGTTGCGGGTGAGATCGCCCTTGGTCACCGCGGTCGCCACCTCCGCGATCGCCCGCACCTGGTTGGTCAGGTTCGCCGCCAGACCGTTCACGTTGTCGGTCAGATCCCTCCAGGTGCCGGCCGCGCCGGGCACATTGGCCTGGCCGCCGAGCTTGCCCTCGACGCCCACTTCCCGAGCCACCGAAGTCACCTGGTCGGAGAACAGGGCCAGGGTGTCGGTCATGTCGTTGATGGTGTCGGCCAGCTCGGCGATCTCGCCCTTGGCCTCCACGGTGAGCTTCTTTTTCAGATCGCCGTTCGCCACCGCGGTCACCACCCTCGCGATGCCGCGCACCTGGTTGGTCAGGTTGGCCGCCATGAAGTTCACGTTGTCGGTCAGGTCCTTCCAGGTCCCGGAAGCGCCGCGTACGACCGACTGGCCGCCGAGCTTGCCCTCGGTGCCCACCTCGCGTGCCACGCGCGTCACTTCCGCGGCGAAGCTGTTGAGCTGATCCACCATGGTGTTGATGGTGTTCTTCAGTTCCAGGATCTCGCCCTTGACGTCCACCGTGATCTTCTTGGACAGGTCGCCGTTCGCCACCGCGGTCGTCACCGTGGCGATGTTGCGCACCTGGTCGGTGAGATTGGAGGCCATCATGTTGACGCTGTCGGTCAGATCCTTCCAGGTGCCTGCCACGCCGGTGACGAAGGCCTGGCCTCCCAGCCGTCCTTCCGTGCCCACCTCGCGCGCCACCCGCGTGACTTCCGAGGCGAAACCGCGCAACTGCTCGACCATGGTGTTGATGGTTTCCTTGAGCAGCAGGATCTCGCCGCGCACGTCCACGGTGATCTTCTTGGACAGGTCGCCGTTCGCCACCGCCGTCGTCACCTCGGCGATGTTGCGCACCTGGCCAGTTAGGTTGCCGGCCATCGAGTTCACGTTGTCGGTCAGGTCTTTCCAGGTCCCCGAGACGCCCTTGACGTCGGCCTGGCCGCCGAGCTTGCCCTCCGTGCCCACCTCGCGCGCCACCCGTGTCACCTCGGAGGCGAACAGACCCAGCTGGTCCACCATGGTGTTGATGGTGTCCTTGATCTGCAGGATCTCGCCCTTGACGTCCACCGTGATCTTCTGGCCGAGGTCGCCCTTGGCAATCGCGGTCGCCACCTTGGACACGTCGCGCAGCTGCACCGTCAGGTTGCCGGCCATGGCGTTCACGCTCTCGGTCAAGTCCCTCCAGGTACCGGCCACGCCGGTGACCTCGGCCTGGCCGCCGAGCCGCCCTTCCGTGCCCACCTCGCGCGCCACCCGCGTCACCTCGGAGGCGAACAGACCCAGCTGGTCCACCATGGTGTTGATGGTGTCCTTGATCTGCAGGATCTCGCCCTTGACGTCCACCGTGATCTTCTGGCCGAGGTCGCCGTTGGCGATCGCGGTCGCCACCTTGGACACGTCGCGCAGCTGCACCGTCAGGTTGCCGGCCATGGCGTTCACGTTCTCGGTCAAGTCCTTCCAGGTGCCGGCCAACCCCTTGACCTCGGCCTGGCCGCCGAGCTTGCCCTCCGTGCCCACCTCGCGCGCCACCCGCGTCACCTCGGAGGCGAAAGACCCCAGCTGGTCCACCATGGTGTTGATGGTGTCCTTGATCTGCAGGATCTCGCCCTTGACGTCCACCGTGATCTTCTGGCCGAGGTCGCCGTTGGCAATCGCGGTCGCCACCTTGGACACGTCGCGCAGCTGCACCGTCAGGTTGCCGGCCATGGCGTTCACGCTCTCGGTCAGGTCTTTCCAGGTGCCGGCCACGTCCTTGACTTCGGCCTGGCCGCCGAGCCGCCCTTCCGTGCCCACCTCGCGCGCCACCCGCGTCACCTCGGAGGCGAAAGACCCCAGCTGGTCCACCATGGTGTTGATGGTGTCCTTGATCTGCAGGATCTCGCCCTTGACGTCCACCGTGATCTTCTGGCCGAGGTCGCCGTTGGCGATCGCGGTCGCCACCTTGGACACGTCGCGCAGCTGCACCGTCAGGTTGCCGGCCATGGCGTTCACGTTCTCGGTCAGGTCCTTCCAGGTGCCGGCCACCCCGGTGACCTCGGCCTGTCCGCCGAGCTTGCCCTCCGTGCCCACCTCGCGCGCCACCCGCGTCACCTCGGAGGCGAACAGACCCAGTTGATCGACCATGGTGTTGATGGTGTCCTTGATCTGCAGGATCTCGCCCTTGACGTCCACCGTGATCTTCTGGCCGAGGTCGCCGTTGGCAATCGCGGTCGCCACCTTGGACACGTCGCGCAGCTGCACCGTCAGGTTGCCGGCCATGGCGTTCACGTTGTCGGTCAAATCCTTCCAGGTGCCGGCCACGCCTTTGACTTCCGCCTGGCCGCCGAGCTTGCCCTCCGTGCCCACCTCGCGCGCCACCCGCGTCACCTCCGAGGCGAAAGACCCCAGCTGGTCGACCATGGTGTTGATCACGTCCTTGACCTGGAGAATTTCGCCCTTGACGTCCACCGTGATCTTCTGGGAGAGATCGCCCCGGGCAATCGCCGTGGCCACCTTGGACACGTCGCGCAGCTGCACCGTCAGGTTGCCGGCCATGGTGTTCACGCTCTCGGTCAACTCCTTCCAGGTGCCTGCCACGTCCTTGACTTCCGCCTGGCCGCCGAGCCTTCCCTCCGTACCCACCTCGCGCGCCAGGCGGGTGACTTCCGCGGCAAACGAGCCGAGCTGATCCACCATGCGGTTCTTCGCTTCTTTGATCTGCAGGATTTCCCCGCGCACCTCCACCGTCATCTTTTGCGTCAGATCGCCGTTGGCAACCGCCGAGGCCACCTTGAACACGTCGCGCAGCTGCACCGTCAGGTTGCCGGCCATGGTGTTCACGCTGTCGGTCAACTCCTTCCAGGTGCCGGCCACCCCCTTGACGTTGGCCTGGCCGCCGAGCTTGCCCTCGGTGCCCACCTCGCGCGCCAGGCGGGTGACTTCCGTCGCGAATGAACCGAGCTGGTCCACCATGCGGTTCTTCGCTTCCTTGATCTGCAGGATTTCCCCCCGCACCTCCACCGTCATTTTTTGCGTCAGATCGCCGTCGGCGACGGCCGAGGCCACCTTGAACACGTCGCGCAGCTGCACCGTCAAGTTGCCGGCCATGGTGTTCACGCTGTCGGTCAACTCCTTCCAGGTGCCGGCCACGCCCTTGACGTTGGCCTGGCCGCCGAGCTTGCCTTCGATGCCCACTTCCCGCGTCACCCGCGTCAGTTCCGTGGCAACCGTCGCGAGCTTTGCCGACATCGCGTTCACCGTCTGGGCAGACTTGAGGAAATGCCCCTGCAGCTTCAGTCCATCGATTTCCATAGGCACCCGCTGCCCGAGGTCGCCCTCGGCGACGGCGTCGACGACGCGAATCGTCTCGGTCATCGGAGCGAGCAGGTCGTTGGTCAACGTATTGCTGGATTCGACCAGCGCCTGCCAAGATCCCTTTGCCATCGGCAGCGTGATCCGCTCCCCGACCTTGCCCTGCTTGCCAACGAGCTGCGCAACCCGTCTGAACTCGTTGCTCGTATCGGCGCCCATGTCCACGATGGCGTTGAGCGTGTCGGCGATCTTGCCGGGGACGCCGGTCCAGTCCTCCGGCATGCGCACCGTGAAGTCTCCGTTCTTGTATGCGGTCAGGGTGGTCAGCAATACCCCCATATCGAAGGTATCGCCTGGAACGGTCTGCGTGGTCATCGCTGCCTCCTTCTTCTTCAATGTGAACGGCGAAAGACTGCTAGAAGAACCGGGAAACCTGCTGAGTCCAAATCCAGCTGCTATGTCTCGGGCGGAAAGCCCTCGCCTTCCAAGTCCGGGTACTTCGACCTGAATTCCTCCAGGCGCCGGGCCATCCAGCGGTTTTCCTGCACCGTTTCAAAACGGTGCAGCGCCTCGCTGACGTTTTCCCGCAGCTGCTTGTCGTTCCAGGGCTTGGTCAATATCTTGTAGATGACCCCGCGGTTGACGGCATCGATCACCGTGGCCACCTCCGCATAGCCGGTCAGCAGGATGCGGATGCTGTCGGGATACAAACCCTTGACCTGCTCCAGGAACGCCGTGCCGCTGACCTCGGGCATGAGCTGGTCGCTGAGAACGACGCCGACTTCGGTGCTCGCCAGGATGTCGAAGCCTTCGGCGGCGCTGCCGGCCGTCAGAACGGTCAGTCCGTCCTGCCGCAGCAACAACTGCAGGATGGCCAGGATATGGGGGTCATCGTCCACGGCCAACACCGTCGAACTCGCCGCCGAGGTTCCACCAGCCGGGGGCAAGCGGCGATCCTCCCGCAGCCATTGCGCCAGCTCCTCGGGCGGCAAAGGGCGGCTGAACAGATAGCCCTGCATCTCGTGGCAGGAATGCTTGCGCAAATAGCCCAACTGACCAGAGCTTTCCACACCTTCGGCGATGGTCGTCACGCCGAGGTCGCGGGCCATGGCCAGGATGGTCCGCACCAATGCCGCCGTGACGGCATGGGTCGCGACATCGCGCACGAAACTCTGGTCGAGCTTGATGCGGTCGACCGGAAAACGGTGCAAATAGTTCAGCGACGAGTAGCCGGTACCGAAATCGTCGAGGGACAGCGACACCCCGAGTTTCTTCAGTTCGTCCATCGTCCGAATCGCTTCCTCGACGTTTTCGAGGATCAGGCTCTCGGTGAGCTCCAACTCGAGCCATTGGGCCGCCAGACCACTGTCTCGCAGCGCGCTTTGCACGATCTCGACCAGTCCTGCCTGGCGAAACTGCAGGGCCGAGAGGTTGACCGCGACCCGCAGCGGCGGCAGCCCCTGGTTCTGCCAAGCCATGTTCTGCGAACAGGCCTCGCGCAGCACCCATTCACCGACGATGATCGCAAGGTCGCATTCCTCCAGCAGCGCAACGAACCGGGCCGGCTCGATCAGGCCCTTGGCGGGGTGCCGCCAGCGCAGCAAGGCCTCGATGCCGACCATCAAACCGGTCTTCAGGTTCAGCTGCGGCTGGTAGTGCAATACGAACTCGCCGCGATCTATCGCCCGGTGCAATTCGCCTTCCAGCGCCAGCCGCGACCCCGCATCGCGGTCCAGGTCGGGACTGTAGAAACGCACTTCATCGTCACGCGTCGCACTTTCGGCGGCCAAGCGGGCTTGCCGCAGCAAGTGATGGATCTGAGGTTCATCGAGAGGATAGACCGCGATGCCGATGCGGGCCCTCAGGAAGACTTCCGACACGCTGGTGAACAGCGGATTGCTCAGGAGGCCACGCACCCCCCGGGCAAAGGCCTCGATCGCGGCGCGGTCGGCAAAGCCGGGCACTGCCAACGCGAACTCGCCGTGCGCAAGATGGGCGACCATGCCGGCGCTGGTGCAGCAGGACTCAAGGCGTTGCGCTTGCGTGCGCAGCATTTCATCCATCGCGGCATAGCCCACCACCCGGCTGATTTGCTCCAGGCGCAGCATCTTGATGCAAAGCAGAGCCAACAGTCCGTCTGCAGACTGGCCCGCCAGTTGGCGCAGCCGTTGTTCCAGCATGGCGCGGCTGGGCAGGCCGGTCTGCGGATCGTAGTACGCCAGGTACCGAATCTTGGTTTCGGCCGCCAAGCGCTGTTGCTCGCGCAACAGGTGTTCCAGGGCAAAGGAAATGTCGCCTGCCACTTCGGCCAGCAGGTTCACGATCGCCGGGTCGAAGAAACCGGCCTCGCCGGCGTACAGCTCGAATACGCCTATCCCCCGTCCGGCCTCGAACAGTGGAAAGCCGGCGACCGCCGCCAGTCCATGGGCGAGCGCTTCATCGCGTCCCGCCATCCGGGATGGGGCCGCTTGGAGGTCATTGCAGATGGCATAGTGCCCGCTGCGCTGCGCGCTCCAGGCGACAGACGCCTCGGCATCATCGGCCGCGCAGACGATGTCCACCACCTTTGCGCCTGCGGCGTCTCCACAAAGCGCCATGGGCCGCAGCCGGCCCTTGGCCGGATCGAGGAGGCCAATCCACGCCAGGTCGAACAGGCCGGACTCGACCGCCACGCGGCAGGCTTCCCGGTACAAGCCGTCCGGATTGTCGGCGCGCACGATGGCGCGATTGATCCGGCTCAATACCGTGTGCATGCGGCTGAGCCGGCGCAACTGGGCGGCGGTGTCTGCGTCCATGCTACGCGGCCGCTGCGCTCCCCGGTATCGGAGTAACCGGCGCGGCCCTGCGCCGGGCATCGAGCAGGCGGCGCATCCGCATCGACAGTTCCCAGCGATCCACCGGCTTGCAGATGAACTCTTCTGCGCCACACGCCATCAGCCGCTGACGCGACGCCATGTCGTCGAGCGCGCTGACAATGATCACGGGGATGTCGCGCGTCGCCGGATTCTCTTTGAGACGCCGCATCACTTCGAAGCCGTCCATGTCCGGCATCATCAGATCGAGCAGCACCAGGGCGGGCGCGCGGCTGGCCGCCATCCGAAGCGCGGTCGCTCCATCGGACGCGAGCACTGCCTCGAAGCCGTCCGCACTGACGAACACGTCCAGCAAGCGGCGGTTGCGCTCCTCGTCTTCGACGATCAATATGGTCGTCGGCAACGGCTCTGCCATGAAGCACCTCCCTTTTTGGGTACTCAGGGAGCGACTATGTCTTCAGCATCAACCCGTACAGGCTGACCGTCGCCGGCTGCGTCAGGAATCGACTCGTAACCTACTGTACAACGCCGTTTGTCTTAGGCCAAGATGTTTTGCTTGCAATTCGATCGACCGTGCGCCATGGTCAATCGTCAGCGGCGGCGCGACTTGTCGCCGGGTCGTTTGGGCTGCGGTCGCGTTGGCGAAATATGTTAGGCAAAGGTATTAACTTTGTCTGTCTCGAACGAAGGAGGTCCTATGGCATGCGATCGATTCAGGAGTTTTTCGAGTCTGCGCAGCATGGTGCCGCCGCTTCTGGCGATGGCATTTTCGTTGATGTCGGCAGCGCAGCCCGTCGCCCAGGAAGAGCCTCTGCCAGGACTGCCCGCCGTGCTGGGCGAGCTGCGCAAGGGGGGGCTGGTCATCTACTTCCGGCATGGACTGACGGAGCAGAGCGGCAGCACCGACGAGGCCGCGGATCTGGCCAGGTGCGAGACGCAGCGCCAGCTTTCCGCAGAAGGGCGCGAACAGTCAAGACGGACAGGCCAGGCATTCCGCACGCTGCGCATCCCCGTGGGCAGCGTGGTGAGCAGCCCATTTTGCCGCTGCAAGGATACGGCGCAGCTGGCATTCGGCCACCACACGGTCGACAAGGACCTGCACTTTGCGATCAACGCCGACGCCACGGAGACAAGACGGCTGGCGCTGGCGCTGCGCCTGCTGCTGTCGACGCCGCCCAAGGCAGCGACCAATAGCGTGATCGTTGCCCATACGGCGAACCTGCGCGAGGCCGCCGGCATCTGGCCCAAGCCCGAAGGCGTGGCCTATGTCTTCCGTCCGCTGCCAGGCGGACGCTTCGAGGCGTTGGCGAAGGTCCTTCCCGAGGACTGGGCTAAGGCCGCGGAAGCCAAGCGCTGACATGGCTCGGTTGGCCGCGTTTCTCGAGCGGATGCCCTTGCGACGGCGGTTCCTGATCGCGCCCCTCCTGGGGCTGCTCCTGCTCGGCGGCCTCACTTCAGCCTTTGTCTACGAATTGCAGAACCAGAGCGCGCTGCTCAAGCGCGTCGCGGATCGGGATTTGGCGGCCTATGATCGCTACGCCGCGGTGTTCGTCAATCTTTCCGAGCAGCACCTGGCGCTGTATGCCCTTCTGGACGACACCCGGGAGATTGACGAGGCATTGCTGTACGACCTCGCCAAACAGCGCCTGAACGGGATTCACGAAGCAGTGCGCGGGCTCGAGCAGACCTTGCCCACCCTTTCCGCCGCAGCCAATGGAGGCCACGCCGCTACCGCCGAGCGGCTCGCTAGCCTGCTTGCCAGCACGCAGGCGTACCAGAAGGCAGCGGCCTCCGCCGTGGCCATGGTCACGGTCAATCTCGCGCTTGCTCCGGCACAGCTGGCGCACGCAAATGAGCGTTTCACCGAAGTGAATCAGGCTTTTGCCCAGCTCCTTCACGTCGAGCGCCGTAGCATCAGGTCGGAGATTGCCGGCCGGGTGCATCGGGGGGAGATCAGCAGCATGGCCATTGCCTTGGCCGGCGTCGCGGCCGCGGCGTTCCTGTTCGGCCTGTCCTATGCTTTTTCGCGCCTGCTGGCCCGCTCTCTAGAAGCGCAGACGGAAGCCCTGGTGCGCCTGGGCATGCAGGCCGGCACCAGCGTCCCCATCACGGCGGGCAGCGACGAGGTCAGCCGGATCGCGCACGGCATCGCCGCATTCGGGCAATCCTTGCTGCAGCTGAAGGAGAACCAGCGCGCACTGGCCGCGTCGAACCAGGCTCTAGCCGATGCGAACCAGGCCTTGCATTCGGAGATCGAGCGCCGCAAGGAGGCCGAGGGCTATTTGCGGATCTACGCGGAAGTCATACGCAGCACGGGCGAGGCCGTGGCCATCACCGACTCGAATGGGAACATCGTCGACGCCAATCCCGCGTACGAACGAGCGATCGGGCGATCACGCGAGGAGATGATGGGAACGGCGCTCTACCCGGCTCACAGCGCGGACGAGAACGATGTCTACCGGCAGCTCTGGCAGTCGGTCAAGACCGACGGACATTGGGCCGGGGAGCTTCTGGACCGCAGGAGCAACGGCGAGTCGTTTCCCATCTGGGCGAGGGTCAATACCATATGGGGCGAGAACCGCAAGCCCTTGCACTATGTCTGCGTGTCGCGCGACATCACGACGCTCAAGCAGAGCGAGCAGCAGCTCAAGAAGCTGGCTTTCTATGACATGCTGACGGGCCTGCCCAATCGCGCGCTGTTCAACGACAGGCTGGGCGTCGCGCTGGCAAGCGCCCAGCGCCAGCAGGCGCTGGCTGCCGTGATCTTCGTCGACCTCGACCGGTTCAAATATGTCAACGACACGCTGGGGCATGCGCTCGGCGACCGTCTGCTGATCGAGGTCGGCCGGCGCATCGGCCGTAGCATCCGCGAAACCGATACCGTGGCGCGAATGGGCGGGGACGAATTCACGGTGCTGCTCACGCATATCGAATCGGAGGAGGAAGCCATCCATGTCGCCAAGCGCATCATCGCGGCGCTGGAGGCCTCCATCCCGCTGGACGATGCCATGGCCTATGTCGGCGCGAGCCTGGGCATCAGCGTCTTCCCCAAGGACGGCCAGGACGCGCAAAGCATGCTGACAAAAGCGGACATGGCGATGTACGAAGCCAAGGAGTCCGGTCGCGGTCAATACCGCCTGTTTCGCCCGGAGATGCTGGCCCGCGGCGACCAGCGGCTGTCGCTCAGCGTCCAGATCGACGCCGCGCTCAAGCACGACGAGTTCACCCTGCACTACCAGCCCGTGATCGACATGGCGACCGGCCAGCCGGACAGCATGGAGGCGCTCATTCGCTGGCAGAGGCCCGAAGGGATGGTTTATCCGGAGAAATTCATTCCGCATGCCGAAGAGGCCGGGCTGATCAGAAGAATCGACTGCTGGGTGCTCGAGCGCGCATGCCGCGACGCCATGGACTGGCGGGCGGAAACCGGCCGGCCCATGGGCGTGCGTGTCCACTTGTCCGCGGCATCCATGCAGCAGACCGACATGGACAAGACCATAGACGACATCCTGCGGCGCACCGGGCTGCCGGCCAGCCTGCTCCATCTGGAGTTCAAGGAGACCGCCATGATTGCCGCCCCCCATGCCGAGCGCCGGACCCTGGAGGAGATCGCGGCCCTGGGCGTCAGGCTGTCGGTCGACAATTTCGGCGCTGGCTATTTCTCGCTGAGCTATCTGGCCAAGTTTCCGATCAACTGCATCAAGCTGGACCGCCTGTTCATCGAGCGCATTGGCAAGGACAAGGCCAGCGAGGAAGTGATCCAGAGCCTGCTTGAGCTTGCGCACAAGCTCGGCCTGAGCGTGGTTGCGGAAGGCGTCGAGCAGCGGCTCCAGAAGACCTTCCTGGCCGATGCCGGCTGCAGGCTGATGCAGGGCTTCTATTTCAAGCGGCCGCTGGCAAGCCACCAGCTGAACCAGTGGCTCGCCGCCAACCACGCTGCGCCGCCCGTCTGAATCGCGGCGGGACACAGGGGCCCTCGCATCGCCATGGCCGCGCTGCGGTAGAGTCGCCCCCAGGCCCACCGACCGAGTCGCCCTTGTCCGAACCCCTACTCCTGTCCTCCCTGCCCCTGTTCCCACTGGGCACGGTGCTGTTTCCGGACGGCGTGCTGCCGCTGCGCATCTTCGAGGTGCGCTACCTGGACATGATTGGCAAATGCCACAGGGCCGGCGCGCCCTTCGGCGTGGTCGCCCTGAGCCAGGGCGCCGAGGTGCGCCTGCCCGGCGCGCCGGCCGAGACCCTGCACCCGGTCGGCACCCTGGCCCGCATCGAGGCGCTGGAGCAGCCGCAGCCGGGCCTGATGCTGGTCCGCTGCCGCGGGCTGCAGCGCTTTCGCATCACGCAGCAGCACCAGCTCAGGCACGGCCTCTGGGTCGCCGACGTGCAGCAGCTGGACCAGGACCGGCCCCGGGCCATCCCCGAGGACCTGGCGGGCACTTCCCGGGCCCTGCGCCGGATCATGGAGGCGCTGCAGGCGCGCGAGCCGGCCGAGGCCGTGCTGCCGCCGCCCGCCGAGGCACGCTGGGAGGACTGCGGCTGGGTGGCCAACCGCTGGTGCGAGTTGCTGCCGCTGCCCCTGGCCTTGAAGCAGCGCCTGATGGAGCTGGACAACCCGCTGATCCGGCTGGAACTGGTCAGCGACCTGCTGGCGCGCCACGGCATCACGGGCTGACCGCCGACCCAGGCCGCAAAAACTTAAAATACGAGGTTTTGGCAGGAAATGCCGCCGCGCAGCGCATCCCGCGCCGCGCGCCAACCACCGCTCCCCATGTCTGACAACCACCACAACGCCGCGCACCAGGACGACAACCAGCTGATCGCCGAGCGCCGCGAAAAACTCAAGGCCCTGCGCGAGGCCCAGGCCCAGGGCCAGGGCGTGGCCTTCCCCAACGACTTCAAGCCGCAGGACCACGCCGCCACGTTGCAGGAGGCCTATGGCGAGACCGCTGCGGAACAGTTGGATGGCGAAGGAGCGGCGCGCATCACCACCCGCATCGCGGGCCGCATGATGCTCAAGCGCGTGATGGGCAAGGCCAGCTTCGCGACGCTGCAGGACAGCAGCGGGCGCTTCCAGATCTACGTGACCCGCGACGCGGTGGGCGAGGAGGTCTACGCGGCCTTCAAGCACTGGGACCTGGGCGACATCGTGGGCGCCGAAGGCCATCTGTTCAAGACCCGCACCGGCGAGCTCTCGCTGCACGCCACCAGCGTGCGCCTGCTCACCAAGAGCCTGCGCCCCATGCCGGACAAGTTCCACGGCGTGGCCGACCAGGAGGTCAAGTACCGCCAGCGCTACGTGGACCTGATGACCGACGAGGCGGCCCGCAAGCGCTTCGTGGCGCGCAGCAAGGCGGTGAACGGCATCCGCGAATTCATGTTGGCGCATAACTTCCTGGAAGTCGAGACGCCCATGCTGCACCCCATCCCGGGTGGTGCCAACGCCCGGCCCTTCGTCACCCACCACAATGCGCTGGAGCAGGAGATGTTCCTGCGCATCGCGCCCGAGCTCTACCTCAAGCGCCTGCTGGTGGGCGGCTTCGATCGCGTGTTCGAGATCAACCGCAACTTCCGCAACGAAGGCATCTCGGTGCGTCACAACCCCGAGTTCACGATGATGGAGTTCTACGCGGCCTACTGGAACTACCAGGACCTGATGGGCTTCACCGAGGCGCTGGTGCGCGACGCGGCCCAGAAGGCCGTGGGCACGCTGCAGCTGTCCTACCAGGGCCGGCCGGTGGACCTGTCCCAGCCCTTCGCGCGCATGACCATCCGCGAAGCCATCTACGCGCACACCGAGGCCGGCGCCCATGTGGACGACGCGGCCTGGCTGATGGCCGCGCTCAAGAAACTGGGCCTGAGCGAGGAAAAGAACAAGCTGTCCACGCGCAGCCTGGCCAGCCTGCAGGTGCTGTACTTCGAGGAGACGGTGGAGGACAAGCTCTGGCAGCCGACCTTCATCATGGAGCACCCGACCGAGATCTCGCCGCTGGCACGCGCCAACGACGCCCGCCCCGACGTCACCGAGCGCTTCGAGCTCTACATCACGGGCCGCGAGTTCGGCAACGGCTTCTCCGAGCTCAACGACGCCGAGGACCAGGCCGCGCGCTTTCACGCCCAGGTGGCGGCCAAGGACAGCGGCGACGACGAGGCCATGTTCTTCGACCACGACTTCGTGCGCGCCCTGGAATACGGCATGCCGCCGGCCGGCGGCTGCGGCATAGGCATAGACCGCCTGATGATGCTGCTGACCGACAGCCCCAGCATCCGCGACGTGATCCTGTTCCCGGCGCTGCGCCGCGAGCACGAGCTGCAGGCGCCGCGGCGCGAGGGCTGACGCCCGAGGCGGCGTCCGCCGCCTCCTCGCAAGCTCAGTCGCGCGGGAGGTCGCGCGCCTGCACGTCGACCACGTCGGCCTCGGTGCGGCGCGACGGGGCCGCATGGCGCGAGCGGAAGGCCGGCGCCTGGCGCGCCTGGGCGGCCGCCTGGCGGTAATGCTGCCAGGCCGCCATGGCCGCCGGCTTGCGCCCGGTCAGCAGGGCGCGCAGCAGCAGGAACAGCATGACCAGCAAGCCGGCCACCAGCAGGCTGGCCGCGAACACCAACCCGGCCAGGGTCAGCGCCACGCGCAGCAGCAGGCCGGCGAGGCGGCCCAGGGTGTCGGAAATCAGGGACATGGCGAAGGGGCCGGCCGGGCCCCGGAAAAGATGGAAAGAAGAAGATAAGGGCCCGGGGCCCGGTTTTCAAGCCGCGCCCCTGATGCCCCTCGGGCGCTCAGGGCAGCAGCGACAGCGCGTGCTGGTAGTCCGGCGAGCGCATCAGCTCGTCCCAGTCCGGCGCCGCCCCGTTGGGCAGCAGGGCGCGGCGGCGCAGCTCGCTGGCCTCGCGCATCTGCCAGCCGCCCTTGAGCTGGGCCTCGGCCAGGCCGTCGAGCAGTTCGTCGACCGCCGCGCCGCCGTCGACCGACTGGTTGCAGAGCAGCACCATGTCGCAGCCGGCCTCGAGCGCCGTGACGGCTGCCTCGGTGTAGCCGACCTCGCGCCCGTCGATCAGGCGCGCGCCGGCCATGGACAGGTCGTCGCTGAAGATCGCGCCGCCGAAGCCGAGCCGGTGGCGCAGGATGTCCTCGAGCCAGGTGCTGGAAAAGCCGGCCGGCCGGCTGTCCACCCTGGGGTAGATCACATGGGCCGGCATCACGCTGCTCAGCGTGCTGTTCAGCCATTCGTAGGGCGCCGCGTCGTCGGCCAGGATGGCCTTGAGGCTGCGCCGGTCCACCGGGATCTCGGTGTGAGAGTCGGCCTTGACGAAGCCGTGGCCCGGGAAATGCTTGCCGCAATTGGCCATGCCGGCGCGCAGCAGGCCATGTATCAGGCTCTTGGCCAGCAGCGCGGTCACGCGCGCGTCGCGCGCGAAGGCGCGGTCGCCGATCACACCACTTTCGCCCCAATCCAGGTCCAGCACCGGCGTGAAGCTGAAGTCCACGCCGCAGGCGCGCAGCTCGGCCGCCAGCACGTAGCCGGCGGCGCTGGCAGCGTTGCAGGCCTTGAGCGCCCCGCTGCCGGGCCGGCCCTTGTCGTCCCTGAGCCAGAGCTCGCCGAAGGCGCGCATGGGCGGCAGGTGGGTGAAGCCGTCGCTGCGAAAGCGCTGCACGCGCCCGCCCTCGTGGTCCACGCAGATCAGCAGGTCCTCGCGCACGGCCTTGATGTCGCGGCACAGCGCGGCGAGCTGGGCGCGGTCGACCCAGTTGCGCGCGAACAGGATCAGGCCGCCGGTCAGCGGATGGGCCAGGCGCTGGCGGTCGGTCGCGCAGAGCTGCGTGCCTTCGATGTCGAGGATCAGGGGGGCGTGCGGGGTCATGTCGGGCTGGGGTTCAGGAAGAGGGATGGGGTGGGATGGGTGGGACCTGGCGGGTTTCCACCACGCAGAAGCTGGCGGCGTAGTCGCTCTCGTCGGTCACGCTGATGTGCGCGCTCAGGCCGCGCGCCTCGAACCAGTCCTTGAGGCCGCCGTGCAGCACGATGACGGGCTGGCCGCTGGCCAGCTTGCCGACCTCGCACAGGCGCCAGCTCATGGGCATGCGCATGCCCAGACCGATGGCCTTGCTGAAGGCCTCCTTGGCCGAAAAGCGCGTCGCCAGGTAGCGCACGCCGCGCTCGGGCCAGCGCTCGCTGCGCGCGCGCCAGGTGGCGAGCTCGGCATCGCTGAGCACCTTGCGCGCAAAGCGCTCGCCGTGCCGGTCCAGGCTGGCGCGTATGCGCCGCACGTCGCAGATGTCGGTGCCTATGCCGTAGATCATCCGGCGAAGGCCTGGTGGATGCAGCGCAGGTAGGCCTGGACGGTGGCGGCGTAGCCCAGCTCCAGCGCGTCCGAGATTAGGGCATGGCCGATTGACACTTCGGCCACGCCGGGAACGGCACGCAGGAAGTCGGCCAGGTTGTCGCGGCTCAGGTCGTGGCCCGCGTTCACGCCCAGGCCGGCGTCGAGCGCGGCCTGGGCCGCCGCGGCGTAGCGCGCGAGCTGCGCACCCTGCCCGGCCTGGCCCCAGGCCGCGGCATAGGGCTCGGTGTAGAGCTCGACGCGGTCGGCGCCGGCGGCGCGGGCCTGGGCCATCTGCTCGGGCACCGGGTCCATGAACAGGCTCACGCGCACGCCCAGGGCGCGGCATTCGGCGATCAGTGGACGCAGGCGCTCGGCGTCGGCCGGGAAGCTCCAGCCATGGTCGCTGGTGAACTGGTCCTGGCTGTCGGGCACGAAGGTCGCCTGCTGCGGGCGCAGCTGGCGCACGAAGTCCATCAGGTTGTGGAAGGGGTTGCCCTCGATGTTGAACTCGCGGCCTGGCCAGCCCCGCATCAGCGCCGCCAGCTCGAACAGGTCCTGCGCGCGGATGTGGCGTTCATCGGGACGCGGATGCACGGTGATGCCCTGCGCGCCGGCCTCAAGGCACAGCTGGGCCGCGCGCGTGACGCTCGGTATGCCCAGGTGCCGCGTGTTGCGCACCAGCGCCACCTTGTTGACATTGACCGACAGCGCCGTGCGGCTGGTGGTGGGGGCGTAGGCATTCATAGGTTCTGCAAGTCCATCATCATCTGCCGCGTGCGCAGCGGGTTCATCCCGCAATGGTAGTGGAGCAGCTGGCGCAGCTGGGGCCGCAGCGCCCCCATCTGCCCCGCGCACACGCGCAGCGCGGCGGTGAACGGCGCAGCGTCGTCGAGCGCGGCCTGCAGGGCCTGCCATTGCGCGCCGCTCAGGGCCGCGCGCTCGTCCTCGTGCGCCTCGCGCAGCCCGCCCTCGGGCACCAGGCAGTACAGGCTCTCGGCCTGCAGCGGGCCCAGGGTCAGGCTCTGGGCGTCGAGCGCCGGCAGCAGGCCGATCTCGCGCAGCAGCAGCAGCTCGAACACGCGCAGCGCCGCGTGCAGCAGTTCGCCGCGCTGGCTGGCCAGCATCTGCACGGCCATCGCGTAGGCGTCGAACAGGCCCGGGTGCGGGTCGTCGCGCGCGAGCAGGCGCATCAGCAGCTCGTTGAGGTAGTAGCCGGACAGCAGGGCCTCGCCCGTCGGCATCACATGCCCCCCCACCCACTCCGCGCCCTTGAGCGTGCGGATCTCGGCGTCGCCGCCCCAGCCCAGGCGCAGCGGCTGCAGCGGCAGCAGCACCGGCCGGAAGTTCGAGCTCGGGCGCTTGGCCCCCTTGGCCACCAGGGCGATGCGGCCGTGGTGGCGCGTGAACACCTCCAGGATCAGGCTGGACTCGCTCCAGTCGTAGCGGTGCAGCACGTAGGCGGGTTCGTCGGCGATCCGCTTCATCGCGTCTTCTCTTTGCCGCGGCAGGCGGTGCCCGGTGGGGGCGATTTCTGTGGCGGCGAGAAGGCGAGCCCGGACACAAACAGTCCAGTGGACTGTTTGTGCCTGGCGAGCGAGTCGGGCCACTGGTTCGACGCGGCCTGCAAGGCCAGCGCCGGGGTCGGCGCGCGCAGCGCGCTTCGTAAACTAGCTCGCCGCAGTTGTTTGAGCGAAGTGAGCGCAGCGAACGCAGCGAGTTCTGCGGCGCGACCCCGGTGCGAGCATCGCAGCACAGTCGGCGAAGCCGACCGCCACAGTATGAGCCCCCGCCGGGCACCGCCTGACGCGGCGCGAGGTGCAGCCAAGCAGTTTCTCAAAAAATCACTCGTAGCCGAACGACCTGACCCGCGCCTCATCGTCCGCCCAGCCCGAGCGCACCTTGACCCAGAGCTCGAGGAACACCTTACAGTCCATGAGCTTCTCGAGCTCCTGGCGCGCCTCGGTGCCTATGCGCTTGAGGCGCTCGCCCTTCTCGCCGATCACCATGGCCTTGTGGCCGTCGCGCTCGACCACGATGGTGGCGGCGATGCGCACCAGGCGGCTCTTGTTGCGGCCCATTTCCTCGTCGAACTTGTCCACCACCACCGTGGAGGTGTAGGGCAGCTCGTCGCCGGTGAAGCGGAACAGTTTCTCGCGCACGATCTCGCTGGCCAGGAACTTTTCGCTGCGGTCGGTCAGCTCGTCCTCGCCGTACCACCAGGCCTGCTCGGGCAGGTATTTCTCGCAGATGCCCAGCAGGCGCTCGATGTCCTTGGGGTTCTTGGCCGACATGGGCACGAACTCGGCGAAGGGATGGCGCTCCTGCATGGACTTGAGCCAGGGCGCGATCTCGGCGCGGCGGTGCACGGTGTCGAGCTTGTTGGCGATCAGCAGCGCGGGCACGCCGGGCTTGAGCAGCGACAGCACCTTGGCGTCGGCCAGCGTGAAGCTGCCGGCCTCGACCACGAACAGCACCAGGTCCACGTCGCCCACCGCGCCCAGCACGGTCTTGTTGAGCGACTTGTTGAGCGCCGTGTGGTGACGGGTCTGGAAGCCCGGGGTGTCGACGAACACGAACTGCGTCGCGCCCTGCGTGCGGATGCCGGTGATGCGGTGGCGCGTGGTCTGGGCCTTGCGCGAGGTGATGCTGATCTTCTGGCCCACCAGCGCGTTGAGCAGGGTGGACTTGCCCACGTTGGGTTTGCCGACGATGGCGACCAGGCCGCAGCGCTGGCCGGGCACGGCCGCCTGCCCTGTACGGGTCGCCGTCTGGTTCAGCATGGCGGTGATGTCCGCCGGGTCCTGGGCCGGCGCCGGGGCGGGGGCAGGCTGGTCTGCGGGGTCTTGGGTGGCGTCCATCATGGGGTTTTGGCTTTCAGGGTCTGCAGCATGGCCGCGGCGGCGGCCTGTTCGCCGGCGCGGCGCGAGCCGCCCAGCCCGCGCTGGGACAGGCCCAGCTCGGCGATCTCGCAGACCACGTCGAAGGTCTGCTGGTGGGCCGCGCCCAGCGTGCTGACCACGCGGTACTGCGGCAGTTGCATCTTGCGCCCCTGCAGCCATTCCTGCAACTCGGTCTTGGCGTCCTTGGCGGCGGCCTGCATGCGCGGATTGATCTCCACGGCCTGGAACAGCCGGCGCACCAGGGCCTCGGCCACGGCGCAGCCGGCGTCCAGGTAGACCGCGCCTATCACCGCCTCCAGCGCGTCGGCCAGGATGGAGGGGCGCCGGGCGCCGCCCGAGCGCATCTCGCCCTCGCCCAGGCGCAGCACCTCGGACAGGCCCAGGCCCAGCGCCAGCCGGTGCAGGGTGTCCTGCTTGACCAGGTTGGCGCGCACGCGCGAGAGGTCGCCCTCGGGCAGTTCGCTCAGGCGCTCGTAGAGCAGATGGGCGACCGCCAGGTTCAGCACCGAGTCGCCTAGGAATTCGAGGCGCTCGTTGTGGTCCGCCGAGAAGCTTCGATGGGTGAGCGCGCGCAGCAGCAGCCGCGGGTCGGAGAAGGGATGCTGCAGACGCTTTTGCAGCGCGGACAGTGCGGGGTCCACGCTCACTTGGAGCGGCCGCTGTACTTGAGCAGCAGGTAGGCCGGGCCGCCGATGTGGATTTCCTTCTGGTAGGCGAAGCCCACCACCACCTTGTCGCCTTCCTTGCTCACTTCCAGGTCCTTGCCGGTGACGGAGCTGATGTCGTCGATCTGGGCCGCCTTGTCGAAGATGCCGCGCACCTCGGCCACGGTGCTGCCGCCGCTGGCCTTCTTGGCGGCCTTCTGGATCGCCCAGTACTCCACCACGGTAGGCACGGCCTGGGCCAGCATGGCGCCGGCGAACACCAGCAGGCCGCCGACCACCAGCAGGCCGATGAACGAAATGCCGCGCTGACCCGATTTCAAATGCTGCTTCATACGCTGTTTTCCTGCCCTTGAGACGCCCCTCAGTTGAAGGAGCCGATGCGCCCGAGGTGGCCGAAGTTCATCCAGATGAAGAAGGCCCTGCCGACGATGTTCTTGTCGGGCACGAAGCCCCAGTAGCGCGAGTCCAGCGAATTATCGCGGTTGTCGCCCATCATGAAATAGTGGCCCTCGGGCACCTTGCAGACCACGCCTTCCACACTGTAGCGGCAGTTCTTGCGGTTCGGAAAATCATCGGCGCCGGGGATGAAGGCCGGCCGATCGTCGTCGGTGATCGTGCGGTGCTGGTGGTTGCCCAGCGACTCCTCGAATTGCTTGAAGTAGCGCATGGCCGATTCGTCGAAGAACTCGGGCATGGCGCTGGTGGCGACCGGCTGGCCGTTGATGGTCAGCCGCTTGTTGAGGTAGGCCACCTCGTCGCCCGGCACGCCCACCACGCGCTTGATGTAGTCCAGGCTGGGCTTGGGCGGGTAGCGGAACACCATCACGTCGCCGCGCTGGGGCGGCTTGCCTTCGGTGAGCTTGGTGTTGATCACCGGCAGGCGCAGGCCATAGGTGAACTTGTTGACCAGGATCAGGTCGCCGATGAGCAGCGTGGGCACCATGGAGCCCGAGGGGATCTTGAACGGCTCGAACAGGAAGCTGCGCAGCAGGAATACCACGGCGATGACCGGGAACAGGCCAGCCGTCCAATCCAGCCACCAGGGCTGCATGATCAGGCGCTGCCGGGCCTCGGCCACGTCGCCGTCGACCTGGGTGATGCCCATCTTGCCGAGTTCGGCGCGGCGCTGCACCGCCTGAGCTTCGAGGGCCTCGGCGGCCCGGCGCCGGCGCGGCAGGAAGTGCAAGCGCTCGGCCAGCCAGTACAGGCCGCTGACCAAGGTCGCGAGAAACAGCAGCAGTGCGAAATTGCCTTCGAGCAGGCCGAAGTACCAGGCGCCGGCGTAGCCGACGAAGGCGGCGAGGATGATGGAAGTGAGGACGGCCATCAATCCTCCACCTGCAGGATGGCGAGGAAGGCTTCCTGAGGCACCTCGACCGAACCGATCTGCTTCATGCGTTTCTTGCCCGCCTTTTGTTTTTCGAGAAGTTTGCGCTTGCGCGTGATGTCGCCGCCGTAGCATTTTGCCAGCACGTTCTTGCGCAGCGCCTTGATGGTTTCGCGCGCGATGATGTTGGCGCCGATGGCGGCCTGGATCGCCACGTCGTACATCTGGCGGCTGATGATCTCGCGCATCTTGGCCACCACCGCGCGGCCCCGGTACTGCGACTGCGAACGGTGCACGATGATGGACAAGGCGTCGACCTTCTCGCCGTTGAGCAGGATGTCGACCTTGACCACGTCGGAGGCGCGCCACTCCTTGAACTCGTAGTCCATGGAGGCGTAACCACGGCTGACCGACTTGAGCTTGTCGAAGAAGTCCAGCACGATCTCGCCCAGCGGCATCTCGTAGGTCAGCATCACCTGGCGGCCGTGGTAGGCCATGTTCATCTGCACGCCGCGCTTCTGGTTGGCCAGCGTCATCACCGGCCCCACGTATTCCTGCGGCATGTACAGGTGCACCGTGACGATGGGCTCGCGGACCTCCTGGAGGCGGCCCTGGTCGGGCATCTTGGACGGGTTCTCCACCATGACGACCTCGCCGTCGCCCTTGACCACCTGGTAGACCACGCTGGGCGCGGTGGTGATCAGGTCTTGGTCGAACTCGCGCTCCAGGCGCTCCTGCACGATCTCCATGTGCAGCAGGCCCAGGAAGCCGCAGCGGAAGCCGAAGCCCAGCGCCTGCGAGACCTCGGGCTCGTAGTGCAGCGAGGCGTCGTTGAGCTTGAGCTTCTCCAGGCTATCGCGCAGCGAGTCGTACTCGCTGGCCTCGGTCGGGTACAGGCCGGCGAACACCTGGGGCTGGATCTCCTTGAAGCCGGGCAGCGGCTCGCTGGCCGGGCCGGCGTTGTTCGGCAGCTTCTTCTCCAGCGTGATGGTGTCGCCGACCTTGGCGGCCTGCAGTTCCTTGATGCCGGCGATGATGTAGCCCACCTCGCCCGCCTCCAGCGAGTCGCGCGGCTGGTTGGCCGGCGTGAACACGCCCAGGCTGCCGGCCTCGTAGCTCGCGCCGCTGGCCATCATCTTGATGCGCTCGCCCTTGCCCAGGCGACCGTCGACCACGCGCACCAGCATCACCACGCCCACGTAGCTGTCGAACCAGCTGTCGATGATCATGGCGCGCAGCGGGCCTTGCGGCTTGCCCTTGGGCGCCGGCACCTTGGCGACGATGGCCTCGAGGATCTCGTCTATGCCCAGGCCGGTCTTGGCCGAGCAGGGAATCGCGTCTCCCGCGTCTATGCCGATCACGTCCTCGATCTCGGCCTTGGCGTTGTCGGGGTCGGCCTGCGGCAGGTCCATCTTGTTGAGCACGGGCAGCACCTCGACACCGAGGTCCAGCGCGGTGTAGCAGTTGGCCACGGTCTGCGCTTCCACGCCCTGCGAAGCATCGACCACGAGCAGCGCGCCCTCGCAGGCCGACAGCGAACGCGAGACCTCGTATGAAAAGTCCACGTGCCCCGGCGTGTCGATCAGATTGAGGTTGTAGACCTGGCCATCGCGCGCCTTGTACTGCAACGCAGCGGTCTGTGCCTTGATGGTTATCCCACGCTCTTTCTCGATGTCCATCGAGTCAAGCACCTGGGCCTCCATCTCGCGCTCTTCCAGCCCTCCGCAGCGCTGGATCAAGCGGTCAGCCAGCGTCGACTTGCCGTGGTCAATGTGGGCAATGATCGAAAAGTTTCTGATGTGATTCATCAACGAGGCGCTTCAAGTGATTGAATTAAAAGGACGCATGACAAGAAAAAAGGGCGCGTCGAGTGATGACGCGCCCTAAACCAACAATCAATGGCAACTGCGATAGTTGGGACTTCATTGTAGGCAAAAAGCCCCGAACGTACAGCCCAAGAACCGGCACCAGGGAGTCGTTGCAGCGCTGCAACAGGAATTTTATACACAACTTATCAACAAGACTGGGCGCAACGATTCTGGACAACTTGTGGGCGATCTGTGGATGGTCGGTGGACTGTCACAACTCATCCCGCATCGTGGACTCGGGCAATTTCAATATGCCATTAATCGCCTTCAGACAGCCTCGATTCTATCCAATCTTGTTATTAGCCCCGAAATTAAGTTAGTGATCACAAACAAATACCCGACTCCGCAGGGTCCGAAAAAAAATTCCGGACGGCGCCACGGCTCGGCCCGGGCGTCGCAAAAAAGCCCCAAACCCGAGTCCGGGATGGGGCTTCTTGACTTCCCGGCAGGTGCCGGCAACGGCCCTCAGCGCGACGGCCGGATCAGCACATACTGGGCCCATTCGTCGCGGCGGAACAGCACGTTCACGGGCTTGCTCTTGTCGGCCCGCCCCACGACCGCCTCGAATTCGCGCACGCTGGCCACCTCGGTGTTGGCGATCGCCAGGATCACGTCGCCCTCGCGCAGGCCGGCACGGGCCGCGGCGTCGGTCGCCGCATCGACCCGCACGCCGCCCTTGAGCTTGAGCTCCTTCTTCTGCGCCTCGCTGAGCTCGCTCACCGCCAGCCCCAGCCACTGCCCGGCCGGCGAGGCCGCCTTGGGCTTCTCCTCGCGGTCGGCGGCCTTGCGCGCGGGCTTGTCGGGCTCCAGCTCGCCGATGGTGATCGCGACCTGGCGGGTCGCGCCGCGGCGGAACACGCTCAGCGTGCTGCGCGTGCCGGGCCGGGTGGCGCCCACCAGGCGCGGCAGGTCCGAAGCCTTGTCTATGGTCTTGCCGTCGAAGCGAAGGATGATGTCGCCCGCCTCCAGACCGGCCTTGTCGGCCGGCGAGCCGCTTTCGACGCTGCGCACCAGCGCGCCCCGGACAAGCCCCAAACCGATCGACTCGGCCACGTCCTTGGTCACCTGGTCGATCTGCACGCCGATGCGCCCGCGCGTGACGCGCCCCTGGGCGCGCAGCTGGTCGCTCACGCGCATGGCCTCGTCGATAGGGATCGCGAACGAAATGCCCATGAAGCCGCCCGAGCGCGAATAGATCTGGCTGTTGATGCCGACCACCTCGCCGCGCAGGTTGATCAGCGGCCCGCCCGAGTTGCCGGGGTTGATCGCCACGTCGGTCTGGATGAAGGGCAGGTAGTCCCCGGTATCGCGCTGCTTGGCGCTCACGATGCCGGCGGTCACGCTGTTCTCCAGGCCGAATGGCGAGCCGATCGCCATCACCCACTCGCCCACCTTGAGGCGGCCCACGTCGCCCACCTTGACGGCGGGCAGGCCCGTGGCCTCGATCTTGACCACGGCCACGTCGGTGCGCTTGTCGGTGCCGATGATGCGGGCCTTGAACTCGCGCTTGTCGGTCAGCGTAACCAGCACCTCGTCGGCGCCGTCGACCACATGGGCGTTGGTCATGACGTAGCCGTCGGCCGTGAGCACGAAGCCCGAGCCCAGACCGCGCTGCTGTGGCTCGTCCTCCTGCGGCCGGTTGGGACGCGGCCCCTGGCGCGGCACATTGGGCAGCGGCACGCCGAAGAAGCGGCGGAAGAACTCCTGCATCTCCTCGTCCATGCCATTGGCCGCCGGGCCGCCCTGGCGCACCCGCTCCAGCGTGCGGATGTTCACCACCGAGGGGCCGACCTGCTCCACCAGGTCGGTGAAATCGGGCAGGGCACGCGCCGCCGCAGATGGTGGCGCGGGCTGGGCCGACACCGGCGTCGTGTTCAGCAACACCGAGAGGCTGCCGGCGCCCAGCGCCGCCGCCAGAGCCAGCGCACGCCAATTCTTCCAATCGACTCGCAACATCATCGTCCTTTCATCCAGACATGAAGACACAACCGGGCTTGCGGCTGTCGAAGATGGGGATTCATTTCCTGCGCTCAAGGCCTTGCGCGAAGGCCTTGAGCGTGGCCGCCGGCACCTCGCCGACGGCGGTGAGCCACCAGTCGCCGCCCTTGTCGCTCATGCGGCGCGTGAGCGTGTGCGTGGCGCCCATGGCCAGCGCCGCCTCCTGGCCGTGGCGCTGGCGGTCGTAGGGCTCGACGAACAGGGACACCGAGGCCAGGCCGTCGGAGAACACCCATTGCAGCACCGACTCGGTCACGCCGGCCGTCGCGCGCCGCCAGCAGCTCATGGACTTGAAGCCCGGCACCGGCGCCTTGAGCGCCCAGCCCTCGGCCGCGGGCGTGGTCCTGACCTGCTCGGCCTTCTCGACGCGGTAGCCCTCGGTGTTGCCCATCATCTGGGCCAGCTTGTCCATGCGCACCGGCGCCTCGAACTGCAGCTCGGAGAAGGCCGCCTGCTCGAGCACGCGGCCTTCGGTGTCCAGGGTCTGCAGCTTCACCACCAGGCCGGTCTTCTTCTCGCTCCAGATGCGGTAGCCAAAGCGCAGGGGGTCCTTGGGCTGCAGCAGCACGATGTCGGTGTCGAAGCCGGCCACGCGGTCGCTGCCCTGCTGGCGCACACCGTAGAACTCGGCGATCGCCGGGTCGACCGAATCGAGCAGGTTGGGGAACAGCGCCGACGATTCCTGCTTCTCGATGCGCGCCACCTTGGCCTCGGGCAGGAAGGTGACGACCTGGTCGTTGCGGCGTATCGTGGTGCGCGGCGGGCCGCTCAGCGCCTCCACGCGCTCCATCTGCTGCTCGCCGTCGCAAACATGCCAGATGCGCGCACTGGACATGGCGCCCGAGGCCGAGGACACGACAAAGGTGCCCGTGTAGCTGCGCCGGCGCGAGGCGTCGTGCAGGCGCACCAGCCAGTCGGCCACGCTGCGCTCGGCCGCCCGGGCGGTCACAGCGCCCGAAGGCGATGGCGCCTGGGCCGAAGCCGGCGCACCCGCGAGCGCCGTCCAGGCGAACAGCGCCAGGGCCGGCAGGGCGCCCAGGGCGCGGCGATCAAACCAGGGATTCAACGCTCCGCCCCTTCGAAAGTGGCGTTGCGCAGGAAGCCCGAGGAATTCTGCAAGGCCGAGGCCCCGCCGAGCTGGCGATGGGCGGCCAGCAGCTCGTCCAGGCGGGGATCGCGGATCATGCGCGCAGGCTGGGCGCCGGGCAGGGCCACCAGGGTCGCCCCAGGCGCCGGCACGAGCTGCGCCAGCTGGCCGCCCTGCGGCCCCTGGCCCAGGCCGCCGAGCAGGCTCCAGCTCAGCGTGCCCAGGGCCGCCAGTGAGGCGACACCCGCCGCCAGCTTCCAGCGCAGCAGCGAGGCATTGGCCGCCGGCCGGCCGGCGCGCCAGGAGCGCTGTTCATCCGCGGCTTCGGCAGAGTGGGCGAACAGCGGCCCTGGTTGCGGCCCGTGCGGGGCGGTGGGACGCGGCAGCGCCTCGGCCTGCAGGCGCTGGCTGAGGCGGCTCGCGAAGCCACGGTCGTGGCCGCAGGCGGCCAGCTCGCTGGAGCGCAGCACGTCACCCACCAGGTGGTAGAGGTGCCAGCTCTCGCGCGCGTCGGCATCCAGCGTCGCCGCCTCGACGGCATCCGCAAACTCACCGCCGTTCAACTGCCCGTCGGCCAGGGCCGACATCTGCTCACGCCGCATCAGGACTTCATTCATGTTCATCTGGCTCACCTTGCTCGCCGAAACCGCCTACCAGCGCTTGCCCGACTGATGGTTCAGCAGGGGCTTGACCCTGGCCGAAATCGCCTCGCGGGCGCGAAAGATGCGCGAGCGCACCGTACCTATGGGGCAGTTCATGGCCTCCGCAATCTCTTCGTAGCTCAAACCTTCGATCTCGCGCAATGTCACGGCCTGCCGCAAATCCTCGGGCAGGGCCTCCATGGCCGAACTCACCGCGGCGGCGATTTCCCGGGCGGCCAGTTCGGATTCAGGGGTTTCTGCGGTGGTTAGTTCGTTCTCATGGCGGGAAGTTTCATCGTCGTCGTCGGCCGCCAGCAGCGCGCTCTCGGTCAGCACCGGGTTGCGCTTGAGATCGACCAGGGCCTTCTTGGCCGTGTTGACGGCGATGCGGTACAGCCAGGTGTAGAACTGGGCCTCGCCGCGGAACTGGTGCAGGGCCCGGTAGGCGCGGATGAAGGTCTCCTGGGCAATGTCCTCGACCAGGTCGACGTCGCGCACCATGCGGCCGATCAGACGCTCGATGCGGCGCTGGTACTTGATCACCAGCAGCTCGAAGGCGCGCTGGTCGCCCGCCACCGTGCGCTCGACCAGGCGCAGGTCGCTGTCCGTGGCGTTGGCGTCGGGGCCGGGTGGCTCTGGGGGCGGGGAGGAAGGCGGCAAGGTCATGGGGGCACGGCGCCGGCATCGGGGCCGGTCCGTGGATCGGTCATGGCGCGCGAATATACCGCACAGCGCAGCGCGTGCCAGCGCGCCGGATCGGCCTTGGCCTCGGCCCAGAGCCAAAGCTGCGCGGGCCTGCCGTCCTCCGGGCGGCCGTGCAGGCACAGCAGCAGGTGGCGCTGCAGGTCCAGTTGCACGCTCAGGCGACCGGCGAGCTCAGGCGCAGCCATATCCGGCGCGCCGGCGCGCAGCCGCCAGGAATGGCCGTCCCAGCACAGGGCCAGTGCTGCCAGCGAACGCCAGAATCGCCAGGCCAGGCCAGCGGCCAGCAGCAGGGCAGCCAGCACCAGGGCCAGCCGCCAGCCCTGGCCGCCCGGCGCGCGCCACCAGAGCCCGGCCACGCCCGCGCCCGCCAGCCAGAGCGAGAGCAGCAGCAGGGCCAGAAAGCGCGAACGCCCCACCGGGTAGGTCACCGATGGGGCGCTGTGCATGGGCAGGGACGCTCAGACGCGCTTGAACACCAGGGTGCCGTTCGTGCCGCCGAAGCCGAAGTTGTTCTTCACCGCCACATCGATCTTCATGTCCCGCGCGGTGTTGGCGCAGTAGTCCAGGTCGCATTCCGGATCCTGGTTGAAGATGTTGATGGTCGGCGGGCTCTTCTGCTGGTGCAGCGCCAGCACCGTGAACACGCTCTCGATGCCGCCCGCGCCGCCCAGCAGGTGGCCGGTCATGGACTTGGTCGAGTTCACCACGATTTTCTTGGCGTGGTCGCCCAGGGCGGCCTTGATCGCGTTCGACTCGTTGATGTCGCCCAGCGGGGTCGAGGTGCCGTGCGCGTTCAGGTAGTCGACCTGGTCGGCATTGACGCCGGCATTGCGCAAGGCGTTGACCATGGCGCGGCGCGGACCGTCCATGTTGGGCGCGGTCATATGGCCGGCGTCGGCGCTCATGCCGAAGCCCGCCAGCTCGGCGTAGATCTTCGCGCCGCGCGCCTTGGCGTGTTCGTACTCCTCGAGCACCAGCACGCCGGCACCCTCGCCCAGCACGAAGCCGTCGCGGTCCTTGTCCCAGGGGCGCGAGGCCGTGCGCGGGTCGTCGTTGCGCGTGGACAGGGCGCGCATCGCGGCGAAGCCGCCCACGCCCAGGGGCGATACCGTGGCCTCGGAACCGCCGGCGACCACCACGTCGGCGTCTCCGTATTCGATCATGCGGCCGGCATCGCCGATGCAGTGCAGGCCCGTGGTGCAGGCCGTGACGATGGCGATGTTCGGCCCCTTGAAGCCGAACTTCATCGACACATGGCCGGAAATCATGTTGATGATGGACGCCGGCACGAAGAACGGCGAGATCCTGCGCGGACCGCGGTTCGTCAGCTCGGCATGGGTCTCCTCGATCATCGGCAGACCGCCGATGCCCGAGCCGATCACGCAGCCTATGCGCGTGGCCTGCTCTTCACCCAGGGCCTCTCCGGTGGGCAGGCCGGCGTCGGCCACGGCCTGGGCCGCAGCGGCGATGCCGTAGTGGATGAAGGTGTCCATGGTCCGCGCCTCTTTGGCGGAGATGTAGGACTCCAGGTCGAAACCCTTGACCTCGCCGGCGATCTTGCAGGCGAAGTTCGTGGCATCGAACTTGGTGATCAGGTCGATGCCGGAATTTCCAGCCAACAGGTTGGCCCATGCATCGGCCACCGTGTTGCCCACGGGGCTGATGCATCCCAAACCCGTTACAACAACGCGGCGCCGGGTCATACCACCGCCCCCACGCTTGCCACTTTGTGAGCTGCGCTGGGCTCGCGCAACGTCCGTGCGCGCAGCTGTACAGTGAAGCGAGCCCATGCCGGGCCTACGCTATGCACGTTCCGAGGCATGACGCTTCGGCCCGGCCCCGAGGGGGCCTTCGCGCCTTGGAGCGGTCCAGCGGCACTCACGGAATCAGGCCTTCTTGCTGTTGGCGTAATCGATGGCGGCCTGCACCGTGGTGATCTTCTCCGCGTCCTCGTCGGGGATCTCGATGCCGAACTCGTCTTCCAGCGCCATCACCAGCTCCACCGTGTCCAGCGAGTCGGCACCGAGATCGGCCACGAAGGCTTTTTCATTGGTGACTTGAGACTCTTCCACGCCGAGTTGCTCGGCGATGATTTTTTTGACACGTGCTTCGATATCGCTCATGGTTCCCTCTGAGGGTTGTGAAAAAAGTGGATTTTACCCGCCGCCCGGAACCTCCCCGTCGCGGCCGGCTCGCAGCCTGTCGGCCTCAGGCCATGAACATGCCGCCGTTGACGTGCAATTCCTGGCCCGTCACATAGGCGGCCTGAGGACTCGCGAGGTAGGCCACGGCATGCGCGATGTCGGCCGGCTTGCCCAGGTGGCCCAGCGGGATCTGGCCCAGCAGCGCCTTTTGCTGCTCCTCGGGCAGGCTGGCCGTCATGTCGGTCTCGATGAAGCCCGGCGCCACGCAGTTCACCGTGATGTTGCGGCTGCCGAGCTCGCGCGCCAGCGCGCGCGTCATGCCGGCCACCCCGGCCTTGGCGGCCGCATAGTTGGCCTGGCCGGGGTTGCCCGAGGCGCCCACCACGCTGGTGATGCTGACGATGCGGCCGTAGCGCTGCTTCATCATGGGCCGGATCACGGCGCGGCTCATGCGGAACACGGCCTTGAGGTTGGTGTCCAGCACCGCGTCCCAGTCCTCGTCCTTCAGGCGCATGGCCAGCATGTCGCGCGTGATGCCGGCGTTGTTGACCAGCACCTGCAGGCCGCCATGCTCCTTGACGATGGCATCGATCAGCGCCTCGGCAGCCGCCGCGTCGTTGACGTCCAGCTTGGCGCCTCGGCTGCCCGGGAACGCCGCCAAAGCGGCGCTGATCTTCTCTGCGCCGTCGTCGGAGGTGGCCGTGCCGACCACCTTCAGCCCCTGGCGCGCCAGTTCCTGCGCGATCGCCGCACCGATGCCGCGCGAGGCACCGGTGACCAGGGCCACCTGGCCTTCGAATTTGATCTCGCTCATATACCCCCCACGTTTGCCACTTCGTGTGCTGCACTGGGCTCGCGCAGCGTCCGTGCGCGCAGTTGTACAGCGCAGCGAGCCCATGCCGGGCCTGCGCTATGCACGTGCCGAGGCATCACGCTTCGGCCCGGCCCCGAGGGGGCCTTCGCGCCTTGGGACGGCCCGGCGGCGCTCATTGCACAAGTCCCTTCACTTCGGCCAGCGTGGCCGGGTCGAACAGCGCCACGCCGGTCAGTTCGGCGTCGATGCGCCGGGCCATGCCGGCCAGCACCTTGCCCGGGCCGCACTCGACCACGGTCTTCATGCCGCGCGACTTGATCGCCTGCACACATTCGACCCAGCGCACCGGGCCGAAGGCCTGGCGGTAGAGCGCGTCGCGGATGCGCTCGGCCTCGCTCTCCACCGCCACGTCGATGTTGTTGAGCACCGGGATCTGTGGCGCGGACAGCGCGGTGTCCGCCAGCTTCTCGCGCAGCTTCTCGGCCGCGGGCTTCATCAGGCTGGAATGGAAAGGCGCCGACACCGGCAGCGGCAGGGCGCGCTTAGCGCCGCCCGCCTTGAGCAGCTCGCAGGCCTTCTCCACCGCCGCCTTGCTGCCGGCGATCACGGTCTGCGCCGGATCGTTGAAGTTGACCGCCTCGACCACCTCGGCGCTGTCCGCACCGAAGCTGGCCTGGGCCTCGGCGCAGCCGGCGATCACCTTCGCGGCCTCCATGCCGAGGATGGCCGCCATGGCGCCCTGCCCCACCGGCACGGCCTCCTGCATCGCCGCGGCACGAAAGCGCACCAGCGGCGCGGCCTGCGCCAGCATCAGCACGCCCGAAGCCACCAGGGCCGAGTACTCGCCCAGGGAATGGCCGGCCACCACGGCCGGCTGGGCGCCGCCCTCGGCGCGCCAGGCGCGATAGGCGGCGACGCCCGCCACCAGCATCACGGGCTGGGTGTTGGTGGTCAGCGCCAGGGCCTCCTTGGGGCCCTCGTGGATCAGGCGGGCGACGTCCTCGCCTAGCGCGTCGGAGGCCTCCCGCAGGGTGTCACGCACGGCGGGGTGGTCGCCCCAGGCGTCGAGCATGCCGACCGCCTGCGAGCCCTGGCCCGGAAAGACAAAAGCAAACGAAGTCATGTGGTTGACCGTATCGATGGTAAGAACAATGCGCCCGGCGCGCCGCGGCCGCTATGGCCTAGAACCTGAGGAGCACGGCGCCCCAGGTGAAGCCGCCGCCCACGCCCTCGAGCATCAGGGTCTGGCCCTGCTTGACTTGGCCGGCGCGCACCGCGGCGTCCAGCGCCAGCGGGATCGAGGCAGCCGAGGTGTTGCCGTGCTGGTCGACCGTAACCACTACCTTGTCCATCGGCAGCTTGAGCTTGCGCGCCGTGCTCTGCATGATGCGGATGTTGGCCTGGTGCGGGATCAGCCAGTCGATGTCGGCCTCGCTGAGTTCCGCCTTGGCCAGCGTGGCGCGCGCGGCTTCCTCGAGCACGCCCACGGCCAGCTTGAACACGGCCTGGCCGTCCATCTTGAGCACCGGGTCGCCCAGCACGTTGCCGCCCGAGACATGGCCGGGCACGCAGAGGATGCCCACATGCTTGCCGTCGGCATGGATGTCGGTCGCCAGGATGCCGGGCCGGTCCGAAGCCTCGAGCACCACGGCGCCGGCGCCGTCGCCGAACAGCACGCAGGTCGTGCGGTCCTTGAAATCGAGGATGCGGCTGAACACCTCGGCGCCGACCACCAGGGCGCGCGTGGCCGTGCCGGTCTGGATCATCGCGTCGGCCACGGTGAGCGCGTAGATGAAGCCGCTGCAGACCGCCTGCACGTCGAAGGCCGGGCAGCCCGCCGCGCCCAGCTTGTGCTGCAGGATGGCAGCCGTGGAGGGAAACACCATGTCCGGCGTGGACGTGGCGACGATGATCAGGTCGATGTCCTGGGCGGCTACGCCTGCGGCAGCCAACGCGTTCTTCGCAGCCTCCAGGCCCAGGTCGCTGCTGGCCATCTCGGGCGCGGCGAAGTGGCGCGCGCGTATGCCCGTGCGTTCGACGATCCACTCGTCCGAAGTCTCCACGCCCTGGGCAGCCAGTTCGGCCACCAGGTCGGCATTGGTCAACCGGCGCGGCGGCAGGTAGCTGCCGGTGCCGGTAATGCGGGAATAACGTCTCATGAAGGCCTGTTCACTTAATCCAGGCTTGCCGCCGCAGGCAGATCGGGCTGGGCGGCGGCCGCGAGCAGCGGCGCGGCATGCGCGATACGGGCCTGGACGCGGGCCAGCAAGTTGTTTCGGGCCGCATCATACGCCCGCTTGAGCGCGTACTCAAAAGCCAGGGCGTCGGCCGAGCCATGACTCTTGAACACCAGGCCGCGCAGGCCGAGCAGCGCCGCACCGTTGTAGCGACGATGATCCATGCGCTTTTTAAGCGCAGATAGGACCGGATAGGCCATCAATCCAGCCATTTTAGTGAAAATATTGCGCGAGAACTCGGTCTTGAGGAACTCGCCTATCATCGCGGCCAAGCCCTCGCTGGTCTTCAGCGCCACGTTGCCGACGAAGCCGTCACAGACCACGATGTCGGTCGTGCCCTTGAAGATGTCGTTGCCCTCGACATTCCCGAAGAAATTGAGATCACCGGAATTCCCTGCAGAACGCAACAGTTCGCCGGCCTTCTTGATAACCTCATTGCCCTTGATGACCTCTTCGCCGATATTCAGCAGGCCGACCGTGGGATCGTCGTCGCCCTTGAGCACCGAGACCAGGGCCGAGCCCATCACGGCGAACTGCAGCAGGTGCTCGGCCGTGCAGTCCACATTGGCCCCCAGGTCGAGCACCGTGGTCGCGCCGCCGCGGGCGTTGGGCATCTGGGTGGCGATGGCCGGGCGGTCTATGCCCTCCACGGTCTTGAGCAGGTAGCGCGCGATCGCCATCAGGGCGCCGGTATTGCCGGCCGAGACGGCCGCCGCGGCGGCGCCGTCCTTGACCTGCTGTATCGCCACGCGCATGGACGAGTCCTTCTTGCGGCGCAGCGCCACCTCGACCGGATCGTCCATGCTCACCAGTTCGCTGGCGGCCACGACGCGGGCGCGCGCATGCACCAGACCGCCCAGGGCCTCGGGCCGACCGACCAGCAGCAGTTCCACGTCGGCGTGGCGCTCGAGAAAGCGCCGGCAGGCATCGAGCGTGACGCGGGGGCCATGGTCGCCACCCATGCAGTCGACAGACAGGGTGATCATGGCGACTCCAGGCGGCGCAAGGCCGCGGGACTAAAGGACGGGCGCATCAAAGACAAGGGCCCGCGGCTACTTGGAAAGTAGCACCCCGGGCCCCGTGCTGACAGCGAGATCAGGCTTCGGACTTGTTCTTCAGAACCTGACGGCCACGGTAGAAGCCGTTGGGGCTGATGTGGTGACGCAGGTGCGTCTCGCCCGTGGTGGGCTCCACGGCGATGCCCGGCACCGTCAGGGCGTTGTGCGAACGGTGCATGCCGCGCTTGGAGGGAGACTTTTTGTTCTGCTGGACGGCCATGATGGCTCCTTGAAAGCAAATGACGCCGCGCGAAGTGAAGGCAGCGCAGCCTCTGGTTAAAACGTAATGTGAGTGGGCACGCGCGGCTCAATCCGCGCGAAGCCTGCCATTATAGCCCAACGCCTTGATTCAGTTCGATTTGTCGCCGCGCAGACGGGCCAGCGCCGCAAACGGATGGGCCTTGGCCTCGGATTCGGCCTCGAAGTCGGCATCCGCCACGGCCAGCCTGGGCTCGCTGGGGCAGCTTTCATGGCGCGGCACCAGGGGCAGGGCCATCAGCAGCTCGTCCTCGATCAGGGCGGGCAGGTCGAAGGCGCGATCCAGCACCAGCACGTCCTCCTCGCTCTCGTCATCGAGCGCGGCGGCCGTGGCCTCGTCGGCGACGAAGCGGAACGGGCGCTCCACCTCGACCGCGATCATCACGGCCCCCAGACAGCGCTGACAGATCAGCGGCAGGCTGACCTGGGCCCGCAGGTGCAGCCAGAGCTGATCGGTGGCGCCGGCCTGCGCGCGGGCCTCGCCACGAGCCGACCAGTTGACGCTCAGGCCGGCGGGCTCGCCTTTCGATTCGGCCACCAGGCGCGGATAGTCCTGCAGCGGATCCTGCCCCGACAGGCTGGCGCCGTCCTGGGCGAAGGCCTTGACGTCCAGATGCGCGGCCACAAACTCTTTCTTCATGGCGGCAGTGTAAGAGAATCGCCGCATGACCGACACCGCCCCCTGCCTCCCTCCCCCGC
>SCMQ01000017.1 GCA_005503335.1 Comamonadaceae bacterium 2FH
CTGGGAGTGCCAAGGCTGTCATGACCTCAAGCTCTCGAACCGCCCGGTGCGGACCCGCATGCCGGGTGGTGTGGCAGGGGTGCCTCCGATCATGGAGGCCCCCTATGCCGATTCCTGCTCTCTTCCTCAGCCACGCGGCCTTGCGTGACTTTTGGTCGCGCTACCCGTTCATCACCCGCAGCAGCGGGGCGCAGTCGCTGCGCGACAAGCGCACCATCCGCAGGGCGAAAGCCTCATCTTGCCGGCTTCTGCCGGCGCTCTCACGCCGCCGCACGCAGGGACAGCGGCGCGGACACGGCCGCAAGCAGAGCGACAGCCAGCATCAGCTTCGCCGGCAAGCGGCCGGGCGCATGCAGCCCATACCAGGCCGAGACCACCGCGACGCCCAGGGCGATGCCGATCAGGTTGCAGAGAAAGAGCAGGGCGGAGCCACCTGCTGTCGCCAGGTCGGCGTGGGCCAGGCCCCAGCCACAGGTAGCCAGAGGCGGCATCAGCGCCGTGGCGATCGCGACGCCGGCGAAGACCGAGGCCTCGGCGCGTACCAGGGCATAGCCGCCCGCGAGTCCCGAGAGCACAGCAATGCCGAGGTCGAGCAGGTTGGGCTGCGTGCGGGACAGCAGCTCGCGCGTGGGGGCCGCGCCGGGCGCGAGCCAGGCGAGCAGCACCGCCAGCGCCAGCGCCGAAGCCGTGCCGACGACCAGCGCCAGGACGCCGCGCGTCGCCATCGCCGCGTCCGCGCGCGCCAGCGCGACGCCCAACTGCACGATAGGCCCGAGCAGCGGCGCCATCAGCATGGCGCCTATCACCACGGGGCCCGAATCCTGCAGCAGGCCGAGCATGGCGACGCCGCAGGACGCCAGGGTGAGGAAGAGGTAGCGGGGGCCGATCGCCCCTTCGGCGCTCACGCGGCGCAGCACCGCGGCGGCGTCGACGCCGCGATGGCGTTCGCACCAGGCGCGCTGCCATGCATTGCGGCCCGGCTTCATTCGGCACCCATCGCTCGGGGCGCCTTCAGGCGGTACAGGACCTGAAGGGCGAACGGCGGCAGCAGCGTGGTGATCGCCACCGTCGCCAGCAGTGCAGCGCTCACCGTGGTGTCGAGCAGTCCCTGGGTCGCGCCGAGCTGTACGAAGATCAGCCCGACCTCGCCGCGCGGCACCATGGCCAGGCCGATGGCGTGCTGCTGGCGCCGCGGCAGGCGCAGGACGAAGCCGGAGGCCCATTTGCCGGCCAGTGCCAGCACGACCAGCGTGGCCAGCAGGCTGGCGACCTTAGGGTCGGTCCAGGCCACGCTGCGCAGGTCCAGGCTCACGCCCACGAGCACGAAGAACACCGGCGCGAACAGGTGGACCAGCGGCCGTGTGTGGGTCTCGACCGCTTGGCTGAAGCCGGGGTCGGCGGCCAGCAGCCGGCGCAGCGTCGCGCCGAAGGGCAGGCGCAGCCCGGGCGGAATGTCGATGCGAAAGCCCCGTCCCAGCGCCAGGCCGGCGGCGAAGCCGCCCAGAATCACCGGCGCGCCCATGGCGTGGGCCAGCGCGCTGAAGGCCAGTACGGCGCTCACCACCAGGATCAGCAGCAGCGCCGGGGCCTCGTGCCGGCGCGCCAGGCCCGAGATCAGGCCGGCCGCGAGCTTGGCCGCCAGCGGCGCCAGCAGCACGAAGGCGAGCACGAAGAAGACGATACGCCCGACGCCGGCGGCCGAGAGCTGGCCCGTGCTGGCGAACTGAGCCAGCACCGCCAGCGTGATCACGCCCAGCACGTCGTCGAGCACGGCGGCGCCGAGCACCACCTGGGCCTCGGGCGAACCGTCGCGGCCCAGGTCCTTGAACACGCGCACCGTGATGCCTATGCTGGTCGCGGTCAGCGCGCCGCCGACGAACAGGCTGGTCGCGAGGGACAGATCGAACAGCCAGTAGGCGCCGACGAAGCCCAGCGCGAACGGCAGCACGAAGCCCGCCAAGGCCACCGCCACCGATTGCGCGCCGCTGCGCCGCAGCCGCGACAGGTCGGTGTCCATGCCGACCTCGAACAGCAGCAGCACCACGCCGATTTCGGCCAGCGCCGTCAAGGTGGGCGCGGGCGTGACCCAGCCCAGCAGCGTGGGGCCGAGCAGGATGCCGGCCGCCAGCTCGCCGATCACCGCCGGGATGCCCAGCCGCGCAGCCAGCGCGCCGAGCAGGCCGGCCGCCAGCCAGACCGCGGCCAGGGTGAGAAACAGGGCTTCGATCGAAAGAGGGGGCGCCATGTCAGAGCCTTTCCAGTCCGAGCAGGCGCGCGTGCCCCGGGTTGCGCAGCAGCAGGGTCGCCAGCCGGTCGCGCACCTCCGAGCGATGCGCCGCGGCGGTCACGTAGCGCACCGTGCATTCCAGCCCCTCGCGCCTGAGCGCAAAGCGCACCTGGGGGCGGGTCTCGGTGTCGGCGATCAGCGCTTCGCGCGACAGCGTTCGCAGCCTGGTGTGCGCGGCGGCGATGTGCTCGCCGCTGGCCCGCGAGGCCGCCAGCAGCAGCACGCTGCGCACGCTCTCCAGGTCCACGCCTTGCGGCAGCGGCAGGCGAAGCTCGTCCCACAGGAAGGGGAAGCGGCCGGACTCGTTGTACACGGGCAGCTTCAGCGCCGCACTGTTGGCGATGCGCACGATGCGGCCGTTGTACTGGTCGGCGTCGACCCAGTCGCCGGTCTCCATCAAGCTGGTGCGCAGCACGCCGATGTCGATCACGTCGCCGCTGATGCCGTCGATGCGGATGCGGTCGCCCACCTTGTACAGGCGGCCGAAGGAGATCGCGAGCCAGCCGGCCACGCTGGCAACCACCTCCTGCAGCGCCAGCGCGATGCCCGCGCCGGCCACGCCCAGCGCGACCACCAGGCCGCGCAGCTGCTCGTCGAACACCACGGCGAGGTAGAGCGCGCCGGCGAGGTAGCCGACAAAACTCACCAGCTTGCGGCTGCGGTAGCGCGCCGGGTCATGCTCGATCCACCGGTCCAGCGCGCGCCTTGCGGTCCGGGTCAGCAGGGCGATCAGTCCCAGTCCGAGCGCGACGGCGACCACGCGGCTGGCCATGGGATGCGCCAGCGCTTCGCGCATCCAGCCGGCGCTGGCTTCTTGCAGCAGGGGGGCGATCGCGCTCATGGTGCAGGGGCCTCGGTTGGCCCGACCAGCGCAACGCGCAGCGGCGTCGTCTCGCCCACGGGCGGGGCGTCCGGGCGCGCCGCGCGGCTGCCGTCGCGCAGCGCGGTGTAATGCGCCGAGGTGATCTCGATGCCGGCGCGGTGGAACGTGTCTTGTATGTTGGCGCGCAGCTCCGAATAGATGCCGGCCATGCCGTTGGACTCGCGCGTGTAGGCGTTGATCGTGTAGCGGGCGTAGAAATCGTCGAGCCCGCTTTGCAGTACATAGGGCGCGGGGTCCTGCAGCACATGGCCGGTCTGGCGCGCCGCCTCGATCAGCAGCTCGTGCACCCGGCGCCAGGGCACGTCGTAGCCTATCGTCACCTGCTCGTGCAGGATCAGGCCGGGGCCTTCGGCGGCGGCGCTGTAGTTGAAGATGTGCTCGGCCAGCACCCGGGCGTTGGGCACGGTCACGTCCACGTTCTTGATGGTGCGTATGCGCGTGGCCAGCAGGGCGCGGCCGACCACGTCGCCCTCGGTGTCGGCGATGCGCACCCGGTCGCCGATGCGGAACGCGTGCGTGTAGGTGAGGATGGTGCCGGCGACGAGGTTGGAGACCGCGCCGCTGGAGCCCAGCGAGAACAGCACGCCGAGGAAGATCGAGATGCCCTCGAAGGCCGGCGTGCCGGCGCCCGGCAGGTAGGGGAAGGCCATCACCGCGGCGAAGGCGATGAGCAGGAAGCGAACGATGCGGTAGGTCGGCGCGGCCCATTCGGCCGGGAAGCCCGGCAGCCGTATCGTCTGCTTGCCGAGTTCGGCGAAGCCGAAGCGCGTGATCCGGATCAGCGCGAAGGCGATGAAGCCCACCGTGACGATGAAGAGCAGCCGCGGCAGGTAGTCGAGCATGGCGGCACCCGCGGATCGCAGCGGGTCGAGCGCATGGGCCAGCAGCAGCCGCGCCAGCTCGCGCGTGCCAGGCAGCAGGCTGAACAAGGCCAGGGCCCAGGCCCACAGGGCCGCGGCGGCCAGCAGGCCGTGCATGGCGCGCACCAGTGCTGCGAGGCCGCCCAGCACCTGCCGGCCGGCCAGCGGATTGGGGCGCTTGAGCAGTTCGGTTCCGGGCTGCTGGGGCGGTGTGGCCTGCAGCGCGGGCCGCTCGTGGATGGCCCGGGTGATGCGCCGCGCGAGCCGGCGCAGCCCCCACAGTAGCGCGATCAGCAGCAGCGTGGCGGCGGCGGCAAGCAGCAATGCGTGGGGTGCCGGGTGGGGTGGGGAGACGAAGTCCAGCAGCAGGATGTTCACTGCACGGCCTCCTGCACGGGGCGCGGAGCGATGTCGCCGGCGTTGATCGCCTCGCGCAACTCGAGCAGCTGTCGGCTGGCGCCGAAGAAGGCGCTCAGCACCGCCGGGTCGAAATGCCTGCCTGAGCCTTCGCGCAGCAGCCTGAAGGCCAGCTCGTCCGGCATGGCCGGGCGGTAGCAGCGGTCCGAGGTCAGCGCGTCGAAGCAGTCGGCCACGGCGACGATGCGCGCGCTCAGCGCGATCTCCTGGCCACGCCGTCCGTCGGGGTAGCCGGCGCCGTCGAACTGTTCATGGTGCTGCAGCGCCACCTCGGCGGCCATCTCGAACAGCGGGCTGTCGCTGCCGGCGAGCAGCGAGGCGCCGATCTGCGGGTGGCTGCGCATCACCCGGCGCTCTTCTTCGCTCAGCGGTCCGGCCTTTTGCAGGATGCGGTCCGGCACGGCGATCTTGCCGATGTCGTGCAGCCGGCTGGCATAGAGCAGCACCTCGCACCAGGCGGCCGGCTGGCCCATGGCTTGCGCGATCGCGGCCGAATAGTGGCCCATGCGCACGATGTGCGCGCCGGTATCGCTGTCCTTGTGCTCGACAGCCGCCGCCAGGCGCAGCAGGGCATCGAGCCGCGAGGCCTTCAGGGCGTGGCGCGCGGCATTGCGCTGCTCGCGCAGCTGGCGCAGATCCTCTGCATAGCGCGCGGATTGCCGGCGCAGCATCAGCTGCTCGGACATGTCTATGGGTTGGTTGTCAGTGAGGTAGGGCATGGGCATCTCGCATAAATGATAAAAATGGCGAAAACATAGTTTTGCGTAATTTATCACTTTTATCAGTTAATGGCAAGACCCGAGCCCCGCAAGCGCCTGCTACAGGCGCGGCTATGCCTCCTATGCCTCAGCGGGTGGGTGCGGCTTGTCGGCGCCTGCGGCCGGCAGCCACAGCGTAACGTCGGCGCCGCGGCCGAGCGCCGACGCGACCTCGACGCTGCCTTGGTGAATCTCGAGGATCTCCTTGACCAGCGACATGCCCAGCCCCGTGCCGGGGATGGCCCCCGAGTCGTCGGCCCGGTAGAAGCGCTCGAAGATGCGCGTCGACTGTTCGGGGGTCATGCCTATGCCCTGGTCGCGCACGGCGATGCCGACCTCGAGCCGTCCCTCGCGCGTGCGGGTGCAGGTGCGCAGCTCGATGGCCCCGCCCTGGGGCGAGTATTTGTAGGCGTTGGTCAGCACGTTCAGCAAGGCCTGCTCGAGCTTGTCGGCGTCCACCTCCACCTCGGGCAGCGCGCCGCCGGTCTGAAGCGCGACCGGCCGCGGGTCGCCCGGCACGATCAGGTGGTGCACCGTGGCGTCGATGATGGGCTGCAGGGGCTGGCGCCGCAGCTGGAAGTCCTTGCCCTGGCGCGCCTCGATGCGCGCCAGGTCGAGCAGTTCGTTGACCAGCCGCACCAGGTTGGACGACTGGCGGTAGATGGTCTGCAGCAGGTCGCGGCGCGTCTCCTCGTCGAAATCGCGCTTGAGCAGCAGCTCCGAAAAACCGTGGATGCTGGCCATCGGCGTGCGCAGTTCGTGGGCCGCGGTGGACAGGAACTCGGTCTTCATGCGGTCGAGCTCGGCGGCCTGGGTGATGTCCTGGAAATAGACCACCCGCCCGAGATGGCGGCCTTCGTCGTCGCGCAGCCGGCGCACCGAACGCCTGGCTGCCGTGAAGCGCGGCTGCTGGCGCGAGAGGATGTCGCCTTCGCCGTCGTCGAGTGCCGCGATCGGCATGTAGGGACGCTCGCCGTCGCACATCGAGGCCAGCATCGCGTCGAAGTCGGTCTCGCTCATGCCATTCAGGTCCTGCTCGTCGCAGCCGCACATGCGCAGGAAGGCCGGGTTGGCGAAGCTGAGCCGGCCCCGCTCGTCGAAGGCGACGAAGCCATCCGGGCTCAGCTGGATGATGGCGCGCAGGCTCTGCGTCAACCTTTGCAATTGCGCCTGCGCCTGCTTGCGCTGGCCGATGTCGCGCGCGATCACGCTGTACAGGCGCCTTCCCACGAGGGCGATTTCGGCCACCGTCAGCTCGATCGGAAGGGCGCTGCCGTCCTTGCGCCTGGCGGCGACCTCGCTGCCGCGGCCGATCAGGTCGGCGGGGACCAGCCCCAGGCTCTCGAGCAGCGGCTTGATGTCGGCGCCCAGCGCCTCGTCCCGGCTCCAGCCGAAGATGCGCTCGGCGGCCGGGTTGAAGCTCTCGATGCGCCCCTGGTCGTCGATCGTGATGATGGCGTCGGCGGCTGTGTCGAGCACGGCCTTGTGGCGCGTCTCGCTCTCCCGCAGCGCGGCCATCACCGCCAGGCGCTCGCGATCGCTGCGGAAGGCCTCGATGATCTGGCCGCAGCTGCGCACCAGCGGTTGCAGGTAGGCGAGCAGCGCCTCGTCGTAGCCGCCGGGCCGGTTGGCCAGGCCGATCAGCCCCACCATCTGTCCGCCCGCGTGCACCGGCAGGCCCAGGTAGGCGTCCAGGGAAGGATGGCCGCGCGCGATGCCGCCGCTGCGCGGATCGCGTGACGGCGTGTTGCTGATGACCGCCTCGCCGCTGCGCAGTGACACGCCGAACAGCGTGTCGAGGTTGCGAAACAGCATGCCGCTGCCATGCGCGTGCGCCTCGTACATCGCACGCGACGTCTCGTTCCAGGCGATGTTGCTGAGCGCCAGCGTGTTCAGGTAGGGCGTGCTGTCGGCCTCGCGCAGCACCTCGCCGACGAAGCCGTAGGCGCTGTCGGTCACGCGCAGCAGCGTGTCCAGCATCGAGTCGAACACCCGGCGCGGCTCGGCGTCGCGTATGAACAGCGACTGGATCTCGGTGATGGCGTCCAGCAGCCGATGGCTGCGCATCAGCTCCTGCTCGCGCTTGGCGAGTTCGGCGCGGGTTCGTTCGACCATGCTGCCTCCTGATCGGCGGCCGGCGGCGCGTGGCTCAGGCCGGCTGGGGGCGCCGCATCGGGCGGGCCAGCCGTTCGCGCACGATGCGCTCCAGTTCCGAGAAGGGCACGGGCTTGGTGAAGATGCGCACGTCGGGCGGCAGGCCGCCGCGGTCGGCGATCTCCGCGCGGCCCAGCGCCGTCACGGCCACGATTTCCATGTCGGCGAAGTCCGGGCTGGCGCGCAGAGTGCGGATCATGCGGAAGCCGTCCATGCCCGGCATGTTGAGGTCGGTCACCAGCAGGTCGGGGCGCTGCTCGCCGATGCGGATCAGCGCGTCGAAGCCGTTGTTCGCCGTGACCAGCGTCACGGGCAGTGCCCAGGCGGCGATCTGCAGCCGGTAGAGCTTCAGCAGGTCGGCCTCGTCCTCGACCACCAGCAGCTTGAACTGGCTGGGCGAGGGGCTGCCGAGCAGCTCGGCGCGGCGCTGCGCCAGCAGCTCGTCGATCGCTTCGCGCGGAATGCGGCGATGGCCGCCGGCCGTCTTCCAGGCGCGCAGCACGCCGCCTTCCACCCACAGCTGGACCGTGCGCAGCGAAACGCCGAGGCGTTCGGCGGCTTCGCGCGTGCTGTACAGGGTGTCGTCGTGGGCCATGAAGTCGTGTCTTGCTGGGATCAAGCCTGCATTTTTGCACGAAATGGCACTTCTGAAACTGTGTCTATTAGTGAAAATTTGACAAAGATGATAAAAATGAAAATACAATTCGCCGTATCCGATGTCTTTGTTTCACCCCATCCGACCATTCATGCCATGAAAACCTGCCTGCTGATCGTCGACGACCATGGCGAAATCCGCCGACTCGTTCGCCTCACCTTCGATCCGGACCGTCATGAGATCCACGAAGCCGTCGATGGCGCCGAAGCGCTGGCGCTGGCCCGCCGCGTCCGCCCCCGGGTCGTGCTGCTCGACGTGATGATGCCCGGCCCCCTCAATGGGCTGGAGGTCTGCCGCGGGCTCAAGGCCGAGCCCCTGCTGTCCGGCCTGCATGTCGTGCTGCTCAGCGCGCGTGGCCAGCGCAGCGACATCGACGCCGGCCTGGCAGCCGGCGCCGACGGTTATTTCGTCAAGCCCTTCAGCCCGGTCGCGCTGCTCGATCACGTCGAGCGGCTGGTCCAGGCCGAAGGCGCGCGTTGATCGCCGCCAGCCGCTTCCCCCGTCCCCTCCCTCAGGAAAACCACATGAAGTCCATCACCCGCACCACACTCCTGCTCGCCGCAGCGTTGGTGGCCGCCTCGGCCGGCCACGCCCATGACCGACACCTGCACGACCGCAGCGGCAGCGCGGTGCGCAGCGCCGACGGCGCCTGCTGGCGCACCGGCGTCTGGCGCGACGCGCCTGACCACCCTGCCCACCCCGAATGCGATCCCCAACCCGAGGTGTTCACACAGGCCGCCGAGCCCGTCATCGTCCTGGTCGTGCCGGTGGAGACGCAGCCCGTCGCCGAGCCCTTGCCGCAGCCCGTGCTGGTGATCGAGCGCGTCGTCGTCGAAACCGACGCCTTGTTCGACTTCGGCCGGACCGAGCTACGTGCACGCGGCAGGCAGCGGCTGGACCAGTTGGCCGCCCATCTGACGCAGGCGCGGCAGGTCGACTGGGTGCGGGTGGTCGGCCATGCCGACCGGCTGGGAACTAGCCACTACAACCAGGCGCTGTCCGAAGGGCGCGCGCAGGCGGTGGCGGACCACCTCGTCGCGCAGGGCGTCGATGCCGCGCTGATCCGTGCCGAGGGGCGCGGCGAAAGCGAGCCCGTCACCGCGGCGGCGGCCTGCACCGGGGCGGCCGGTGCGGCGCTGGTCGCCTGCCTGCAGCCGGATCGGCGCGTCGACGTCGACGCGGCGATCGGCATGCCGCGCGAAGCCGGCGGCCTCTGAGCCCGGACCGGACCCTTTTCATGAATTCGAGGAACCCTCCATGAGCCACCCGTTTCTGCTCGGCCTGGCGCTGGCCGCTGCGGCGCTCGCACCGCATCAGGCCCTGGCCCAGCCCGGCAACGAACCCGCGCTGGCGGCCGAACTCACGGCCCGGCGCGTGTTGCCCGCGACGGGCGGCGCCGAACTGCTGCACAGCGCCGAGCAGGCCCGGCCGGGCGAGCTGCTCGAGTACCGCGTGAACTACCGCAACCCCGGGCCTGCGCCGGTCCGACAGGCGGTCGCCACGCTGCCCATTCCTGCCGGCACGGTGTTCGTGCCCGGCAGCGCGCTGCCCGCCATGGCGCAGGCCAGCACCGACGGCCGGCAATTCCAGGCGCTGCCCCTGCGGCACTGGGTGACGCTGCCCGACGGCCGGCGCGAGCAGCGCCTGGTGCCGCCGCAGGACTACCGTGCCCTGCGCTGGCAGCTCGGCGACCTGGCCTCCGGACAGGCCGTGAGCGTGAGCGCCCGCGTCCGGCTCGAGGCGGCCACGGCCGCCGAGGGGAGGGCGCCATGAGCCGCATCCAAGCCGCGGCCCGGCCCGCAAGGCGCTGGCGCCCCTGGATGGCCTTCTGGCTGCTGCTCGCCGCCGCAGCCTGGCTGGCAATCCCGCGCAGCGCAGGGGCCGCACCGGTGGCCGGCACGCAGATCGGCAACCAGGCCTCGGCGACCTACACCGATTCGTCGCAGACCCAGCGCACGGTGACCTCCAATGCCGTCGTGACCACGGTGCAGCAGGTCGCTGCGCTGACGCTGAGCGCCGACGGCGCGCGCAGCGTCACGCCGGGCGGCCAGGTGAGCCACCCCCATACGCTGACCAACACCGGCAACGGCAGCGACAGCTTCGCGCTCGCCGCGACCCAAAGCGGCGGCTTCGGCTTCACCAGCGTCAGCTTCTACGCCGACGCCAACGGCGATGGCGTGGCCGACAACGCCACGCCGGTCACGGCCACGCCGGCGCTCGCGCCCGGTGCCGCCTTCCGCTTCGTCGTCGTCGGAACCGTGCCGGTCTCGGCCAGCAGCGGCCAGACCAACAGCCTGGTGCTCACGGCCACCAGCGGCTTCGATGCGGCGGCCAGCGCGTCGAACACCGACACCACCACGGTCAGCACCAACGCGGTGATCCAGGTGTCCAAGGCCATAGACCTGGGCCGCGGCGCGCCGGGCAGCGGCCCGCGCAGCTACACGCTGACCTACACCAACACCGGCAACGTCGCGGCGACAGACCTCACGCTGACCGACTTGCTGCCTTCGGGCATGAGCTACCTGCCCGGCAGCGCGCGCTGGAGCGCGAGCGGCGGCACCGCGCTGACCGACGACACGGCGGCCGACGACGAGGGCGGCATCAGCTACGACTACAACGTCAGCGGGCCGCGCCGCGTGACGGCGGTGATCGCCTCGGTGGGTGCGGGCGTCACCGGCACGCTGCGCTTCCAGGTCATGGTCGATGACGGCCTGCCGCCGGGCGCCAACCCGGCCACCGCCAACACCGCGAACTACCGCTACAACGACGGCAGCGCCGAGGTCGGACCCTATGCGACCAATACCGCGCAGTTCACCGTCACGCAGTCCGCCGGCCTCACGCTGTCGGGCGCGAGCGTGGCCTCCAGCCCGCAGGGCGGCACGGTGAACTTCGCGAACACGCTGACCAACACCGGCAACGGCAGCGACAGCTTCGACATGCGCTTCGGTGCCAGCAGCTTCCCGGCCGGCACCAGCATGAGCTTCTACCAGGCCGACGGCGTGACGCCCATGCTCGACACCAACGGCGACGGCGTCCCCGACACCGGGCCGCTGGCGCCCGGGGCGTCGACCACGGTGGTGGTCAAGCTGCAACTGCCGCCGGGCGCCACCGGCGGGCCCTATGCGCTGGACAAGACGGCCACCTCGCACGCCGATCCCACGCAGAGCGCGACCGCCACCGACACGCTGGGCGTGATCAGCGGCAACAGCGTCGACCTGACGAACGACAGCAGCGGCGCCGGCGCGCCCGGCGCGGGCGCCGGTCCCGAGGCCGAGCCGGTGGTCGTGAACACCGCGGCGCCCGGCACGACCACGCGCTTCACCTACTACGTCGCCAATGGCAGTGCCAGCGCCGACAGCTTCGCGCTCGCGGCCTCGACCGACGCGAGCTTTGCCACGCAGGCCCTGCCCGAGGGCTGGAGCGTGGTGTTCCGCGACGAGGCCGGCGCCGTCATCACCCAGACCGGCGTGGTCGGCGCCGGGCAGGCGAAGAAGGTCCACGCCGACCTCAGCGTGCCGGCGGGCGCGGCGCCGGGCACGGTCGACTTCCATGTGCGTGCGCTGTCGCCGACCTCGGGCGCGTCCGACCGCATCCATGACGCGGTGACGGTGAGCACCGTGCGCAGCCTCGCGCTCACGCCCGACGGCAGCGCGCAAATCCATGCCGGCGGCTCGGTGGTCTACACGCACAGGCTGGCCAACACCGGCAACGTGCGCGAGGGCGACGGCGTGGCCAGCCAGGTGGCCCTGACGCTCGCCAACGGCGGTGAGGGCTTCAGCTCCGCCGTCTATTGGGACCGCAACCACGACGGCGTGCTCGATGCCGACGACCCGGTGGTCGGCGACCTGGCGGCCCTGAGCGGCGGCAGCAACGGCGCGAGCACCGAGGCCGGGCTAGACCCCGGCGAATCGGCGACGCTGTTCGTCAAGGTCTATGCGCCGGCCTCGGCCGCACCGGGCAGCCGGGATGTCGCCACGCTGAGCGCGACCACCAGCGGCACGGTCAACGGCAGCGCGGCGCCGGCCGTGGTGTCCTCGCGCGACACCACGGTGGTGATCGCGGGCCAGGTCAGCATCGCCAAGACCCAGGCCCCGGATGCGGCCTGCAGCGGCACGCCCGACGGCGCCTATGTCGCGACCAGCATCGCGGCGGCGCCGGGCGCCTGCCTGCGCTACCGGCTGGTGGTGAAGAACGTCGGCGTGGCGTCGGTGACCGACGTGGTCGTCAGCGATGCCACGCCCGCGAACACGCGCTACCACGCGGCCGTGCCCGCGGCGACCACGGCGGGCAGCGTGAGCGCGCCGGCCGACGGCGGCAGCGGCACGGTGCAGGCCAGCCTGGGCAGCCTGGCACCGGGGCAGGAAGCGGTGATCAGCTTCGGCGTGCGCATCAATCCCTGAAGAACTGCGCGATGGACCTGGCCTGCGCCGCGGCGCGGCGGCACGGGCTCGGGGCCTTCGTGTTCGCGCTGGCACTGTTTCTGATGTCCTCGGAAACGCTCGCGTTGACGCCCGCCGCGGGCAGCCTGATCGAGAACCGCGCCCTGCTGAGCTACGTCGACACCGCGACCGGACTGGCCGCGCGCCTGGAGTCCAACACCGTGCGCGTCGAGGTCATGGCGGTCGCGGCCCTCGCGCTGAGCGCCGACCAGTCGGTGCGCCATCCGCCGGGCGGCCTGTTCACGCTGGCGCACCGGCTGCGCAACACCGGCAACGCCGAGGCGGCCGTGCGCCTGTCGGCTTCGGGGGCGCCGACCGGGACGAGGCTGCGCATCGTGCGCGACGACAACGCGAACGGCCGCGCCGATGCGGGCGAGCCCGAGCTGGGCCCGGACGACCCGCTGGTTCTGGCCGCAGGGGCCGCGGCCGATCTGCTGCTGCTCGGCCAGGTGCCGGGCACGGCGGCGCCCGAACAGCGCATAGCCCTGCAGCTGCGCGCGCAGGCCGGGGACGCCGAGGCGCTGAACACCGACACCGTGACGGTCACGCAAGGCGCCGCGCTGCGGCTGTGGAAGGCGGCGCTGGAGCGGCAGACCGCGCCCGGCGCGCGGCTCGGCTTCCGCATCACCGCCAGCAACACCGGCTCGGCGGCAGCGACCGGCCTGCCGGTGGCGGTCGACGGCACGGCGCGCGAGCTGCTGCTGATCGGCGACATGCTGCCGGCCAATACCCAGCTGCTCGAGGTGGACGGCGGCGCGGCCACGGCCGGCATGGCGCTCTACCACCTGCGCGGCGAGCCGCCGGCCAGCTTCGTCAGTGCCCTGCCCGCCGATGCGGCCACGGTGGACCAGGTGGCCTGGGCCATCGAGCAGCTGCCGCCCGGCCACACCCTGGCCTTCGAGCTGGGTCTGCGCGTGCAGGCCAACGCCAGCGGCGTGGTCAGCAACCAGGCGGTCGCGCGCTTCGGCAGCCCCGACGGGCCGCAGGAGAGCCTGTCGAACCGCGCGACCGTGCCGCTGCCGCTGCAGCCGCCGGTGCTCAGCTTCTTCCGCGACAGCGGCTTTGCCACGCCCAGCACGGTCGCGGCGCGCGGCGACACGCTGTACGTGCAGGCCGATGCCGCGGCCTGCAACCGCGACGCGGCGGTGGCCGAGCAGGTCGCCCTCACGCTGCGTTCGGCGCTCACCGGCGACAGCGAGACCTTCATCGCGCTCGAAAGCGCGCCCAACAGCGGCCTGTTCCGCATCGCGCGCGGCATGGCCACGGCCGACAGCGGTGCCGCGGTCTCCGGCGACGGCTGGCTGGCCGTGCGGCCCAACGACCGCATCAGCGGCCAGCTGGCGGGATGCGGCGCCGCCCGGACCGAGGCCGGCGTGCTGATCGATCCCTACGGCGTGGTCTACGACAGCAAGTCGAATGCGCCGCTGGCTGGCGTGCGCGTGACGCTGATCGACGTGAGCGGGGCCGGCAACGGCGGCCTGGCCGGGGCTTCGGCGCGCGTGTTCGCCGCGGACGGCGTCACGCCTGCGCCGGCCTCCGTCCTGAGCGACGCCCAGGGGCGCTACGCCTTCCCGCTGGTGCCGGCCAGCCTGTACCGGCTGCAGGTTGAGCCCGTCGAAGGCTACGCCTTCCCCTCGGCGCTGCCGCCGCCGCTGCAGCCGGGCGACCGGGTGGTGAACGCCGCCGCGTCCTACGGCGGGGCCTTCGTCGTCGACGAGCGCACGGGCGCCGTGCGCGCCGACCTGCCGCTCGACGCGCCGCTGGCGCTGGGCCTGCGCGTGCGCAAGCAGGCGGCGCGCGCGCGCGTCGAGCGCGGCGACTTCATCGACTACACCGTGGAGGTGCGCAACGCGAGCGGGGCTGCGCTGGGCGGGGTGCAGCTGCGCGACACGCTGCCGCCCGGCTTCGCCTATGTGCCCGGCAGCACGCGGCGTGAAGGGCAGCCGGTACCCGATCCCGTCGTGCGCGAGGGCATGCTGGTCTATGCGCTCGGCAGCCTGGCCACGCAGGCCGGCACCACCCTGGTCTACCGCCTGCGCGTCACGCCCTGGGCCAGGGCGGGAGCGGCGACGAACCGCGCGCAGGCCGCGAGCGCGCCGCCGCTGGCTGCCGGCAGCAATGTGGCCAGCGCCACCGTGAAGGTCGATGGGGGCGTTTTCAGCGCCCAGGGCTACCTGCTGGGCCGCGTCTTCGCCGATTGCAACGCCAATGGGCTTGCCGATGCCGGCGAGCCCGGCGTGGCCGGCGTGCGGCTGTGGCTGGAAACCGGCGACAGCGCCGTGACCGACGCCGAGGGCCGCTACCACTTCGACGATCTGCTGCCGCTGACCCATGTGCTCAAGCTCGACGCCCAGACCCTGCCGCCGGGCTTCTCGCCCGGCGCGACCGAAGGCCGCGGCGGCGGCCCGGCCGGCAGCCGTTTCGTCGATCTGCACAACGGCGAGCTCAGGCGTGCAGACCTCGCTTTGCGGCCGGAACATGGCTGCGGCGCAGCGCCGGCGGCGCCGGCCTCCGGCCCTGCCGCCGTCGGCCGGCCGGCGAGCCAAGCGTCCCGCCTGCCCCCTCTGCCAAGCCTGTTGCCGGCGCTTGAGCCCGTGCCGGTCCTGCTGTGGCCGCATGACGGCGCCGTGCTCGCGGGCCGCCAGACCGCGGTGCGCGTGGCCGGGCCCGCGCTGGGGCGGCTGGAGCTCAGCGTCAACGGCCAGCCGGTCGCCGCCTCGCGCATAGGCACGCGCAGCGAGGACCTGGCGCGTGGTGTGCGGGCGCTCGAATACATCGGCGTGGACCTGCAGCCGGGCGGCAACCGCCTGCGGCTGCGCTGGCTCGACGAGCTCGGCATTGCGCGCGGGCAGCAGGAAGTCGGCGTGACCGCGCCCGGGCCCTTGGCGCACATGGAGCTCGGCGTGCCCGAGCAGCCGGTGGCCGGCCAGGCCCTGACGCTGCGCCTGCGCCTGCTCGACGCCGCCGGCTTGCTGGTGGCCGCGCGCAGCGCCGTCACGCTGCAGGCCAGCGCCGGCCGCTGGCAGGTGGACGACCTCGACCCCGCGCTGGCCGAGGTGCAGACCTTCGTCGAGGGTGGTGAGGCGCTGCTGACCCTGCTGGCGCCGGAGCGGCCCGGCACCCTGGCCCTGCGCGCGAGCGCCGGCACGGTGCAGGCCGCTCAGGAGCTCGCGCTGGCTCCCGCGCTGCGCCCCCTGGTGGCGGCCGGCATCGTCGAAGGCGTGCTCGACCTCTCGCGCCTGCGCGGGATCGAAGCGGCGACCGAGGCCGACGGCTTCGAGCGCGAGCTGCGAGCCTTCGGCAGCGACGCACTGCGCGGCCGCGCGGCGCTGTTCCTCAAGGGCAAGGTCAAGGGCGAGACGCTGCTGACGCTGGCCTACGACTCGGAGAAGCCGCGGCGCGAAGGCCTGTTCCGCGACGTGCAGTCCGAGCGCTACTACCCGGTGTACGGCGACGACGCCCGGCGCGGCTTCGAGGCGGCCTCGTCGGGCCGGCTGTTCGTGCGCGTCGACCGCGGCGCCTCCTTCGCGCTGTACGGCGACTTCCATACCGCGCCGCCCGGCGGCGCCCCGGGCGGCCCGGCGCTGGCGCGCTACAGCCGCAGCCTCACCGGCCTCAAGCAGCACCACGAGTCGCCAGGCCTGAAGTTTGACGCCTGGGCCAGCCAGGCGCGCTCGCGCCAGGTGGTCGACGAGCTGCCCGCCACCGGCACCTCGGGACCCTTCTACCTGCGCGTCGCGGGCGTCGTGGCGGGTAGCGAGCGGGTCGAGCTGCTGGTGCGCGACCGCAACCAGCCGGCCACGGTGCTGCGCAGCACGCCGCTGACCGCCTTCGTCGACTACGACCTCGAAGCCGAGTCGGGCCGGCTGCTGCTGCGCGCCCCGCAGGCCAGCCTCGATGCCGAGCTGAACCCGGTGTCGCTGCGCATCACTTACGAGAGCGAGCAGGGCGGCCCGGGCTTCTGGGTCTGGGGCGGCGACGCGGAGCTGGAGGCCCTGCCGGGCCTGCGCCTGGGCGCCTCGCTGGCCCAGGACGAGGACCCGCGCTCGCCCTACCGTCTGGCCGGCCTGCGCGCGGCCTGGCAGCTCGCGGCGGCGACCACGCTGCGGGCCGAGCTGGCCGCCAGCCATCGCGCGCAGGCGGCGCCGGGCGAGGCGGGCAGCGGCGAGGCCGCGCGCATCGAGATCGAGCACCGTGACGGCGCGCTGGCCGCCAAGGCCATGCTCGGCCGCGCGGAACCCGGATTCGACAATCCCGGCGCGCCGCTGAACCGCGGCCGCGAAGAGGCGAGCGCCCAGGCCAGCTACGCCCTGGACGCGCGCACGCGGCTCAGCGCCGAAGCCCTGCGCAGCGCCGATACCGCCAGTGGCGCGCGCCGCACGGGCCTGCGCGCATCGGCCGAGCACGACCTCGGCGGCGGCCTGCGCGTCGAAGGCGGCCTGCGCGTGGCGCAGGAGACGGCCGCGCCGGCCCAGCCGGGCAGCGTAGGCGGCGCCGACTTCACCAGCCTGCGCGCCCGCCTGTCCTCGCCGCTGCCGGGCTGGCCGGCGGTCTCGGTCTACGGCGAGGCCGAGCAGGCGGTGGCCGGCAGCGGCGCGATGCGCGCCGTCGGCGGCGAAATGCGCCTGGCCGACCGCGGCCGGCTCTATGCGCGCCACGAATTCATCAACTCGTTCAGCGGCATCTACGGGCTCAACGAGACCCAGCAGCGCCGCAGCAGCGTGCTCGGCTTCGAGCGCGACGATGGCCAGGGGCTGCGCCTGTTCGGCGAGTTCCGCGGCCGCGACTGGGGCGGGCAGGAGGGGGCCGAGGCCGCCATCGGCCTGCGCAAGCTCTGGACCGTGGCCGAGGGCTTGCGCGTCGGCGGCGGCTTCGAGCGCGTCAAGGGCTTGGAAGGCAGCAGCCGCAACGAGGTGCTGGCGCTGAGCGGCAGCGCGCAATGGACGGCCAGGCCCGGCCTGACGCTGAACGGCCGCCTGGAATGGCGCGACGCGCCGCTGCACCAGAGCTGGTTCGGCAGCGCGGGCCTGGCCTGGAAGCTCGACGAAAGCTGGCGCCTGCTCGGCAGGGCCAGCCTCGACCAGGTGCAGCCCAGGGACGGCAGCACCGGGCCGCGGCGCGAGCGCCTGCAGGGCGGCCTGGCCTGGCGCGAGCCGGCCGGCCGCTGGCTGGCGCTGGCGCGCTACGGCTGGCAGCTCGACGAGGGACCGAACGCGCGGCGCAGCGCGCATCTGGTGTCTCTGCACGCCAACTTCAAGCCCGATCCGCGCGAGGAATGGAGCTGGCGCCATGCGATCAAGCGCGGCAGCGACCGCTCGGCCGGCCTCGCCAGCCGCGGCACGGCGCAGCTGGCCGCCGTGCGATGGCGGCACGAACTCGATGCGCGCTGGGACCTGGGCCTGGGCGCGCGCGTCCTGGTCGACAGCCAAGCCGCGGGGCCGGCGGCGGGCCTGAACGCCGAAATCGGCTACCGGATCGCGCCCAGCCTCTGGCTGTCCGGCGGCTTCAACTGGCTGGACCTGCGCGACGCGGACCTGTCGGGCGGCCAGCCGCTGCGCCGCGGCGCCTACCTGCGCCTGCGCTTCAAGTTCGACGAAACCCTGCTGGCCGGAGTCCTGCCCGAATGAAACTGCTGCATCGCCTCCTCGGCCTGGTCCTGCTGTGCCTGCTCGCCGCTCCGGCGCAGGCCGCCTGCGGCAGCGGCGCCTGCGTGTCCTCGGGCCCGCGCCTGGCCAGCATGGATTCCAGCCAGGCGACGCTGTACAGCGGCCTGCTGTCCCAGCTCACCGGGTCGACGCTGGCGCTGTCGGTGGCCGACTGGAATGCGCTCGCCGAGGGCGGCACCAACCTCGGCAGCTTCCTCGACGCGCTGGCGGCCGAGATGGGCGTGGCCGGGCGCGAGCAGGCGCTGGCCGGCGGCGCCACGCTGTCGCAGATCGCCAGTGCCATGGCGGCCGATGCGCGCGCGCAGGGGCGCGGCGCCGCCGCCGCGGCGCTGGACGCGCTGGCGGCGCAGTTCGACAGCCTCGCCGGCACGCTGCGGCTGGCCGAGCTGATCGAGGGCGGCGGCGCGGCCTACGATGCCCAGTCGCTGCGCACGCTGGACTTCGTGACCGGCCTGGTGCAGCTGTACAACGCCGAAGGCCTGGCGGCCGCGCGCGAGCCGGTCACGCTCAGCGGCGAATCGCTGGGCCTGTCGGGTATGGTGCAGGCGGTTCGCCTGTCGGCGCAGGCCACCGAGCCGCCGGTGTTCGCCTGCGGCCCGGCCGGCACGCAGTTCCACTCGGCGGCGATGCGCTACCAGCTCGAGGTCGACCTGGTGCCGAGCAGTCCCGACGTCTCTGCCCTGACGGCCGTGCCCGGCATCGCCGGTGCCCAGCTCACGCTCAGCCGGCTCACGCTCTACGGCGAGGTGGCGCGCGGCAGCGGCGTGATCGCGGCGGTGGACGCGCTGGCGCGCAGCGTGACCGTGCAGGCCACGCCGGGCCTGGCCTCGCTCTACCTCGGCCGCATTGCGCAGGCCTTGTTCAACGACCCGGGCCGTGCCATCGATCCGGCCACCGACCTCGACTTCGCGCCCGTCGGAGAACTGACGATCACCGATGCCGCCGGGCAGAGCACCACCACGGCCGTCGAGGCGCGCGGCCACGCCCAGGGACAGGCGAGCCAGGCCGCGCTGCTGGTCTTCAACGGCCCCTTCCCCGAGACGCAGACCGCGCGCGCCGATGCCGGCTTCGCCTCGGGGATGGTCGCCGAGCTGATGAGCTCGCTGGCGCTGCGCACCAATCCCGGCCTCGGCGCGGCGGACCCGCAGGTGCAGGACGCGCTGGCGCCGGTGCTGCGCGACAGTCTCGCGCCGCTCGTGCAGACCTTGGTGACGCAGGCGCTGGACCCCGCGCTGCAGATGTTCGGCATCGGGCTCGGCGAGATGGACGTGACGGTGGACGGCCTCTACGGCGCCTGCGTGTTGTCGGGCCATGTCTACCATGACGCCGACCACGATGGCCGGCGCGCGGCGGGCGAGGGCGCGACCGGCCATGCGCACTACGCCAAGCTGCGCCGGGCCGGCGACGCCAGCGGGCCGGCGCAGCAGGTGGTGGCGGTGGATGCGGCGGACGGTGCCTACCGCTTCCCCGCGCTTGCGCCGGGCCGCTACGAGCTCTGGATCGCCCGCGACGCCGACCCCGCCTCGTCGGCTGCACTGCCGCCGCCCGGCTGGCTGCCGACCGAGCCGCGCCAGCTGCGCCGCGCCGAGCTCGAGATGGGCGAGCGCGACCTGGAGGGGCAGGACTTCGGCCTCTATCCCGGCAGCCGCATCAGCGGCAGCGTGTTCCGCGACAGCGGCGCCTCGCCGCACGACGGCCGCCGCGACGGCGACGAGCCGGGCCTGGCCGGCGCTGCGCTGCAGCTGACCGATGCCGCGGGCACCACGCGCCACGACGGCACGCGCAGCGCCGCCGATGGCCGCTGGGTGCTGTGGCTGCCCGCCAGCGCCGCAGGCGCCGTGAAGATCGTGCAGACCAACCTGGCCGGCCACCTGTCCACCGGCGCCGATGCGGGTACCAGCGGCGGCAGCTACGACCATGGCGCAGACAGCCTGAGCTTCAGCGCCACGGCCGGCACGGACTACGCCGGCCTGCATTTCGGCGACGTGCCGGTCGGCCGCTTCGGGCCCGATGGCCGGCAGGGCGCGCTGCCCGGCAGCGTGCTGTTCTACCCGCACCGCTTCGTCGCCGGCAGCCGCGGCAGCCTGGCCCTGGGCGCGACGGCGCTCGCCTCGCCCGAATGGCCCGGCTGGAATACGCTGCTCTACCGCGATGCCGACTGCAGCGGCGCGCTGGACCCGGACGAGGACTTGCTGCCGGCCGAGCTGGGTCTTGCGCCCGACGAAGCGCTGTGCGTGCTGGCCAAGGTCTTCGTGCCCGGCAACGCGCCCTTTGGCGCGCAGCACCGGCTGAGCCTTGCCGCCTCGTTCCGCCACCAGGGGGCGCAGGCGCCGATCGATTTCGTGTTGACCCAGGAAGACCTCACCACGGTCGGGGCCGGCGGCGACGCGGCGCTGCGGCTGAGCAAGCGCGCCGACCGCAGCGCCGCCCAGCCGGGCGAGACCATCAGCTACACGATAGGCTACCGCAACGATGGCGCCGGCGCGCTGACCGACCTGCGCATCTTCGACCTGACGCCGGCCCACACCCGCTTTGTCGCGGCCGCCTGCGGCGCGCTGCCGGCGCAGGCCTCGGCCTGCACGGTCGCGGCGCAGCCGGATGCGGGGGGCCGGGGCCGCGTCGAGTGGCGCATCGTGGGCGCCGTGCACCCCGGCGCCAGCGGCAGTGTCAGCTTCGTCGTGCAGCTCGACTAGGACCTGTGCCGACGCAGGGCAGGGGCTTTGCCGCTTGTGTACCATGCCCGGGTTGCAGAGATCACCATGAGCAAGGCATTCACCCGGGAAGCCGAGACCCAAGAGGACGACGAGGTCGCCCTGCCAGCCCTGCCGGCGGGCGGCAAGAACTACATCACGCCGCAGGGCTACGCGCGCCTGCGCGCCGAATTGCTGGACCTGATAGACAACGAGCGCCCCAAGGTGGTCGACGTGGTGCACTGGGCGGCCAGCAACGGCGACCGCTCGGAGAATGGCGACTACCTGTATGGCAAGAAGCGCCTGCGCGAGATCGACCGGCGCATACGCTTCCTGACCAAGCGGCTGGAGATCGCCGAGGTCACGGACCCCAGCCTGCACCACGGCAACGAGCAGGTCTTCTTCGGGGCGCGCGTGACCTACGCCGACGCCGCGGGCGCCGAGCGCAGCGTGACCATCCTGGGCATAGACGAGGCCGACAGCGCGCGCGGCGAGGTCAGCTGGATCTCGCCGATCGCGCGCACCCTGCTCAAGGCGCGCGTGGGCGACCAGCTCAAGCTGGTCACGCCCTCGGGCGTGCAGGAGATCGAGGTGGTCGAGGTCGCCTACCCGGTCCCGGCCGAACGGGCCTGATCAACCCGTGGGCAGGGCGCGCGCCGCGCGCAGCACCGAGGGGGTGCGCCGCAGGTTGCGCAGCACCTGGTCGAGGTGGATGCGGTCGCGCACCGCGATCACGAAGCGCAGGTCGGCGGCGTCCTGGTTGGACTCGTCGTTCATGTCCACATGCACGATGTCGGCCTCGGCCGAGGCCAGCGCCGCCGCCACGCGGGCCAGCACGCCCTTGCCATTGGCCACGGTGATGACCACGCCGGTCTCGAAGGGGCGGACCGGCTCGTCGGCCCATTCCACCGTGATGAAGCGCTCGCTGTCCTTGTTCTGCAGCTTGCGCGCCACCGCGCAGCCGTCGGCATGCACCACCAGGCCTTCGCCGCGGCCCAGGTAGCCGACGATGGCCTCGCCGGGCACCGGGCGGCAGCAGCTCGCGTACTTGACCGAGGCGTTCTCGCTGCCGTCCAGCGTGACGGCGCCCTGCGACACGGTCTCGTGCGCCATGTAGCGCTCGCGCGTCATCAGCAGGGCGTCGGGCTTCTCGCCGCTTTCCGACAGCAGGGTCATCAGCCGCTTGGCCACGATGCTGGCGATGCGCTTGCCCAGGCCAATGTCGGTCAGCAGCTCGGCGCGGCTCTTGCTGCCGGTGAAGCGCAGCAGCTTGTCCCAGATCGGCTGGTAGGCCGGCTCGTCGTCGGGCAGCTTTTCCATGCCTTCGGCGCGCAGGGCCTGGGTCAGCAGCTTTTCGCCGAGCTCCTGCGATTCGGTCTGGGCCAGGGTCTTGAGGTGATGGCGGATCTTGGAGCGCGCCCTCCCGGTGCGCACGAAGCCCAGCCAGGCCGGGTTGGGCGTGGACACCGGGGCGGTGATCACCTCCACCACGTCGCCGTTGCGCAGCTCGGTGCGCAGCGGCACCTGCTCGCCGTTGATCTTCGCGGCCACCGTGCGGTCGCCGATGTTGCTGTGGATCGCGTAGGCGAAGTCCACCACCGTGGCGCCGCGCGGCAGGGCCATGATCTGGCTCTTTGGGGTGAACACGTAGACCGCGTCGGGGAACAGGTCGACCTTGACATGGTCCCAGAACTCGGCGGCGTCGCGCGTCTCGTTCTGGATGTCGAGCAGCGACTGCAGCCATTTGGCGCCCAGCCGGTCGGCGTTGGCGCTGTGCGGGTCGTCGGCCTTGTAGAGCCAGTGCGCGGCCACGCCCGACTCGGCCACCACGTGCATGGCCTCGGTGCGCATCTGGAACTCGACGTTCACGCCGGCCGGCCCCACCAGCGTGGTGTGCAGCGACTGGTAGCCGTTGAGCTTGGCGATCGCGATGTGGTCCTTGAACCTGCCCGGCACCGGCTTGTAGAGCTGGTGCAGCACGCCCAGCGCCGTGTAGCACTCGACCACCTGGGGCACGATGACGCGAAAGCCGTACATGTCCGTGACCTGGGCGAAGCTCAGGTGCTTCTCGTCCATCTTGCGGTAGATCGAGTAGAGCGTCTTCTCGCGCCCGGCGATGCGCACCTTCATGCCGGCGGCGGCAAAGGCGGCCTCGACCTCGCGCTGCACCTTCTGGATCAGGTCGCGCCGGCGATTGCGCGCACGCTCCACCGCCTTGGCCAGCACCCCGTAGCGCCAGGGGCGCAGGTGGCGGAACGAGAGGTCCTGCAGCTCGCGGTAGATCTGGTTCAGGCCCAGCCGGTGCGCGATCGGCGCGTAGATCTCCAGCGTCTCGGCCGAGATGCGCGCCCATTTGCTGCGCGGCATGTCCGACAGCGTGCGCATGTTGTGCGTGCGATCGGCCAGCTTGATCAGGATCACGCGCACGTCGCGCGCCATCGCGAGCAGCATCTTGCGGAAGGACTCGGCCTGGCTTTCCTCGCGCGTGTTGAACTGCAGCTTGTCGAGCTTGGTGAGGCCGTCGACCAGCTCGGCCACCGGGGCGCCGAAGCGTTCGATCAGCTCGGCCTTGGTGACGCCGCAGTCCTCGATCGCGTCGTGCAGCAGCGCGGCCATCAGGGCCTGGGCGTCGAGCTTCCACTCGGTGCACTGCACGGCCACGGCGATCGGGTGGGTGATGTAGGGCTCGCCGCTGTGGCGCAGCTGGCCCAGGTGGGCCTCGTCGGCGAAGCGGTAGGCGCGCCGCACCTGCTCGATGTCGGCAGCGTCCAGGTAGCCGAGGCGGTCTGTCAGCGCGGCGAAGCTGGCCGCCGCCGCGTTGGCCGCCGCGGCCGGGCTGGCGCTGGGCGCGCGGCTGCCGGCGGCAGGGCTTGACAGGGGAGGGATCACCGCGCTCATCCCGTAAATGTAGCGCGGACGGCGGCGGGGCGCCTTGGGCAAGAAAAAAGCACCGCGCGCGGTGCTTTAGGGAAAGCGCGGGGGGCCAGCCGGCCTCAGGGCACTTTCTTGAGCATTTCCAAGCCCACCTTGCCGGCGGCGATCTCGCGCAGGGCGGTCACGGCGGGCTTGTTGCGGCTCTCGATCTTGGGCGCGTGGCCCTGGCTCAGCATGCGGGCGCGGTAGGTGGCGGCCAGCACCAGCTGGAAGCGGTTGGGGATTTTCTGCAGGCAGTCTTCAACGGTGATGCGGGCCATGAAGTTCTCCGATGGGCACTAGGCGATGTTGAGGGCTTTGAAGGTGTCGGCGCGGGCGCGGCGCAGGGCGGCGTATTTGAGCCGCTGGGCATGGACGATCGCTTTGAGGTCGAACAAGGCCCGTTCAAATAACTCGTTGATTATAACGAAATCGAACTCCTTGGCCTGGGCCAGCTCCAGGGCGGCATTTTGCAGGCGCAGGTCGATCACGTCGGCCGCGTCCTCGCCGCGGCGTTCCAGCCGGGCGCGCAGCTCTTCCCAGCTCGGCGGCAGGATGAAGATCAGCACCGCGTTGGCGAACACCTTCTTGATCTGCAGCGCGCCCTGGTAGTCGATCTCGAGCACCACGTCCGCGCCCTTGGCGATGCGGTCCTCGATCGCCTTCTTGGAGGTGCCATAGCGGTTGCCGTGCACATGGGCCCATTCGACGAAGGCGTCGGCCAGCACCATGGCGTCGAATTCCTGCTGCGAGACGAAAAAGTACTCGCGGCCGTGCTTTTCCTGGCCGCGCGGGGCGCGCGTGGTGTGCGACACCGAGGGCTGGACCCCCGAGTCCAGCTCCATGAGTGCCTTGACCAGGCTGGATTTGCCAGCCCCGCTGGGCGCTGCGACGACGAAGAGGTTTCCGGGGTAGTCCATGGGTTTCGGGGGCTGGGGGCGGTGAAAAGGGGGCGTCATTCGATGTTCTGGACCTGAAGATCGATATCGGCCGCAAGGTCTTGATTCTTATGGATGTTGCACTTCCAGGTAGGTGTCGCACCCCACGATTTACCCCACAGAAGTCCTGGGCTGGTGTGAGTCGCCATGAGGCGATTGCGTGCGATGCAATTTCAACGTAGCTACGGGTCGTCATATTATCAGTCGGGTGTTTGTGATCGCGTTGCGAGCCCGTGGAACCACGCAATTGCGTCGACCAGAAGAAGAATCAATGGATGGCAATGCGCCGGTGTGTCAGACTCGTCGTCCATGACCGACGACGACTTCCCGTACAGCCGCTCGCTTGCCCCATTGGAATCGCTGCTCGCGGGCGTGAAGCGGCCAGGTGACTTCTGCGTGCACGGGGCTCTGGCCTTGCCGATGCCGATGATCCAGGTGGACGGCGTCGGCATGCTGTCATTCCCGCTTCCCCAAGCCCAGATCGCGGCGCTGGTCGATGCCGCCGAGCGCGCACCCTACGGGCGGGGCGAACGGACCGTGGTCGACACATCGGTGCGCCGGGTCTGGCAGATCGACGCGGCGCGGGTGCGGATCAGCGGCAAGAGCTGGGCGCAATCGCTGGGCCGGATCCTCGCCGAGACCGGGCGCGGGCTCGGCTGCGAAGACGCGGCGATTCGGGCCGAGTTGTACAAGCTGTTGGTCTACGACCCGGGCGGCTTCTTTCTGGCGCACCGCGACGGCGAGAAGGCGCCCGGCATGTTCGGCACGCTGCTGCTGCAGCTGCCGTCGCCGCATGCGGGCGGCGAGCTGCGCATCCGCCACGGCAGCCGCGAAACGCGCATCGACCTGTCGGCCACCGACTTCTCCGAACTCGGCTTCGCCGCCTTCTATGCCGATTGCGAACACGAGGTGCGGCCGGTCGAATCCGGGCACCGGGTCTGCCTGGTCTTCAACCTGGTGCGCGGCGCCGCGCGCAAAACACCCCCGGCTCGTGCGCCGAGCTACGAAGCCGAGGTTGCGCAGGCGGCACGGCTGATTGGCGCGGCCTTCGCCGCCGAGGGTGCACCGTGCAAGCTGGCCTGGCTGCTGGCGCACCAGTACAGCCAGGCGGAGCTGGGCTTCGGCGCGCTCAAGGGGGTCGATGCGGCGGTGGCCGGGGTGCTGTGTCGGGCGGCGGATGCGGCGGCGTGCTGTGCGCATCTGGGTGTGGTCCACATCGAGGAGTCCGGGCCGGCGCAGGTGAACTACGCGCCGAGCCGGGGCCGCGGCTATCACGACGACTTCGACGACGAGATCGATGCCGCGGGGGTCGATTACGAGGTCGTCGAAATCTCCGACACCGCCCGGTACATCGATCACTGGGTCGCGGCCGGCGACCAGAGGCCCGCGCTCGGCCGGTTGCCGCTGGGGCACGGCGAGCTGCTGCCCGCGGGCGCGCTGGACGACGAACCGCCGGACGAGGACCGCCTGCTGGAGTCCACCGGCAACGAAGGGGTGAGCTTCGAGCGCGCCTACCGGCGCGCCGCGCTGATCCTGTGGCCGCGGGCGCGGCAGGTCGAGGTGCTGCTGCAAGCCGGTGTGGATGCGGCCCTGCCCCTGCTTGAGGAGGTGCTCGCGGCCGAGGGTGTGAGCGCCGGTGCGCCGGCGCTGGATCTGGCCGAGCGCATCGTGGCCCATTGGTCGCGGCAAAGCACCCCGCGCTACGCCGCCGGGCGGGAAGGGCCGCTGCGTGTCCGCATGCTGCGCTGCCTGGCCCGGTTGGGCACGACGGCGCCGGGCGAACGTTTCCTGCGCGAGGTCGTGGTCGCCGACTACGACGGCAGTGAGAACGCCGCCCTTGCCGAGGCTGCGCCCGCCATGCTCGCGGCGCAGCCCCTCCAGGAACTGTTCGCCGCGTTGGTCGAGTCGTCGTTCCTGCGCTGCCCGCGCGCGCTGTGCGAACTGCTGTTTCTGCTGGAGGCAGGCCACCAAGCGCAGCCCAGCCCGGTCGGCGCGTCGGCGCTGCGCCGCTTTACGGGCGCATTGGTCGACGCGCTGCCGGGGCTCGCGGCCAGACCGGCACGCAGCGACCTTGGCTGGGCGCTGCAATACGACGAAACCGCCGCCGACGCCGCTAGCTGCCACCGCCTGTTGGGGGTGCTGGAACGGCTGGCGAGCGGGGAGCAACACGCGGCAGCAGTCACCACCTTGATCGCGCACCCAAAGGTCTTCGACCCCGGTCGGATTCTGGTTCCCGCGCTGCAAGTCTTGTGCGCCGCGGAAGAGCACGGCGGGATCGAGCGCGATGCGCAGCGGTTGCGGCTGTGGGTCCAATGCTGCACATTCCTGCTCGCGCGCAGCGAAATGCCGCCGGCAGCGCCGCGCGACTGGAGCCAGCCGGCCGAGTTGGCTTGCCGTTGCGAAGATTGCCAGGCGCTGCAGGTCTTCGCGCTGCATCCGCAACTGCGCGAGCAGCGCTTTCGTGTCCGGCAGGACCGGCGCGAGCATCTGCAACGCCAGATCGCGCAGCACGGGCTGGACATGAACCACGTCACCGATCGCCGCGGTTCGCCGCAAACCCTGGTGTGCTGCAAGACGCGCGAGAGCTACCGCCGCCAGTGTCGCCAGCACACCGAGGACATTGCCGCCATGCGCGCGCTGGAGGCGCTGGCCGTCGCAGCGCCGGATGCGCAGGAACGCACTCGGCTCGCGGCAGCGGTGGCGCGCCAGCCGCAGGCGGTGGAGGGCTGACCCCTTGGCCTTAGTTGCAGCAGAAACTCAGCCTGCGCCTTCATCGCGGACCTCGCATAGTCAGCCGATCCAGGTTGACCTGGGTTCGACCGCGCGCGCGAAGGTCGCACTGTTCCGATCGCTCTTTCGTGGCCGAGACGATCTCTATGCGCGTCGCTTCGAGAACACAACGACGGGCAAGTCCGGATACGCGCCCGCCTGCGCCAATGAATGGGTGCGTGGCATCTGCCGCAAGCCCCAGATCAAATGCGCGGATTGCACGCATCGGCAGTTTCTCCCGCTGACCGATCAGGTCGTCTACTGGCACTTGTGCGGTCATGCGTCCGGCGAGCCACCGCATCGCGCCTTCGTCGCAGGCGTCTATCCGCTGCTCGAAGACGAGACCTGTTTTTTTCTTGCTGCCGACTTCGACAAGGCCGGCTGGCAAGACGACGCCGCGGCGTTTGTCCAGGCCTGCCGCCGCCTGCATTTGCCCGTGGCGCTGGAGCGATCACGTTCGGGGCAGGGCGGCCACGTCTGGCTCTTCTTCGAGACTGCCCTGCCGGCGGCAATGGCGCGGCGGCTCGGGTCCCATCTATTGACTGAGGCCATGGAGGTGCGCCCCGACATCGGCCTTGATTCGTACGACCGCCTCTTTCCCAGCCAGGACACGATGCCCCGTGGCGGCTTCGGCAACCTCATCGCCTTGCCATTCCAGAAAGGGCCGCGTGAGCTGGGCAACAGCGTGTTCCTGGACGACGGCTTCATGCCGTGGGCCGACCAGTGGGCGTTTCTCGCCGGCGTGGGCAAGATCGGGCGGGCACAGGTCGAAGGCATCGTCCGCGAAGCCGAGCAACGCGGGCGCATCCTGGGCGTGCGCCTGCCCATGCAGGAGGAAGGCGAAGACGAGCCGTGGACCCTGCCTGCCTCGCGCCGGCGCAAGGAGCCGCCGCTCGCGGGCGAGCTGCCAAAGGTGCTGGAACTGGTTCTCGCCGACCAGATATACATTGCCAAGCAAGGGCTTCCCCCTGGTCTGATGAACCGCCTGATTCGCCTGGCTGCCTTTCAGAACCCCGAGTTCTACCGGGCGCAGTCCATGCGGCTTTCCACCTACGGCAAGCCGCGCCTCATCACCTGCGCCGAGGATCATCCGCAGCACCTAGCGGTGCCGCGCGGTTGCCTGGACGATGTGCGCCGGACCTTGAAGGATCTGGGTGTGCGCGCGACGCTGCGCGACGAGCGCTGCAGCGGCCAGCCCTTGGATCTGCGCTTTCACGGTGAGCTGCGGCCTGAGCAGATGGCGGCCGCACAGGCGCTGCTGGCCCATGAGACCGGTGTGCTCGCCGCCACGACCGCCTTCGGCAAGACCGTGGTCGCTGCCTGGCTCATCGCGCAGCGCGGCGTGAGCACGTTGGTGCTGGTGCACCGGCGGCAACTGCTCGACCAATGGGTCGAGCGGCTGTCGGCATTCCTCGGCCTGCCGGCGAGCGCGATCGGCCGCATCGGTGGCGGAAGACGACGGCCGAATGGGCGAATCGACGCCGCCCTCATTCAGAGCCTGGTCAAGAAGGGCGTGGTTGCCGACCAGGTCGCCGACTATGGGCAGCTGATCGTCGACGAGTGCCATCATTTGCCGGCACACAGCTTCGAGCAGGTGGCCCGTCGGACCAAGGCGCGGTTCGTTGTCGGGCTGTCTGCGACCGTGGAACGCAAGAACGGCCACCATCCCATCCTCTTCATGCAGTGCGGGCCGGTGCGCCACCGTGTGAGCGCGAAGGCGCAAGCAGTGGCACGGCCGTTCGAGCACCGGGTTCTCGTGCAGCCGACTGCTTTCCAGTCGGGCAGGAGCGCCGAACCGGACGCGCGGGTCGAGTTCCAGGCGTTGTATCGGGAGTTGGTCGATGACGAGCTGCGCAACCGCCGCATCTGCGAAGACGTGGCCGAGTGCGTGCAGAGCGGCCGCTCGCCGCTCGTGCTCACGGAGCGAACAGATCATCTTGAGCGCCTCGCGCAGCAGCTGGCCGCCGATGTGCGTCATCTTGTCGTCCTGCGCGCGGGAGTGGGCAAGAAGCAGCAGCGGGCCGTTGCTGAGCAGCTCGCCGCCATTCCGCGCGATGAGGCGCGCGTCATCCTTGCCACTGGCCGGCATGTCGGAGAGGGCTTCGACGATCCGCGCCTGGATACGCTGTTTCTGACGCTTCCTGTGTCGTGGCGCGGCACCATCGCCCAGTACGCGGGCCGGCTGCACCGTCTGTGCGAAGGCAAGCGCGAGGTGCGCGTCTATGACTACGCCGACCTCGAAGTGCAGATGCTTGCGCGGATGTTCGAGCGGCGCTGCCGCGGCTATGAGGCGCTCGGCTACGCGATCGTGCTGCCGGCGAGCGCCATTCCCGGTTGGCCGCAGGACGTGCCCCTGCCCGCTGAATCTGCATGGAAGCGCGACTATTCAGGCAGTGTGCGCAGGCTGGTCGCGGACGGCGTGGACACGTTGCAGGCGAGCCTCTTCGTCCACGTCGCCCGGCCACTGGCGTCCGACGCCGAGGGCGCGGACCGGGCGCGCAGCGCGACCGAAGCCTTCCTGTACCGCCGCCTGGAGACCTTGCCGCAAACGCGGGGACGCTTCCGGCTCAACGCCGTGCTGCCGATTGCTTTCGATGGCCTGGGGCAACTGGAAGTCGATCTCCTGTGCGACGACACTCCCGACACCCGAATCGCCGTGGAACTCGACGGCGACCAGCATCTTGCCGATCCGGCCGCCTACCGCCGCGACCGCCGCAAGGACCTGCTGTTGCAAGAAAACGGCTACCTCGTGCTGCGCTTTCTTGCCCAGGACGTGGGCAAGGAGCTGGACCGGGTGCTGGACACCATTCTGAGAGCGCTCGCTCGGGGGGCCAGACTCCGGTCAACCAGCGGCACGAGCTGACCGCGAATCGGCGAGGAGGTCGCCGATGTCATTCCTGCGTTGCCTTGAAGTAGCGCCGCTTTGGGTCCTGTGGGCTGGAGCCGATCTCGCGGACCAGCCCACGCTCCACCAAGCTGGCAAGGCGTGTGCGTGCTGCGCGTGGAGTGCGTGCGATCCGCTCCGCGATCTCGTTGGTGGACAGTCCGCCGCCGTCCGAGAGTGCATCGAGGATCGCCTGATTGATGCCGTCCGGCGGCGGTGCCTGCCCCCGTGTGGTATGGAGCGTGACCCGGAAGCGGGTGCCGATCTCTTCCAGAGCGGGTGCCGGCAAGCCGGCGTCCCGGCAGGCCGCGCTCATGCGCTGGATGCCGCTGCCCCATTGTTCGATCAGGCCGAGTTCCTGGAAAACGCGGCCCATGACGCGGTTGCGCAACTTGGAGACGCCCCGCCGCAAGTCTTCCACCGTCAGGCCAGGCGGCAGCAGGCCGGGGTTCTCGATCTCCACGCGATCGTCGAAGATGGCCACCCGGATCGGCGCGCCGCGCTGCGCATAGTCCGCGTGCACCACGGAGTTGACGATGGCCTCGCGCAGTGCCACGGGCGGCAGGCTCCAGGTGTCCGTGCGGCGCACTGCGCCGATATCGAAGCCATGCAGGCCATGTTTTCGCACAAACTCGATGGCGGCCTGAATGACCTTGGGCAACGGGCCGTGCAGCGCAGCCGAATCGACGATGCGCGTCTTGTCAGTGCCGGCAAATCGCCCCGCCTGGATCCAGGCGTCGGGAAAGTGGGCTTGTGTTTCGTGCCCGAACAGCAGAACGCCACCGACGGAGGGAACCTTGCGACCCTGGTGCGGCACCAGCAGGCGCAGCGTCTCCAGGTCGGCCTTCTTCAGCTTGCGCACCGGCGCGAAGCACTCTGAAGCGGCTCTGAAGTCCAGCGCTTCAGAGTCGAGACCCGGCATGGCCTGCTCGTCGAACGACTTGCCCAGGCTCGCCCGTCGCAACTCGGCCACCAGCTCATCGTCAGCGCGCCGGTTGGTGGAACCGACCCGGACGTAGACACCAGCCTCGATGCCGGCCGCCTTGAGATAGTGGGGCCGGCCGGGGCTGGGATACACCTGTACGGCAAGCACGTTCGTGCTGCGCCAGGGCAGAACTTCAATATCCGGCACCAGGCGCGGCGCGATGCCGTCGGTGAGCACGCTCGCGAGACGCTCCTCCAGCGACAGCGGATCGGCAATGCCGCGCACATGGCGCGTGCCGTCCTCGACGCCGATCAGGACTATGCCGCCCGCCGTGTTGGCGAAGGCCACAACGGTGCGCAGCACACCCGCCGCCGACGAGAGATCACGCTTGAATTCGAGCGTCTTGCCCTCGGGCCGCTTCAGCAACTCGGTCAAGTTCATAGCTCTGAAGTGTACTCTGAAGCCCGTTTGCCAGTGGTACTTCAGAGTTGTTGCCGATGCCGCGATCCGGCGCGGGGCCGCGTCACAATGGCTTACTTGCTACATGTGGACGGGACGAAAGTCAGGCCATCGCCCACCCCTCGATCAACCGGCCCGGCGTTGAGCCAAGCCCTCAAAGTCTTGTCGGTAGCATTCTTCACAAACCCAGTCACGGCGCGGCCTCCAGAGGAATCTGTGGGGTAAAAAATCGGGAGATCGCTGGAAAACGCCCTTGCGGACATTTACCCCACGATTTACCCCACAAATCACCCCATTACTGAACATGCGCTACGTTGAGACTGCTTGCTACCCCTTGAGACGACTTCCCATTAAAAATCAACGACTTAGATGAGGGTTTGGGGATGGTAAGAGACCCCAGGAACCCTTACTCTATGTTCTGCACCTGTTCGCGCATCTGCTCGATCAGCACCTTCATGTCGACCGAGATGCGGGTCAGCTCCAGCGCGGCCGACTTCGAGCCCAGGGTGTTGGCCTCGCGATGCAGCTCCTGGATCAGGAAATCCAGGCGCTTGCCGATCTCGCCGCCCTTCTTGATCAAACGCTCGATCTCGTCGAGGTGGGAGGCCAGGCGGGTGAGCTCCTCGGCCACGTCGATGCGGATCGCGAAGGCGGTGGCCTCGCTCAGGGCGCGCTCCTGGGCGGCCTCGGGCGCCGTGCCGCCCTCGCCCAGGGCCAGAGCCTCGGTCCAGCGCTCCAGGAAACGGCTGCGCTGCTGCGCCACCAGCTGCGGCACCAGGGGCTGGGCCTGCCCGGCCAGGCTGCGCAGCTGGGCCAGGCGGTCCAGCAGCATGGCGGCCAGGCGCGCGCCCTCGCGCTCGCGTGCCTGGCGCAGCGCCGCGACGGCCTCGGCCGCCAGCGGCAGCAGGGCCGGCTCGAGCTCGGCCGCGCCGGGCTGGTCGCTGGCGCCCAGGCGCAGCACGTCGGCCACGCTGAGCGGGCGGGCCTCGGGCAGCCAGGCACGCACGCTGTCCTGCAGGGCGCCCAGGCGCTGCAGCAGGCGCAGCGAAGGCTCGGCCAGCTGGCCGGCGTCGCCGCTGTCGACCGAGGCGCGCAGCTCGACCTTGCCGCGCTTGAGCTGCTGGGTCAGCAGCTCGCGCAGGGCGGGTTCCTGCTGGCGCAATTCGTCGGGCAGGCGCAGCGTGAGGTCCAGGAAGCGGCTGTTGACGGCGCGGATTTCCAGGCCAAGGCGGCTGCCCTGCGCGGGCCGCGCCCCGCCCTCGCCACTGCTGCCGGAGGCGCTGTGCTGGACGCTGGCGTAGCCGGTCATGCTGTAAACTGCCATGGAGGTTTCCTGCTGTTGCTTGACTGTGGAAGAAGGACCGGATCGATGACGGGGATCAGGCAGGCGGCCCACGCTGAATCCATCCCAAATTATGTCAAAGGTCAAACCCGCCCCCTTGCCGCCCGACACCGTGATCGGCGGCTACCGTGTGGTACGCAAGCTGTCTGCGGGCGGTTTCGGGGTGGTCTACCTGGCCGTTGACGACCAGGGCCAGCAGGTCGCGATCAAGGAATACCTGCCGGCCTCGCTGGCCGCGCGCGTGCCGGGCGAGCTATGCCCCAAGGTGGCGACCGAGAAGCTGTCGCTCTACCGCCTGGGGCTCAAGAGCTTCTTCGAGGAGGGCCGTTCGCTGGCCCAGATCTCGCACCCCTCGGTGGTCAGCGTGCTCAATTTCTTCCGCGAGAACGAGACCGTCTACATGGTCATGAACTACCTGGAGGGTGCGACCCTGCAGGACTTCATCATCACCGCGCGCGACCTCAAGCGCGAGAAGGTGTTCCGCGAATCCACGATACGCTCGCTGTTCGACGAGATCCTGCGCGGCCTGCGCATCGTGCACCAGCACAAGATGCTTCACCTGGACATCAAGCCGGCCAACGTGTTCATCACCGAAGACAACAAGGCCGTGATGATCGACTTCGGCGCCGCGCGCGAGGTGCTGAACAAGGAGGGCAACTTCATCCGCCCGATGTACACGCCCGGCTTCGCGGCGCCCGAGATGTACCGCCGCGACTCGTCGATGGGCCCCTGGACCGACATCTACGCCATCGGCTCCTGCATCTATGCCTGCATGCAGGGCTTCCCGCCCAACGACGCGCCGCAGCGCCTGGAGAAGGACCGGCTCTCGCTGGCACTGTCGCGCCTGCGCGGTGTCTACTCGGACAACCTGATCGAGGTGGTCGAGTGGTGCATGTCGCTAGACCCCCTGTCGCGCCCGCAATCCGTGTTCGCGCTGCAAAAGGAGCTGGGCAACGAGGGCGAGCGCAGCTACACCAAGCTCAGCGTGTCGGAGAAGGTCAAGCTGCAGTTCGACAACCTGGTCACCGAGACGCGCAAGAACGTGGGCCGCTCGATCTCCCGCGAGACCAAGCTCAAATGAAATTCTCGGTGTTCCAGGTCAGCCGCAAGGGCGGCCGCGAGAAGAACGAGGACCGCATGGGCTATTGCTACACGCGGGATTCGGCGCTGTTCGTGCTGGCCGACGGCATGGGCGGTCATCCCGATGGTGAACTGGCGGCCCAACTGGCCCTGCAGACCGTCTCGGCCCTGTTCCAGCGCGAGGCGCGGCCCACGCTGAGCGACGTCGCCGGCTTCCTGTCGTCCAGCCTGCTGGCGGCGCACCAGCAGATCATCCGGCACGCGGCCGACCGCGGCATGCTCGACACGCCGCGCACCACCCTGGTCGCCGCCATCGTCCAGGACGGCATCGCCATCTGGGCGCACTGCGGCGATTCGCGCCTGTACGTGGTGCGCGACGGCGAGCTGCTGGTGCGCACGCGCGACCATTCCTACCTCGAGCACATGGCCCGTGCCGGCGCGCGCGTGCAGCCCATGAACCGCAACATCCTGTTCACCTGCCTGGGCTCGCCCACGCGACCGGTGTTCGACATCAGCCCGCCGCTGAGCCTGCAGCAGGGCGACAAGCTGCTGCTGTGCTCGGATGGCCTGTGGGGCAGCGTGGAGGACCCGGCCATCGTGCGGCAGCTCGCCCAGGGGCCGGTATCGTTGGCGGTGCCCGAGCTGGTCGAGCAGGCATTGCGCGAGGGCGGCGCGCGCGGCGACAACGTGACCGTGATCGCCATGGAGTGGGAGACGCCCGACGTCTTCGAGTCCACGCGCGGCATTTCCACCGACAGCATCAGCGAGGGGGGCTTTGCCTCCACCATACAGGCCGGCGTGCAGGACGCGCCGGCCGAGGACCTCGACGACGCGGCGATCGAGCGTTCCATCGCCGAAATCAACGCCGCGATCCGGCGTTCGGCCGATCGCAAGGCCTAGGGCCTGTTCACACTATTTTTGCGAGATGCGTTGCGGATCAAAAAGGCCATGCGCAAGGCGCGAAACGCAGCCGGGGTCGGGCCCCGGCGATGTTTCGCAACGCGGCGCATGGTCTTTTTGGCCGCAACCCGAAGGGAACGGGGCTGAAAAAGCGCCACTCGTCGTTGCACTCCTAGCCCAGGCGGCCAGCCTGGGCGTCGTCGCGCGCCTAGATTGGCGCTTTTTCAGCCTCGTTCGCACTCGCAAAAATAGTGTGAACAGGCCCTAGATTTTTCAGCAGGATTCCAGCATGACAGACACTACCGGCGCCCCCGCGCCGCTGCGCAGCGAGCGCGCCAACGACGAGCTGCGCCCCGTGCGCATCACGCGCGGCTACACCATCCACGCCGAGGGCTCGGTGCTGATCGAGTTCGGCAACACCCGCGTGCTGTGCACCGCCTCGGTGGAGGACAAGGTGCCGCCGCACAAGAAGGGCAGCGGCGAGGGCTGGGTCACGGCCGAGTACGGCATGCTGCCGCGCGCCACCCACACGCGTGGCGACCGCGAGGCCGCGCGCGGCAAGCAAAGCGGGCGCACCCAGGAGATCCAGCGCCTGATCGGCCGCTCGCTGCGCGCGGTGTTCGACCTGAAAAAGCTCGGCGAGCGCACCATACACCTCGATTGCGACGTGCTGCAGGCCGACGGCGGCACGCGCACGGCCAGCATCACCGGCGCCTTCGTCGCTGCGCAGGACGCGGTCGAATGGCTGATCGACCAGGGCAGGCTGCAGGCCTCGCCCATCACCGACCACGTGGCGGCGATCTCGGTCGGCCTGCACCAGGGCCAGCCGCTGCTGGACCTGGACTATGCGGAAGACTCCTCCTGCGACACCGACATGAACGTGGTGATGACCGGCGCCGGCAACTTCGTCGAGGTGCAGGGCACGGCCGAGGGCGCGGCCTTCTCGCGCCGCGACATGGACGCGCTGCTGGCGCTGGCCGAGAAGGGCATCGGCGAGCTGGTGGCACTGCAGCAGCAGGCCCTGGTGGCCAGTACATGAAAATTGTGCCCCCACGCTCCACCGCTGCGCGGGTCGCTGCCCCCCGAGGGGGCGCTTTTCATCTTGGGGCGGCCCGGCGATGAAAATGGTGCCCCCACGCTCCACCGCTCCGCGGGTCGCTGCCCCCCGAGGGGACGCTTTTCATCTTGGGGCGGCCCGGCGATGAAAAAGATCGTCCTCGCCTCCAACAACCGCGGCAAGCTGGCCGAGCTGCAGGCCATGCTGGCGCCGCTGCAGGTCGAGCTGGTGCGCCAGGCCGAGCTCGGCATCCCCGAGGCCGAGGAGCCGCACCGCACCTTCGTCGAGAACGCGCTGGCCAAGGCCAGGCACGCGGCGGGCCTGAGCGGCCTGCCCGCGCTGGCCGACGACGCCGGCCTGTGCGTGGACGCCTTCGGCGGCCTGCCGGGCGTGGACACGGCCTTCTACGCCACGCAGTTCGGCTACGAGAAGGGCGACGACAACAACGTGCGCGCCCTGCTCGAGCAGATGCGGGGCGTGGACAAGCGCCGCGCCGCCATGGTCAGCACCCTGGTGGCGGTGCGCAGCGCCGACGACCCCGAGCCGCTGATCGCGGTCGGGCGCGTGGTCGGCGAGATCGCGCGCCAGCCCGTGGGCGAGCATGGCTTCGGCTTCGACCCCGTGATGTACATCCCGGACTTCGGCTGCACCTTCGCCCAGTTGCCCCCCGAGGTCAAGAACGCCCACAGCCACCGCGGCAAGGCCGCGCGCGCCATGATGGAGCTGATGCGCGAGCGCTGGCTCCAGATATTTCCATGACCCAGGACATCGCGCACTACATGCGGCCCGGCACGCTGCAGCTGGCGGCACTGCCGCCGCTGTCGCTCTACGTGCACCTGCCCTGGTGCCTCAAGAAATGCCCCTACTGCGACTTCAACTCGCACGAGTGGCGCGAGGCCGCGGGGGCGGGCGAATTGCCCGAGCAGCGCTACCTGGACGCGCTGCGGGCCGACCTCGAGGCCAGCCTGCCGCTGGTCTGGGGTCGCCGGGTGCACAGCATCTTCCTCGGCGGCGGCACGCCCAGCCTGTTCTCGCCCCAGGCCATAGACCGGCTGCTGGGCGAGATCCGCGCGCGCCTGCCGCTGGAGCCCGATTGCGAGATCACGCTCGAGGCCAACCCCGGCACCTTCGAGAAGGACCGTTTCCGCGCCTTCCGCGCGGCCGGCGTGACGCGGCTGTCGGTGGGCGTGCAGAGCTTCCATGACGCCCACCTCAAGGCGCTGGGGCGGGTGCATGACCGCGCACAGGCGCTGGCGGCCGTGGAGGAGGCGGCTTCGGCCTTCGACACCTTCAACCTGGACCTGATGTACGCGCTGCCGGGCCAGAGCATGGCCCAGTTGGAGGACGACCTGCGCACCGCGCTGGCGCTGTCGCCGCCGCACATCTCGATCTACCACCTGACCATCGAGCCCAACACCGTGTTCGCCAAGTTCCCTCCGGCCGTGCCCGAGGACGACCTGGCCTACGCCATGCTCGACCGCATCACCGAGCTGACCGGCGTGGCCGGCCTCGAGCGCTACGAGGTCTCGGCCTACGCCCGGCCGGGCCACCGCTGCTGGCACAACCTGAACTACTGGCAGTTCGGCGACTACCTGGGCATAGGCGCGGGCGCCCACAGCAAGCTCAGCTTCGCCCACCGCGTGGTGCGCCAGGTGCGCTATCGCGAGCCCCGGCTGTACATGGACAAGGCCCTGGCCGGGCAGCCGGTCGCGCAGGACGACGAAGTGGCGCGCAAGGACCTGCCGTTCGAGTACATGCTGAACGCGCTGCGCATCCAGGAGGGCTTTGCGCTGCAGGACTTCAGTGCGCGCACCGGGCTGCCGCTGAGCGCGATCCAGCCGGGCCTGGACGAGGCCGAGCGCAAGGGGCTGATAGCGCGCGACGCCGCGCGCGTGAAGCCGACGCAGCGCGGCTTCGACTTCCTGAGCGACCTGCAGGCGCTCTTTCTGCGGGATTGAGGGCGGGCGGGATGGGGATGCTGGCGGAAGAGGTGGGATTCGAACCCACGAACGGTTGCCCGTTGCCGGTTTTCAAGACCGGTGCAATCGACCACTCTGCCACTCTTCCGCGGGCAGGGCATTGTAGCCCTTGCCGCCCTGCCGGCGGCTCTGGCCAGGCGGCCTTCGGAGACGGGAGCGGACGATGATGCGGTGTTTGCGCTGGCTGTGCCTGGCTTTGCTGTGCGGCGCGGGGACGGCCATGGCCCAGGGCTTTTCCTTCGTGGCGCTGGGCGATCTGCCCTACGGCCCGTCCGGCCCCTACCTGAAGCTGATCGAGGCCATCAACCGCCTCGAGCCGGACTTCTCCATCCATGTGGGCGACATCAAGTCCAGTGCGACGCTTTGCTCCGACGAGGAGCTGCGGCGCCAGCGCCAGCACTTCGATCTCTACGCCGACCCGGTGGTCTACACCCCGGGCGACAACGAGTGGACCGACTGCCACCGCCCCGCCAGCGGCGGCTACGACCCGCTGGAACGGCTGGCCTTCTTGCGCCAGAACTTCTTCACGGCCGGGCAGTCCCTGGGCCGCCGGCCCATGGCGCTGCAGAGCCAGGCCGCGCTGATGCCCGAGCATGGAAAGTTCGTCGAGAACGCGCGCTTCGTGCACCGCGACCTGCTGTTCGTGACCCTGCACATCGTCGGCAGCAACAACAATTTCGAGACCCGCGACCCCCGGGCCGTGGCCGAGTTCTTCGAGCGCGACCGCGCCAACGTCGCCTGGATACAGTCGGCCTTCGCCCTGGCGCGCGAGCGCGACCTCAAGGCCCTGGTGTTCGCCTACCAGGCCGAGGTGTTCGAGTCCCGTGGCGCGCAGGACGACTTCCCCGCGCATTCGGGCTTTCGCAACAGCATAGGCCAGACCCTGCTGCCGCTGGCCGCGCAATGGGGCCGGCCGGTGCTGCTGATCCACGGCGACGGGCACGAGTTCAAGCTGGACCAGCCCTTCAAGCTCAACCGCAAGCCCCTGACCCAGCTGACCCGGCTTGAGGTGCCGGGCGCCGGCGACGTGCGCGCCGTGCGCGTCACGGTGGACACGCGCCGGCCCCAGCCCTTCGTGGTGGAGTTGCTGCCTTCGCCCTGACCTCGCCCGGCGCCCGGCGCTGGACGAATGGTGCCCAAATCCGGATTCCCGGAGGTTGAGGGCGGACGGCGTCTGGCGAAGAATGGATCCATCTCAACCTGGAGAGCAAGAGATGGTGTATCGCTTCCTCATGTCCGTCCTGGCCGGCGCCACGCTGGCCACGTCCCTGGTGGCGCCCGTCGCGGCCCAGTCCTACCCCGGCAAGACGGTCAGCATCGTGGTGCCGTTTCCCGCCGGCGGCGGGCCCGACCTGCTGGCGCGCGCGCTCGCAGAAAAACTGGCCCCGCGCCTAGGCCAACCGGTGCTCGTGGACAACAAGCCCGGCGCGGGCGGACTGCTGGGCGCCAGCGGCGTGGCGCGGGCGCCGGCAGATGGCCATGTGTTGCTGCTGGCGCCCAACACCCTGGTGATCTCTCCCCATGTGCTGCCCAAGGGCGCCGGCGGCGGCATAGACGTCAACAAGGACCTGGCGCCCATCGTCTCGCCGGCCAGCACGCCCATGGTGCTGCTGGCCCATCCGCAGCTGGGCGTGAGCAACCTCGAGCAGCTGGTGGCGCTGGCGCGCAGGTCGCCGGGCCTGGCCTATGCCAGCGCGGGCAACGGCTCGCCCATGCATTTCGCGGGCGAGATGTTCCAGAAGTCGGCCGGCGTGCAGCTGCTGCACGTGCCCTACCGCGGCGCGGCGCCGGCCCTGGCCGCGGCGCTGGGCGGCGAGGTCAAGCTGCTCTACACCGGCCTGGGCGCCGCGATTCCGCTGATCAAGTCGGGCAAGCTGGTGCCGCTGGCGCTGACCGAGAAGGCGCGCTCCAGGCTCGCGCCCAGCCTGCCCACGGCGGCCGAGCAGGGTTTTCGCAACGTCGAAGTCAACGCCTGGTACGGCCTGTTCGCCCCCAGCGGCACGCCGGTGGCCGTGGTCGAGCGGCTCAACCGCGAGGTCAACGAAGTCCTCAAGTCGCCCGAGCTGCGCGAGCGCCTGGAGGGCGCGGGCCTGGAGGTCGGCGGCGGCACGGCCCAGCAGCTGGCCGGCCTGATGAAGGAGGACTTTGCGCGCTACGGCCGCATCGCCCAGGAACTCAACATCAAGGCCGACTGATGTCCCGCCCCAACTTCCTGCTGTTCGTCACCGACCAGCAGCGCGCCGACCACCTGGGCTGCTACGGCAATCCGGTGGTGGCCACGCCGCACGTCGACGCGCTGGCGAAAGAGGGCTGCGTGTTCGACGAGTTCCACGTCGCCTCGCCGATCTGCCAGCCCAACCGGGCCTCGCTGATGACGGGGCGCATGCCCAGCGCTCACGGGGTCGCCATGAACGGACGCGAGCTGTCCTTCGGCGAGACCAGCTTCGTCGAGATGCTGCGGGCGGCCGGCTACCGCACGGGCCTGGTGGGCAAGGCGCACCTGCAGAACATCACCACGGCGCCGGCGCCCTGGCCGGGCGCCGGGCAGCGCCTGCCGGTGGACGCGCGCAGGCGCTTTCCCGGCGTGTACGGCCAGGAGGTCCGGAAGCGCTGGGAGGACGATCCCGGCTTCGACCTCGCGCTGCCCTACTACGGCTTCGAGCGCGTGGCGCTGACCATAGGCCATGCCGACCAGCAATACGGCCACTGGCGGCGCTGGCTGCGCGCGCAGACCCCGGACGCCGAGCGCCTGATCGGGCCCGAGAACGCCATCCCCACGCCTGGGCTCAAGCTGGCGCGGCTGCGCCAGGCCTGGCGCACGCGCGTGCCCGAGGAGCTTTATCCCACGGCCTACATCGCGGGCCGGACCTGCGAGCTGCTGTCCGAGTTCGCCGGTCAGGGCCAGCCCTTCTTCCTGCAGTGCTCGTTCCCCGACCCGCACCACCCGTTCACGCCGCCGGGGAGTTTCTGGGACCTGTACCGGCCGCAGGACATGGACCTGCCGCCCTCGTTTCACGCGCGCCTGGGCGACCCGCCGCCGCCCGTCGCCCATCTGCGCGCGGCGCGCGACCGGGGCCAGGCGGGGCGATCCGGCCACGCGGCCTTCGCCTGCGACGAGCAGGAGGCGCGTGAAGGCCTTGCGCTGAACTACGGCAACATCGCCTGCGTCGACGCGGCCGTGGGCCGGGTGCTGGCGCAGCTGCGCGCCCTGGGCCTGGACCAGGACACGGTGGTGCTGTTCACCAGCGATCACGGCGAGCTGCTGGGCGACCGCCAGCTCATGCTCAAGGGCGGGCTGCACTACCGCGCGCTGACGCGCGTGCCCCTGGTCTGGCGCGACACGGCCGAGCGCCGGCGCGCGGGCCGCAGCCAGGCCCTGGCCCAGACCACGGACATCGCCGCCACGGTGCTGGGCCGCGCCGGCCTGGCGCCGGCCAACGGCATGCACGGCCGCTCGCTGCTGGACCTGATCGAGGGCCGCGCCGAGCGCGGGCGCGAGCGGCTGGTGGTCGAGGAGGAGGGTCAGCGCGCCGACTTCGGCCTCGCGCGCCGCAACCGCCTGCGCAGCCTGCTCACGGGCCGCCACCGCCTGACGATCTACGACGGCCAGCCCTGGGGCGAGCTCTACGACCTGCAGGAGGACCCGCTGGAGCTCAGCAACCTCTGGCGGCGTGCACCGGCCCTGCGCGCCGAGCTGTCCGCGCAGCTGGCCTACGCCATGCTCGAGCTGGCCGACACCAGCCCCTATCCCGAAGCGTCGGCCTGAACGCGGTCAAGGCACGCGATCTGGGCGCGATCAGGGCGTCTGCTCTTCCAGGGTCTTCCTCTGCTGGCGGGCGCGCCTGAGGTAGGCGCTGGGCGTCAGGCCCGACCAGCGGCGGAAGGCGCGCGCGAACACCTTGTCCGAGCCGTAACCGGCCTCGTCGGCGATCTGGCTCAGGTGCAGGCGCCCGGCTTCCAGCTGCTCGGCCGCCAGCGCCATGCGGTGAGCCGTGAGGTAGCCGATCGGCGCGGCGCCCACCCGCTCGCGGAACTGCTCGCTGAAGCGCGAGCGCGACATGCCGGCCTCGCGTGCCAGCGAGGCCAGGCTCCAGTCCTGCTGCGGCTCGCGGTGCATGCACATGATGGCGCGCGCGATCGCGGGATCGCCCAGGCCGCGCAGCCAGCCCGCGCCCATGGCGGTCTCGCGCGCCAGGTGCTCGCGCAGGAGGTTGACCAGGATGAGCTCGCCCATGCGGCCGGCCGACAGCCGCCAGCCGGGGCGCCGCGACAGGGTCTCGATGACCAGCGACTGCATGGTGGTGGCCAGGCAGCCCGCGATCGCCAGGTCCTGCTCGCGCAGGTGGATCAGCGGCGGCAGGATGCGGAACACCGAATGCCGGCAGTAGGCCGAGAACCAGACCCGGGCCGTGAACATGTCGGTCAGCGCGCCGCCGCCGCCATGGCTGAACACCAGCGGGTTCTCGCCGGCCGGGCCCTCGGCGTGCCGGGCGATCAGGCGCGAGAAGGGCTCGGCCGCCAGCCCCGGCGCCGAGGCGATGGTGTGCGGCGCGCCCAGCGGCAGCATCACCAGGTCGCCGGCCTCGACCCGCAGGGGCGCCGCGCCCTGCACCTCGATCCAGTAGGGCGCGCCGCGCGACATGCGGATCAGCGCGCCCGACACGCCGGCCGAGTGCAGGCTCCAGGGCGCGGTCAGCGCGAAGCGCGCGGTGACCGCGCGCTCGGAGCGGCAGATGTCCAGCACCTCGCTCAGCGCGTCCATGTTCACAGGGGCAGGGAAGGGCGGGAGCGCGGTCTGGACGAATGGTGTGCAGATCCGGCGTTTCGGAGGTTGAGCATGGGCAGGGCTTGCCTAAGAATCGATCCATCTTAACGGAAGGGCAGATCCATGCAGGCATTGAACATCGGCGTCGTCGGCGCCGGCATCGGCGGACTCGCGGCGGCCAACGCGCTGAATCAGGCGGGCCATCGCGTGGTGGTCTTCGAGCAGAGCAGGCAGTTCCTGCGCGTGGGCGCCGACATCAACCTCACGCCCAACGCGGTGCGCGCGCTCGATGGGCTGGGCATAGGCGAGGCGGTGCGCGCCTCGGCCGCGCGGCCCACGCACCGCATCAGCCGCAGCTGGGACAGCGGCGAGGAGACCTCGCGCCTCCCGATGGGCGACGAGGCCGAGCGCAAGTACGGCGCGCCCCAGCTCACCATCCACCGCGCCGACCTGCTGGCCGCGCTGGCCGACGCCTTCCCGGCCGGCCAGGTGCGCTTGGGCCTGCGCGCCCAGGCCATCGCCGAGGACGAGGCGGGCGTGGCGATCCGCTTCGCCGGCCAGGACCAGGCCGAGCGCCTGGACCTGCTGATCGGCGCCGACGGCATCCACTCGGTGGTGCGCAACGCCATGTTCGGCGCCGAAAGCCCGCGCTTCACCGGCGTGGTGGCCTTCCGCGCCGTCGTGCCGACCGAGCGCGTGGCCCAGCTGCCCAACATCCAGGCTTTCACCAAGTGGTGGGGCCCCACGCCCGAGAGCCAGATCGTCACCTTCCCGCTCAACCGCGGGCGCGACACCTTCATCTTCGCCACCACGGCGCAGGACTCCTGGCACGAGGAGTCCTGGACCACCCAGGGCAGCGTCGAGGAACTGCGCGGCTTCTATGCCGGCTTCCACGCCGATGCACGCGCCCTGCTCGACGCCTGCGACAGCGTGCTCAAGACCGCGCTCTACGAGCGCGACCCGCTGCCGCGCTGGTCGAGCGCGCGCATGACCCTGCTGGGCGACGCCTGCCACCCGATGATGCCCTTCATGGCCCAGGGCGCGGGCATGGCGATCGAGGACGCCGTGGTGCTGGCGCGCAACCTGGCGGCGATCCAGGACGCCGCCCAGGTGCCGGCCGCGCTGGCGCGCTACGAGGCCATGCGGCTGGCGCGCGCCAGCCAGATCCAGCTCGGTTCGCGTGGCAACAACTGGTTACGCGCCGGTGGCAATGCCGACTGGGTCTATGGTTACGATGCCTGGTCCGTGCCGCTGGAGGCGGCCGCCTGAACGGCGCGATCACAGCGAAACACCAACGGTGACGGGGCCCCTTCGGGGGCCCTTTTTTTTGGACCGCGTGACAGGGCGTACACACCCGGTGCGCGCTCGGCGGACGTGTGAACACTTAGTCACATTAATGCGAAATATGTAGCATGTAACTTGCAGTAGGCCCAGCCTGCCGCAATTTCAGTCCAATGCTCGAGGGCCCGTACGGCGTCCGAGGGTGTTGTCTTCCCTTGTGAATCCGCCTGCCAACAGCGCATTCATCCTGATCGGCAGGTCTCTCAACCTTCTTGGAGTGTCGCCATGATCGAGCAAACCACCCCCGCTAACCTGTCTTCCGCTTCTGCACTGCGCCTGGCCGCCGTCCGGGCCGCACGCGCCAACCCCGCTGCCGGTGCCGCGCTGGGCGAGGAACGCCTGCCGTTCACGGTCCGTCTGGTGCGCAACGCGGCCGACCTCGACAAGGCGGTTGCCATCCGTCACGCTGCCTACGCGCGCCATGTGCCCGACCTGGCGGAAAAGCTGCGTGCGCCCGAGGCCATCGATTTCGAGGATGGGGTGGTGGTCCTGCTCGCGGAGTCCAAGCTGGACGGTTCGGCGCTCGGCACCATGCGCATCCAGACCAACACCTACAAGCCGCTGAGCCTCGAAGAGTCGGTGCAGCTGCCGCCCTGGCTGCAAGGCGGCTCGCTGGCCGAGGCAGCGCGTCTGGGCATCGCCGGCGAGCGCATCGGCAACATGGTCAAGACCGTGCTGTTCAAGGCTTTCTTCCTGTACTGCCAGCAGGCCGGCATCGACTGGATGGTGATCACGGCGCGAGCGCCGATCGATCGCCAGTACGAGCGCCTGCTGTTCAGCGACGTCTACCCGGGCATGGGCTATGTGCCGATTCGCTGCACCAACGACATTCCGCACCGCATCATGTCGTTCGAGGTCGCGACCGCCGAGGTACGTTGGGCCGCAGTGCAGCACCCCTTGTTCAATTTCATTTTCCGTACTAACCACCCTGACATCGATCTCGACCCGTCCACTGCGGGCCAAGCCGCTGCGATGCACCGGTCCTACGAGGCGCCGCGTGGGGTCATGTACTCCTGAGACCACAAGGCGCCCGCGCCGCTAGTGCAGATGCGGATGCTCCGAGGCCAGGAAGCCGGGCTCCTTGGGCAGGGGGTGCTCGGACTGGCTCAGCGCTCTGATCAACTGGATCAGCGCCTGGTCCTCGATGAAGCTGGCCGACGAGCTGGCCCGCAGCAGCCGCTCGGCTGCCAGCGGGCGGGCGATGGCGTAGCCCTGGACATAGTCGACGCCGATCTCGGCCAGGGTCTGCACCGCGGCGTGGTCCTCGGCCCATTCGGCCACGGTCTTCATGCCCAGGTTGCGCCCCAGGCTGACGATGGCTTCGACGATGGACACGTTGGCCGGATGGTGGTTGATGTTGACGATCAGGCTGCCGTCGATCTTCAGCAGGTCGCTGGGCAGGTCCTTGAGGTAGGAGAACGAGGTGTAGCCGGCGCCGAAGTCGTCCAGCGCCACCTTGGCGCCGTAGGCCCGCACCTGGTCGATGAACTGCCGCGTCTTCTCGATGTCGTGCAGGGCCACGCTCTCGGTGATCTCCAGGCACAGGCGCGGCGCGATGTCGCGGTGCTGCTCGAGCTGTGCGAACACGTCCTGGATGAACTTCTCGTCGTTCAGCGAGGAGCCGCTGAGGTTCATGCAGACGAAGCGGGTTTGCGCCAGCCGCGGCAGGTGGGCCTGGATCCAGTTCAGCGTGGTAGTCAGGACCCAGCGGTCTATCATGCCCATGCGGCCGCTGTTCTCGGCCGCCGCGATCACGCGTGCCGTGGGCACGAACTGGCCCTGGGGGTCGCGCATGCGCAGCAGCACCTCGAAGTTGAGCGACTGGTAGGGCGCCTTGAGCGACATGATGGGCTGCATCTCGAGGTAGAAGCCCGCCGTGGCGTCGGGCGTGGCCAGGTGGGCCACCAGGCGCAGCTCGTCCTCGTGCTCGCGGAACACCTTGGAGTTCTTCTCGTACACCACCAGGTTGTCGCTGTGGCCGGCCTTGGCCTCGCGGCAGGCACGGTCGGCGGTCGAGACCGCGTCCTTGCTCGAGGTGCCGGCGCCGACCTCGATCAGGCCCATCGAGCCCACCACATGAAATGCCTGCTCCCCCACCTGGTAGGGCGTGCTGCCGATCGCATCGACGATGCCGCGGCAGATCAACGCGGCCAGCGCGATCTTGGTGCCCGGCAGCACGATCACGAACTCGTCGCCGCCGACCCGGCCGAGCCGCATCTCGCCCGAGATCACGGTGTTGATGCGCGCGCAGACCTGCTGCAGCACCTCGTCGCCGACCAGGTGGCCGTACAGGTCGTTGATCAGCTTGAAGCGGTCCAGGTCCAGGTAGGCCAGGGTCAGGGGCGTCTCCTGTTGCTCGAGCTGCTGCAGGGCCTGCGCCAGCGCGGCTTCGGTGCCGCGGCGGTTCAGCGCCTTGGTCAGCGGATCGTGCTGGGCCAGGAACTCCAGGTGGGCGGTGGCGCGCGACTTCTCGGTGACGTCCTGCAGCGAGCCCTCGATGCGCTCGCGCGCCAGCGTGGCCCGGACCAGGAAGCGCCGGGGCGCGGCGCCGGCCTCTTCCGGCCGGCCTTCGATCTCGAGCTCGGCCTCCTTCTGGCTGTTGACCAGCCAGTGCAGGCGCAGCCAGTCGGCCTCGCTGAAATGCTGCTGCCAGGCATTGCGTCCGGGTGCGAGCACCTCGGTACCCAGCATGGCGGTCAGCGCCGGGTTGGCGTTGGTGAACTGGCCGTTCAGGTCCAGGGCGAACAGGCCGATGGGAATCGCCTCGTAGGTGTGCTGCAGCTCGGCCTGGGCCTCGAGCTTCTGGTCGTGCTCCTGCCGCATCTGCGCCGCAATGGCCAGCGAGGCCAGCAGGCTGGACGACAGCGCGGCCGTGACGCTGTTGATCGCGCCGATGAAGTTCTGCAGGCCCAGGGCGGCCGAGATCACCTCGTAGAGGCTGGCGAACAGGGTGGTGGCGATCGACAGGCCATACCATATCGCCACTGGCGACCGGCTCAGTTGCAGGATGCGGACCAGATAGAACACGAGGATGGAGATGCCGAAGGCGGCAGCAGTCCAGACCAGTGGCAGGAACAGCTTGTAGGGCAATACCATCGACAGCACCAGCAAGGGCGGGCAAGTCCACTGCAGGGCCTTCAGAAGGTACTTATAGCCCACCTTGACCAGGTCTTCCTGGAACATAGCCTTGAACAGCGTCACCGTCGCGATATAGAACAAGGCGATGGTGACCAGGCGACCTTGGATGAGCCACTCGTGCGGAGCCAGCCTTCCCAGCCATTGCGTGTCCCAGCCCGCCGACAGCGCACCCATGCGCAAGTTCAGCACCAGCCAAGCCGCGAACAGCACATAAGTGCCGTTGCGGTTGATCAGGGCCGTGATGAAGACGAACAGGGCCAGCACGATCAGGCCGCCGTCGAGCAGGCCTGAATTGCGGTGGAAGTCCTCGGCGGCCAGATGCAGCCGGGCCGTGGGCCACTGGAGCAGCGTCAGGCGCGCGGGGCCGACCGAGCGGACTTTGCATAGGATGCCTTGCTCAGCCGCTGCCGGGTTGAGGCTCAGTGCGAAGCCGGCCTTGACCTGCGACAGGGGGCCGGTCGTGGCTCGCCGATCCGCCTCTCCCAGCGGGCGCAGGCTGGCGGCATCCCAGCAGGCCAGGGCCACGGTATGGCGCGACGTGAACTCGATGGCCTGGGCCGGTTCGTCCGGCCGGCGTTCGGCGCTGAACAGCAGCCAGCGCGGCGCCTCGGACAGGCGTGTGTCGTGGCGCGCCACCAGCGGCTGGGCCGGCAGCTGCGCCAGCGCCTGGGCCGGCGTCAGGGCGGCATTGCCGTCCTCGAGCACGCGGAAGTCCAGCGCCCTGGCCTCGGGCTGGGGGTGCTGCGGTTGCCAGAACAGCAGCGCGATCAGGGACAGCAGCGCGATCGCCACGGGCAGCGCGTAAATGGACAGGGCCCGCAGGACCCTGTCCAAACCGTCATGCCACTGGCCGGCCCTTGTCTGAAGCCGCTTGAATTGCCGCAATTCGCGCACCATACCCCTTTTTCGGCAGAATGCGTCCCATTCTGAAGCAAGTGACGCCCGTCGACCGGATTATGCGGGTGTCCGGGGAGTTGTACATCGAAAGTCCTCGCCAGAGATCAAACGGTCGCCAGCATGCCCCGCTGTTCGATGAAGCGGACTACCTGGTCCAGGCCGTCCCGGGTCTTGAGGTTGGTCATCACATAGGGTTTGCCCTGGCGCATGCGCAGCGTATCGGCCTCCATCACGGCCAGGTCCGCGCCCACATGGGGTGCGAGGTCGGTCTTGTTGATCACGAACAGGTCGCTCTTGGTGATGCCGGGGCCGCCCTTGCGCGGGATCTTCTCGCCCGCGGCCACGTCGATCACGTAGATCGTGAGGTCGCTGAGCTCGGGGCTGAAGGTGGCGGCCAGATTGTCGCCGCCGGACTCGACGAACACCACATCGGCTTCGGGAAACTGGGCCAGCATGCGGTCTATGGCCTCGAGGTTGATCGAGGCGTCCTCGCGGATCGCGGTGTGCGGGCAGCCGCCGGTCTCCACGCCCAGGATGCGCTCGGCCGGCAGCGCGCCGCTCACGGTGAGCAGGCGCTGGTCTTCCTTGGTGTAGATGTCGTTGGTGATGGCGACCAGGTCGTAGCGCTCGCGCATGGCCTTGCAGAGCATCTCGAGCAGGGTGGTCTTGCCGGAGCCGACCGGCCCGCCTATGCCCACGCGCAGGGGCGGCAGCTTCTTGGTGCGGTTCGGGATGTGGTGCAGGTTCATGATCGGAAAAGCCTCGAGTACTGGGTTTCGTGCTGGGCCGAGAGGATGGCGAGGCGAGGCGAGAAGGCCTGGCGCTCGCTGTCCATCAGGGCCAGCGCCTGGTCGGCCGCCGCCGGGATCTGGTCGGCCAGCCGGGCCAGGATACGCTGGCCCGCGCTCTGGCCCAGCGGCACGGCCTTGAGCGCGGCCTGCACCATGTTCTCGGCCCAGCCGAAGGCATAGGCCAGCAGGACCTCGCGCACCGGCGCCAGGGTGCGCGAGGCCGCGAGCGCGAAGGCCAGGGGGTAGCTCGGGTCCATCGCGGCCAGGGCCTGGAGGTCAGCCTGGCGCTCGGGCCGGTTCGCGTCCTGGTTGCGCAGCCAGTCGAGCAGGGAGCGTCCCATCTGCTCGGTCTGCAGTCGCATCTCGCGGGTCTCGCGGGTCTGCAGCACCCAGTCGTTGAGCTCGCGCAGATGGGCCAGGTCGCCGCGCCGCCAGGCCGGAACGGCCTTGGCGAGCACGGCCAGGTCGCCGCGCGCCAGCGTGAGCTGCAGCTGGGCCAGCAGCCAGTCCGCGGCCGCGGCCTCGGAGGCGACGCCGGCGCGCTCGACGGCGCTTTCCAGGCCCTCGGAATAGGAGAAGCCGCCCACCGGCAGGGCCGGCGAGGCCAGCCAGATCAGCTGCAGCAGGCTGGGCGCCGGCAGGGGCGTGGCGCGTTCGCGCATCAGTGGTGGTGGTCGCCGTGGTCGTGGGAATGCCCGTGGTCGTGGCCATGGTCGTGACCGTGACCGTGACCACCGTGGCCGCCGTAGGCCCCGCCCTCGGGCTCGAAGGCGGCCCGGGTCTCCTGCACCGTCAGGTGCATGGCGCGCAGCATGTCGGCCAGCACATGGTCGGGCTCGATCTTCAGGTGGTCGGGCTGCAGCTCGATCGCCACATGGCGGTTGCCCAGGTGGTAGGCCGCGCGGGTCAGGTCGAAGGGCGAGCCGTGCTCGGCGCAGGGCGTGATGAGCAGCACCGGCTGGGCTGCCGCGAGCACGCGCACCAGCGAGCCGTCCTCCGCCACCAGCACGTCGCCGCCGCGCACCACGCTGCCGCGCGGCAGGAACACGCCGAGCTCGCGGCCCGTGGAGTCGGTGGCCGAGAAGCGGCTCTTCTGCCGTACGTCCCAGTCGAGTTCGACCGTGGCGGCGCGCCTGAGCAGGGGAGCGGCCAGGCCCTGGCCGCGCGCAATGAGCTTGGATACGGACAGCATCAGAACAGGAAGTAGCGTTGCGTCATGGGCAGGCTGCGGGCCGGCTCGCAGGTCAGCAGATGGCCGTCGGCGCGCACGGCATAGGTCTGGGCGTCGACCTCCATGCGCGGCGCGTAGTCGTTGTGGATCATGTGGCGCTTGCCCACGCCGCGTATGCCCTTCACGGCCGCCAGGGTCTTGGCCAGGCCGAAGCGCTCCTTGATGCCGGCGGCCAGGCCGGCCTGCGAGACGAAGCTCAGCGAGCCGCGGGCGAGGGCGCCGCCGAAGGCGCCGAACATCGGCCGGTAATGCACGGGCTGCGGCGTGGGGATGCTGGCGTTGGGGTCGCCCATGGCGGCCAGGGCGATGAAGCCGCCCTTGAGGATCAGCGCCGGCTTGACGCCGAAGAAAGCCGGCTTCCAGACCACCAGGTCGGCCCATTTGCCGACCTCGATGCTGCCGACCTCGTGGCTGATGCCGTGCGCGATCGCGGGGTTGATCGTCAGCTTGGCGAGATACCGCTTGACGCGGAAGTTGTCGTGGCGGTCGGTGTCCCCGACGCTTGCGTCGGTTCCTGATCCTCGCAGCTTGCCCCTTTGCTGCTTCATCTTGTGCGCGGTCTGCCAGCAGCGCAGGATCACCTCGCCGACGCGGCCCATGGCCTGGCTGTCGGAGCTGAACATGCTGATCGCGCCCAGGTCGTGCAGGATGTCCTCGGCCGCGATGGTCTCCTTGCGGATGCGGCTTTCGGCGAAGGCCAGGTCCTCGGCGATGGCCGGGTCCAGGTGGTGGCAGACCATCAGCATGTCCACATGCTCGTCCAGCGTGTTGATGGTGTAGGGCCGGGTCGGGTTGGTCGAGGAGGGCAGCACGTTGGCCTCGCCCACCACCTTGAGGATGTCGGGCGCGTGGCCGCCGCCCGCGCCCTCGGTGTGGAAGGTGTGGATGGTGCGGCCCTTGAAGGCGGCCACCGTGTCCTCGACGAAGCCCGACTCGTTGAGCGTGTCGGTGTGGATCGCGACCTGGGTGTCGGTGTCCTCGGCCACCGAGAGGCAGTTGTCGATCGCGGCCGGGGTGGTGCCCCAGTCCTCGTGCAGCTTGAGGCCGATCGCGCCGGCGGCGATCTGCTCGTGCAGCGCCGCGGGCAGGCTGGCATTGCCCTTGCCCAGGAAGCCCAGGTTCATCGGGAAGGCGTCGGCCGCCTGCAGCATGCGCTCGAGGTTCCAGGGTCCGGGCGTGCAGGTGGTGGCGAAGGTGCCGGTGGCCGGGCCGGTGCCGCCGCCTATCATGGTGGTGACGCCGCTGGCCAGCGCCTCCTCGATCTGCTGCGGCGCGATGAAGTGGATGTGGGTGTCTATGCCGCCGGCGGTGACGATGCTGCCCTCGCAGCTGATGATCTCGGTGCCGGGGCCGATCACGATGTCGACGCCGGGCTGGGTGTCGGGGTTGCCGGCCTTGCCTATGGCCGCGATGCGCCCGCCCTTGAGGCCTATGTCGGCCTTGACGATGCCCCAGTGGTCCAGGATCAGGGCGTTGGTCAGCACGCAGTCCATCGCGCCCTGGTCCCGGGTGCGCTGGCTCTGCGCCATGCCGTCGCGTATGGTCTTGCCGCCGCCGAACTTCACCTCTTCGCCGTAGCCGCCGGCGCGCAAGGTGTAGTCCTGCTCGACCTCGACGATCAGCTCGGTGTCGGCCAGGCGGACCCGGTCGCCGACGGTGGGGCCGAACATCTCGGCGTAGGCGCGTTTGCCAATCGTTGCCATGTCAGAGTTTTCCCTGGGTCAGTCCGCGGAAGCCGTAGACCACGCGCTCGCCGGCATAGTCCACCAGCTCCACGGTGCGCTGCTGGCCGGGCTCGAAGCGCACGGCCGTGCCCGAGGCGATGTTCAGCCGCATGCCGCGCGCGGCGCCGCGGTCGAAAGCCAGCGCCGCGTTGGTCTCGGCGAAGTGGTAGTGCGAGCCGACCTGGATGGGCCGGTCGCCGGTGTTCCTGACCACCAGGCTCAGGCTGCGCCGTCCGGGGTTCAGGGGGTGGTCGCCGTCGTCGATCAGCAGTTCGCCGGGGATCATGAGACCTCTTCTTTCCCTTATTTGCCGCCGCGCGACAGCCAGAGCGCGAGCACGGCCAGCGCGCCCACGAAAACGAAGCCCCAGACGTCAGTGGCATGGCCGTGCGGGCCGGACAGGCCGTGGCCGCCATGGGCCAGGGCGGCCGACGAGGCGGCCAGGGTGAAAAGCAGGGCGGAAATGGTTCTTTTCATGGGGTGCCTCGGGTCAGACGATGGGCTGGTGCACGGTGACGAGCTTGGTGCCGTCGGGAAAGGTGGCCTCGACCTGGATGTCGGGAATCATCTCGGCCACGCCGTCCATCACATCCTCGCGCGCGAGCACGCTGCGGCCCTCGCTCATCAGCTGGGCCACGGTCTTGCCGTCGCGTGCGCCCTCCATCACGGCGGCCGAGATCAGGGCCACGGCCTCGGGGTAGTTGAGCTTGAGGCCGCGCGCCTTGCGGCGCTCGGCCAGCAGGGCGGCGGTGAAGATCAGCAGCTTGTCTTTTTCGCGGGGCGTCAGTTCCATGGCAGGCGGGGTGGGCGGCAGTGCCCGCATCATAGTCAGCAAAGCCCGTACCCGGCCATACGCCGAACGGGGCATGGCGCGCCGCACCATGGCATGGAAACTGCACGCCGGGTCCTGTTCCTGCCATGACGCCCGCCGCCGACGCCTCCTCGCCCCCCGACCACGCGCCGGCGCGCGAGGCCCTGCCCGATCCGCCGCAGCAGGTGGTCAAGGTGCGGCGCGACTACAACGCCTGGGTGGCGCGCGAGACCCTGGAGGACTACGCCCTGCGCTACGCGCCCCAGCGCTTTCGGCGCTGGTCGACCTGGCGCGTGGCCAACACCGCCTTCGGCGCCGCCTCCTTCCTGATCCTGGAGGCCGTGGGCGCGACCCTGCTGGTGCAGTACGGCTTCGTCAACGCCTTCTGGGCCATCCTCGCCACCGGCCTGATCATCTTCGGTGCCGGCCTGCCGATCAGCGTCTACGCGGCGCGCTACGGCGTGGACATGGATTTGCTGACGCGGGGCGCCGGCTTCGGCTACATAGGCTCGACGCTCACCTCGCTGATCTACGCCTCGTTCACCTTCATCTTCTTCGCCCTCGAGGCCGCCGTCATGGCCTACGCGCTCGAGCTCGCGCTGGGCATCCCGCCGGCCTGGGGTTACGGGGTCTGCGCCCTGGTGGTGATCCCGCTGGTGACCCATGGCGTTTCGGCCATCAGTCGGCTGCAGCTGTGGACCCAGCCGCTGTGGCTGGTCATGCTGGTCGTGCCCTTCGTCTATGTGCTGCTGCGCGATCCTGGTGCATTTGCCGGGGTGACGCACTATGGCGGTGAGTCCGGCCGCGACGCCACCTTTGATTCGCACCTTTTCGGTGCCGCGCTCACGGTGGGCATCGCGCTGATCACGCAGATGGGCGAGCAGGCCGACTACCTGCGCTTCATGCCCGCCTGCACGCCTGCGACGCGCCGGCGCTGGTGGCTGGGCGTGCTGGCCGGCGGCCCGGGCTGGGTGCTGCTGGGCGTGGTCAAGATGCTGGGCGGGGCCCTGCTGGCCTACCTCGCCATCACCCACATGGTGCCGCTCGAGCGTGCGGTCGACCCCAACCAGATGTACCTGGCCGCTTACGAGTACGTGTTTCCGCACTACGGCTGGGCGGTGGCCGCGACCGCGCTGTTCGTCGTGATCTCGCAGCTCAAGATCAACGTGACCAATGCCTACGCGGGCTCGCTGGCCTGGTCGAATTTCTTCTCGCGCCTCACGCACAGCCATCCCGGGCGCGTGGTCTGGGTGGTGTTCAACACCTTGATCGCCTTCATGCTGATGGAGATGGACGTGTTCCAGGCCCTGGGCGGCGTGCTGGGCCTGTACGCCAACATCGCCATCGCCTGGATCATGGCCGTGGTGGCCGACCTGGTGGTCAACAAGCCGCTGGGCCTGTCGCCGCCCGGCATCGAGTTCAAGAGAGCCTATCTCTACGACATCAACCCGGTCGGCGTGGGCGCCATGGCCCTGGCCTCGGGGCTGTCGATCAGCGCCCACCTGGGCGCCTTCGGGCCGCTGGCCCAGGCCTTCTCGGCGCTGATCGCGTTGTGCACGGCCTTCGTGGTCTCGCCGCTGCTGGCCTGGGCCACGCGCGGGCGCTACTACCTGGCGCGTGGTCCCGAACCAAAGATGCCGTCGGAGGGGGAGGGAGCCTACCTGGGCGCGGCGCCGCAGCGCTGCGTGATCTGCGAGCGCGAATACGAGGCGCCCGACATGGCGCACTGCCCGGCCTACCGCGGCGCGATCTGCTCGCTGTGCTGCACGCTGGACGCGCGCTGCGGCGACCTCTGCAAGCCGCAGGCCAGCCTGTCGGCCCAATGGTCGGCCGCGCTGCGCTGGCTGCTGCCGCGCCGCGTCTGGCCCTATCTGGACACCGGGCTGGGCCATTTCCTGCTGCTGATGCTGCTGATCGCGCCGCTGCTGGCCACGGTGTTCGGCCTGCTGTACCGGCAGGAGCTGCAGACCCTGGTGCTGGCGGCCACCGACACCGAGCTGATGCAGGCGCCGCATACGGCGCTGCGCTCGGGCTTTCTCAAGGCCTACCTGGCCCTGCTGCTGGTCGCCGGCATCGTGGCCTGGTGGCTGGTGCTGGCGCACAAGAGCCGCCAGGTGGCGCAGGAGGAGTCCAACCGCCAGACCGGCCTGCTGGTGCGCGAGGTGGCGTTGCACCGCCAGACCGACGAGGCCCTGCAGAAGGCCAAGCTCCAGGCGGAGCGGGCCAAGCTCGCGGCCGACCAGGCCAACCAGGCCAAGAGCCGCTACATCAGCGCCATCAGCCACGAGCTGCGCACGCCGCTCAACAGCATCCTCGGCTACGCCCAGCTCATGGGCGAGGACGCCAGCGTGCCGCCGCATCGCCGGCAGGCGGTCAACGTGATCCGGCGCGGCGGCGAGCACCTGCTGTCGCTGATCGAGGGTACGCTGGACATTGCGCGCATCGAGTCGGGCAAGCTGGCGCTTCAAGTTGCGCCCATGCGCTTCGCCGACGGCCTGCACGAGCTGGCCGGCCTGTTCGAGCTGCAGGCCGCGGCCAAGGGGCTGGCCTTCCGCTTCGAGCTGCAGGGCGTGATCCCCGAGTGGGTGCGCGCCGACGAGAAGCGCCTGCGCCAGATCCTGATCAACCTGCTGGGCAACGCGATCAAGTTCACGGCCGAGGGCACCGTCACGCTGCGCGCGCGCTATGCGCGCGAGATGGCCTGGCTGGACATAGAGGACACCGGCCCGGGCCTCACGTCCGAGGAGATCGAGCAGGTCTTCGAGCCCTTCGCGCGCGGCGGCAGTGCCGCGGCCGCGGTGCCCGGCGCGGGCCTGGGCCTGACGATTGCCAAGATGCTGACCGCGCTGATGGGCGGCGAACTCTCGGTCACCAGCCGGCCCGGCGCCGGTTCGGTGTTCCACGTCAAGCTGTTCCTGCCCGAGCTGCACGCCGAGGCGCTGCCGCCGCCCGCCGCGAGTGCCGCGCGGCCGCGGCGCGGCTATGCGGGGCCGCGCCGCCGCATCCTGGTGGTGGACAACGAGGAGGCCGACCGCGAGCTGCTGGTCGAGTTGCTAGCGCCCTTGGGCTTCGGGCTGCGCCAGGCCGCCAACGGCCACGATGCGCTGGACCTGCTGGCGGCCGGCTACCGCCCGGACGTGGTTTTCCTGGACCTGGCCATGCCCGGCATAGACGGCTGGGAGACGCTGCGCCGCATCCGGCAGATGGAGCTGGCCGAGGTCCACTGCGCCATCGTCTCGGCCAACGCATTCGACAAGGGGCTGGACAACGCCCTGGGCATCAGGCCCGAGGACTTCCTGGTCAAGCCGGTGCGCCACAGCGAGCTGCTGGACTGGCTGGAGCGCCGCCTGGGATTGGTCTGGCTGGACGAGGCAGCCGGCGCCACGGCTGCGGCCTTGCCGGCCGCGCCGGCGCCGCCGCAGGAGCTCAGCTATCCCGCCGCCGCCGCCCTGGCCGCGCTGGAGCAAGGCGTGGCCCTGGGCTACTACCGCGGCATCCTCAACAGCCTGGACGAGATCGAGCGCAGCCAGCCCGCGCACGCCGCCTTCGTGCAGGCCATGCGCGAGCTGGCGCGCCAGTTCCAGTTCGAGGCCATGGGCCGGATTCTTCAGCAGGCACGCCATGCATCCCGTACCGCCTGACATCGCGCCCCGGGCCGTGCTGGACCGCGCCGGCGGCGACCTGGTGCTGATCGTCGACGACGTGCCCGACAACCTGGCCCTGCTGCACGACGCCCTGGACGAGTCGGGCTACACGGTGCTGGTCGCCACGCACGGCGAGGCGGCGCTGCAGCGCGCCGCCCAGGCCCTGCCCGACATCGTGCTGCTCGACGCCATGATGCCCGGCATGGACGGCTTCGAGGTCGCGCGCCGGCTCAAGGCCGCGCCGCAGACCGCGCACATCCCCATCATCTTCATGACCGGGCTGACCGAGACCGAGCACCTGGTGGCCGCGCTGGCGGCCGGCGGCGTGGACTACGTGACCAAGCCGATCAAGCCGCGCGAGGTGCTGGCGCGCATGGGCGTGCACCTGGGCGGCGCGCGCCAGGCGCGCCAGGCCGCGAGCCAGGCCCACCAGGCGCGCAACGCGCTCGACGCCTTCGGCTACGCCAGCCTCACGGTGCGCGCCGGCGACGGCCGCCTGCTGTGGCAGACGCCGCTGGCGCGCGAGCTGCTGGCGGCCTGGTTCGGGCCGGCCTCGCCCCTCGCGCCCGAGCCGGTGCGGGCCTGGCTGGCGCGCCTGCTCGCGGACGGCCACGCCCCCGATGCACGTGCCGAGCCGCCGCGCCTGACCCTGGAGCAGGGCGCGCGGCGCCTGTCCTTCAGGCTGCACCAGCAGGTTGGCGACAGCGCCGGCGGCGGCGACTGGCTGGTCGTGATGCGCGAGGTCTCGGACGACCAGGTCGTCGAGTCCATGCGCCTGGCCTTCCTGCTCACGGCGCGCGAGGCCGAGGTGCTGTACTGGCTGGTCAAGGGCAAGATCAACCGCGACATCGCCGACATCCTGGGCGCCAGCCCGGCCACGGTGAAGAAGCACCTGGAGCGCGTGTTCGCCAAGCTCGGCGTCGAGACCCGCACCGCTGCGGCCGCCATGGCGCTCAAGCGCATGAGGCAGCTGCATCCGCAGTTCGAGGGCTGATACGGTTTTGCATTCAATGAGATAGCCTCATCGCGCTGCGACGCGGTGCCGTGTTCCGTTCATGTTCCCCGGCGCCGGCACGCCCTCGTCGGGGGACATGAACGGAGCCGTTCGCCCGCCCTCCCCGCCATACTCGACGCAGCGAGGGACTTCTGACTTCTTCTTGTACTTCTGATCGCAAGTCGGTATGAGCCGTGCCCCGGGCGGGCCGGCTGAGGGACAATGCAGGGGGAGGCGCACCATGACCCTGGACATCAGCCCGCTGGACAAAGCCATTGTCCGACTCGACGAAGGGCTCGCGCGTTATCGCCTGGACGTTTCCGACACGCAGATCCGCGATGGCCTGATCCAGCGTTTCGCGTTCACCTACGAGCTCAGCCACAAGATGCTCAAGCGCTACCTGGAGGCGGTATCGCCCACGCCGGCGCAGTACGACGGCATGCCGTTCCAGGACCTCATTCGCACGGGCAACGAGCATGGCCTTCTGCGAAGCGATTGGCCAGTCTGGCGCCAGTACCGCGAAATGCGCGGCAAGACCAGCCACACCTACGACGAAGACGTGGCGCTCGACGTGGTGGCCGGCATCCCGGCCTTTCTCGCAGAAGCAGCGCACCTGCGGGACCAGTTGAAGGCCAGGCTGGCATGACATTGCCGGACGACGCCCCGCCGCGCACGATGCGCCCCGAGCACTGGCGCATCGTGCGCGACATCCTGCGCCGGCATGTGGCGCAGGCCGAGGTCTGGGCCTTCGGCTCGCGCGCGACCGGAACGGCGAAGCCCTATTCCGACCTCGACCTCGCCATCATCGCCGGCCAGCCTCTTCCGTTGGCGACGCTGGCGGCCCTGGCCGAGGCTTTTTCCGAGTCCGACCTGCCCTGGAAGGTCGACCTGGTCGATTGGGCCACCACCGGCGAGCCATTCCGCCGCATCATCGAACGCGACAAGGTGGTCGTTCAGCAGGGCGCCCGGCCGCTGCGCTGAACCCGCGCCGCCCGGGCGGCCCTCCGGGCCATCGCCCTGCCTTGTCCGCCGCGTACGCCATGTGCCGTATTTCCGGAACTTCGGGCCAACCCTAGCATGGACCTGTCCGCTGGAAGGCGCCTCGTCTCGAGCGCTTCCAAGCGAACTTCAACCGATCCACTTCGCAGGAGTAGCTCAGATGCAACGTCGATTCACCCTCAAGGCCCTCGCGGCCGCCACCGCGCTCGCGGGCTGGAGCGTGCTGCCGGCCCAGGCCGCAGACACCATCAAGGTCGGCGTGTTGCACAGCCTGTCCGGCACCATGGCGATTTCCGAGACCGTGCTCAAGGACACCGTGCTGATGGCGATCGACGAGATCAACGCCAAGGGCGGCGTGCTGGGCAAGAAGCTCGAGCCCGTGGTGGTCGACCCGGCTTCCAACTGGCCGCTGTTCGCCGAGAAGACCAAGCAGCTGCTGACCCAGGACAAGGTGGCCGTGATCTTCGGCTGCTGGACCAGCGTGTCGCGCAAGTCCGTGCTGCCAGTGGTGGAGGAACTCAACGGCCTGCTGTTCTACCCGGTGCAGTACGAGGGCGAGGAGCTGTCCAAGAACGTGTTCTACACCGGCGCCGCGCCCAACCAGCAGGCGATTCCCGCGGTCGACTACCTGATGAGCAAGGACGGCGGCGGTGCCAAGCGCTGGGTACTGCTGGGCACGGACTACGTCTATCCGCGCACCACCAACAAGATCCTGCGCGCCTACCTCAAGTCCAAGGGCGTGAAGGACGCCGACATCGACGAGAAGTACACGCCCTTCGGCCACAGCGATTACCAGACCATCGTCGCCGACATCAAGAAGTTCTCGGCTGGCGGCAAGACCGCCGTGGTCTCCACCATCAACGGCGACTCCAACGTGCCCTTCTACAAGGAGCTCGGCAACGCGGGCCTCAAGGCCAAGGACGTGCCGGTGGTGGCCTTCTCGGTCGGTGAGGAGGAGCTGCGCGGCGTGGACACCAAGCCCCTGGTCGGCCACCTGGCGGCCTGGAACTACTTCATGTCGATCAAGAACCCGGCCAACACCGAGTTCACCAAGAAATGGGCCGCCTACGCCAAGGCCAAGGGCATCGCCGGCCACAAGGACAAGCCGCTGACCAACGACCCGATGGAAGCCACCTACATCGGCATCAACATGTGGAAGCAGGCCGTCGAGAAGGCCAAGACCACCGAGGTGGACAAGGTCATCGCCGCCATGGCCGGCCAGACCTTCAAGGCGCCCAGCGGCATCGTCTCCAAGATGGACGAGAAGAACCACCACCTGCACAAGTCGGTGTTCATCGGCGAGATCAAGGCCGACGGCCAGTTCAACGTGGTCTGGAAGACCCCGGGCCCGGTCAAGGCCAAGCCCTGGAGCCCCTATATCGAGGGCAACGACAAGAAGAAGGACGAGCCCGAGAAGGGCACGAGCGTCGCCAAGAAGTAAGCCCACCCCCGAGGCGGCCTGCGGCCGCTTCCCCCTCAAGGGGGCGGCGCGGCCGCTTTGGGCGGCCATGCGCGGCGCGCCCTGGCGCACACTGTTACTCCACGACACCTATGTTTCGTCCACTGTTATTGCTAACGGCGCTTCTTTTTTCGGGATGGGTTCATGCCCTGACCGCCGACGAGGCCCGCGCGCTGGCCGTGGGCGAGACCGATGCCCGCGTCGAGGCCCTGAACCGGCTCGTCGCCAGCGCCGACGACAAGACCGCCGCCTTCATCCAGGCCCTGGCCGATGACGCGGTGAAGCTGGCCGGCGACCAGGTGCTGGTGGTGCGCGACGGCAAGGGGTCGGACCCGGTGAGCGGCGCCGAGCTGGCCGTGCCGGACAGCGCCGAGGACGTCATCAACAACAACCGCATGCGCGGCGAGCTCGACACCGCGCTGGCCGGCCTCAAGCTCTTCAGCAAGGACGACAGGCAGCGCCTGGCGGCGGTGATGGCCCTGCTCAAGGAGCCCGACGAATCCCGGCTGCCCCTGCTGGACAAGGCGCTGGCCGCCGAGAGCCGGGACGCCATCCGCATCCAGCTGCAGCTGGCCCGTGCCGCCGCGCTGCTGGGCAGCGAGGACAAGGCCAGGCGCCTCGAGGCGGCCCGCGCGCTGGCCGAGAGCAAGACGCCCGAGACCAAGCTGCTGCTCAACCAGCGCCTGGCGGCCGAGACCGAGGCCGATGTGAAGACCCAGCTACAGGCCTCGCTGCGCGCCATCGAGGAGGCCCTGGTCTGGGGCGACAAGCTAGGCGCGCTGTTCTCCGGCATCAGCCTGGGCTCCATCCTGCTGCTGGTGGCGCTGGGCCTGGCCATTACCTACGGACTGATGGGCGTGATCAACATGGCGCACGGCGAGCTCATGATGATCGGCGCCTACGCCACCTACGTGGTGCAGGGCCTGTTCCAGAAATACCTGCCCGGCGCCTTCGACTGGTACCTGGTCGCGGCGCTGCCCGTGGCCTTCCTGGCCTCGGCCGGGGTCGGCGCCGTGCTCGAGCGCGGCGTGCTGCGCTTCCTCTACGGCCGCCCGCTCGAGACCCTGCTGGCCACCTGGGGCATCAGCCTGGTGCTGATGCAGGGCGTGCGCAGCCTGTTCGGCGCGCAGAACGTGGGCGTGGAGAACCCGTCCTGGATGAGCGGCGGCCTGCAGCTGCTGTCCAACCTCACGCTGCCCTGGAACCGGCTGGTGATCGTCGCCTTCGCCGCGGCGGTGCTGCTGGGCATGGCCTTCCTGATCGGCCGCACGCGCCTGGGCCTGTTCGTGCGCGGCGTCACGCAGAACCGTCCGATCGCCTCCTGCATGGGCGTCAACACGGCGCGCATAGACACCTACGCCTTCGCCCTCGGCTCGGGCATCGCCGGCCTGGCCGGCTGCGCGCTGAGCCAGGTCGGCAACGTGGGGCCCGACCTGGGCCAGAGCTACATCGTCGACGCCTTCATGGTGGTGGTGCTGGGCGGCGTCGGGCAGCTGGCCGGAACGGTCTATGCGGCCCTGGGGCTGGGCATCATCAACAAGCTGCTGGAAGGCTGGACCGGCGCGGTGCTGGCCAAGATCGCGGTGCTGGTCTTCATCATCGTCTTCATCCAGAAGCGGCCGCAGGGCATCTTCGCGATGAAGGGCCGCAGCGCGGAGGCCTGATGATGAAACGAGACATCGAACAAAGTGCCGTGCAGGTCGAGCCTGTCGCAGTTCCAGCGAATCCCATGACCGGCACGGCGATTGCCCTGCCCGCCCGGCCGGCGTTGCTCAGCCGCATGGGCTGGAGCGCCTTCATCCTTGCCCTGATCGTGGTCTGCGCGCTCGCGCCCTTGCTGAACCTGGTGGTGCCGCAGGACAGCATGTTCCACCTCAGCGACTACGCCGTGGCCCTGGTCGGAAAGATCATGTGCTACGCCATCTGCGCCCTGGCCATGGACCTGATCTGGGGCTACACCGGCATCCTGAGCCTGGGCCATGGCCTGTTCTTCGCGCTCGGCGGCTACGCCATGGGCATGTACCTGATGCGCCAGATCGGCCGCGACGGCAACTACAAGAGCGATCTGCCGGACTTCATGGTGTTCCTGGACTGGAAGGAGCTGCCCTGGCACTGGACCTTCTCAGACAGCTTCCTCGCCACCCTGCTCCTCATCGTCGCGGTGCCGGGCCTGGTGGCCTTCGTGTTCGGCTACTTCGCCTTCCGCTCGCGCATCAAGGGCGTGTACTTCTCGATCATCACCCAGGCCATGACCTTCGCCGCCATGCTGCTGTTCTTCCGCAACGAGACCGGCTTCGGCGGCAACAACGGCTTCACCGACTTCAAGCGCATCCTGGGGCTGCCGATCGCCACGCCATCCATGCGCATGGTGCTGTTCGTGCTGACCGGCCTGAGCCTGCTGGGCTTCTTCCTGTTCGCGCGCTGGCTGGTGACGGCCAAGTTCGGCCGCGTGCTGCAGGCCATACGCGACGCGGAAAGCCGCGTCATGTTCTCGGGCTACTCGCCGCTGCCCTACAAGCTGACCATCTGGACGATCTCGGCCGTGATGTGCGGCGTGGCCGGCGCGCTCTACGTGCCGCAGGTGGGCATCATCAACCCCGGCGAAATGAGCGCCGCCAACTCCATCGAGATCGCCATCTGGGCGGCCGTGGGCGGGCGCGCCACGCTGATCGGCCCCATCGTCGGCGCCTTCATCGTCAACGGCGCTAAGAGCTGGCTCACGGTGACGGCGCCCGAGTTCTGGCTGTATTTCCTGGGCGCCCTGTTCATCGCGGTCACGCTGTTCCTGCCCAACGGGGTGGTCGGCCTGGTGAAGAAATTGAAGGGGACGCAGAAATGACGCCGGACCTGCTGGAGGAGGGCGCACGCCGCGCCGAGGCGCACGCAAGGCAGGAGGCTCAGGGCCGGACCGAGTCGGGCGGCCGCGCCGCCGGCTTCTCGCGCCTGGCCCGGCCGGGCGAGGTGGACGTCACGCATGGCCGCATCCTCTACCTGGAGGACGTCAGCGTGAGCTTCGACGGCTTCAAGGCCATCAACCAGCTGTCGCTGGACATCGCGCCGGGCGAGCTGCGCTGCGTCATCGGCCCCAACGGCGCCGGCAAGACCACGATGATGGACATCATCACCGGCAAGACCCGGCCCGACCAGGGCACGGTGTTCTTCGGCAGCACCATCGACCTGCTGCGCCACAACGAACCCGAGATCGCGCAGCTGGGCATAGGCCGCAAGTTCCAGAAGCCCACGGTGTTCGAGCAGCTCAGCGTGTTCGAGAACCTGGAGCTCGCGCTCAAGACGCACAAGGGCGTGGCCTCGTCGCTGTTCTTCCGGCTCGATTCGGCCCAGAGCGACCGCCTGGCCGAGATCCTGCACACCATTCACCTGGAGGCCAGTGTCGCGCGCATGGCGGGCAACCTCAGCCACGGCCAGAAGCAGTGGCTGGAGATCGGCATGCTGCTGATGCAGGACCCCAAGCTGCTGCTGCTCGACGAGCCCGTGGCCGGCATGACCGACGAGGAAACCGCGCGCACCGCCGAGCTGTTCCTCAAGCTCAAGGGCCAGCATTCGCTGATGGTGGTCGAGCACGACATGAGCTTCATCAAGACCATCTCGGACATCGTCACCGTGCTGTGCGACGGCTCGGTGCTGGCCCAGGGCACGCTGGACCAGGTGCAGGCCGACGAGCGTGTGATCGAGGTGTATCTTGGGCGCTGAGATATTCTTTCCTCTCCCTCCCCCGCTGGGGGAGGGCCGTGGTAGGGGCATGCCGGTGCCCCCACCTCAATCCTCCCCCAGCGGGGGAGGAGGAAGACCACCATGCTGACCGTCAAGAACATCAACCAGTACTACGGCGGCTCGCACATCCTGCGCGATGTGAGCCTCGAGGCCCAGGCGGGCAAGGTCACGGTGCTGCTGGGCCGTAACGGCGTGGGCAAGACCACGCTGCTCAAGAGCCTGATGGGCCTGGTGCCCATCAAGACCGGCAGCATCGACTTCGAAGGCCAGGCCATCCACCAGGCCACGCCCTACGAGCGCGCGCGCGCCGGCATAGGCTATGTGCCGCAGGGCCGCGAGATCTTCGCGCGCCTGACGGTCGAGGAAAACCTGCGCATGGGCCTGGCCTACAAGAGCGCCGGCACGCCCGTGCCGGCCGAACTCTACGAGCTGTTCCCGGTGCTCAAGCAGATGCTCGGTCGCCGCGGCGGCGACCTCTCGGGCGGCCAGCAGCAGCAGCTGGCGATCGCGCGCGCGCTGGCCGCCGGCCCCAGGCTGCTGATCCTCGACGAGCCCACCGAGGGCATACAGCCCAGCATCATCAAGGACATAGGCCGCGTGATCCGCATGCTGGCCGACCGCGGCGAGATGGCCATCCTGCTGTGCGAGCAGTATTACGACTTCGCGCGCGAGCTCGCCGACGACTACCTGGTCATGGAGCGCGGCGAGGTCATCGCGCGCGGCCCGGCCGGCGAGATGGAGGCCAAGGGCATACGCCAGCTGGTCGCGATCTGATCAGCTGCGCGCGGCCCGGCCGCCCGCGCGCAGCATGCGCAGCCCGTTGGCCACGACCAGCAGGCTGGCGCCCATGTCGGCGAACACGGCCATCCACATGGTGGCGCTGCCCTCCACCGCCAGTCCCAGGAACAGCAGCTTGATGCCCAGGGCGAGGGCGATGTTCTGCCATAGGATGGAGCGCGTGCGGCGCGACAGGCGGATGGTCTCGGGGATGCGCTGCAGCTCGTCGTTCATGATCACCACATCGGCCGCCTCCATGGCGACGTCGGTGCCGGCCGCGCCCATGGCGATGCCGATGTCGGCGCGCGCCAGCGCCGGCGCGTCGTTGATGCCGTCGCCTGCCATCGCCGTGGGGCCGTAGCGCTTGCGCAGGTCCGCGACGGCGGCCAGCTTGTCCTCGGGCAGCAGCTCGGCGCGCACCTCGGCGATGCCGGCTTGGCGGGCGATGGTCTGCGCGGTGACCGCGTTGTCGCCGCTCAGCATGACCGAGGCCACGCCCAGGGCCTGCAGCTCGGCCAGCGCCTCGCGCGCGCCGGGCTTGATCGTGTCGGCCACCGCGAACAGGGCCAGCACCTGCTGCCCGGACGCCAGCAGGGTGACCGTGCGCCCCTGGGCCTCGTGGGCCGCCAGGCGTGCCTCGACGTCGGCGCCGCACAGGCCCAGCTCCTCGATCAGGCGGTGGTTGCCCAGCACCAGGGTCTGGCCGTCGGCGCGCGCCTGCACGCCGCGGCCCGGCAGGGCCGTGAAGCCCTCGAGCGCCCCGTTGCCAGGGGCCAGTACCCGGGCGATCGCCTGGGCCACCGGATGGTCGGAATGGGCGGCCAGGTCGGCGGCCCAGCGCAGCGCCTGCGCTTCGGGAATGGGGGAGGGCAGGACCTCGGTCGCGACCAGGCGGGGCCGGCCGGCAGTGATCGTTCCCGTCTTGTCGAAGGCGATGGCCTTGAGCCGGTGTGCGCCCTCCAGATGAACGCCGCCCTTGATCAGGACGCCGCGCCTGGCGGCGGCCGCCAGGCCGCTGACCACGGTGACGGGGGTGGCGATCACGAGCGCGCAGGGGCAGGCGATGACGAGCAGCACCAGGGCCCGGTAAACGGCTTCGGTCCAGCCCCAGCCCAGGAGCCAGGGCCCGAGCAGGGCCAGGGCCAGTGCCAGCGCGAACACCGCGGGCGTGTAGACAGCCGCCAGGCGGTCGACCAGGCGCTGCGTGGGCGCACGGCGCGCCTGGGCCTGCTCGACCGCGTGCAGGATGCGCGCCAGCGTGGTGTCGCCGGCGACGGCTGTCACGCGCAACTCGAGCGTGCCGCTGCCGTTGACCGAGCCAGCGAACAGCGCGTCGCCTGCCGCCTTGTCCACCGGCAGGCTCTCGCCGGTCACCGGGGCTTGGTCGACCGTGCTGCGACCTTCGGTGACCAGGCCGTCGAGCGGGATGCGCGCGCCGGGCCGCACGCGCAGCCGGGCGCCCAGCGGCACCTCGGCCACGGGAACGGCTTGCCAGGTGCCGCCGGGCTGGCGCATCTCGGCGCTCGGCGGCGCCAGGTCGAGCAGGCGCGCGATCGCGTGGCGCGTGCGGTCCACGGCGCGCGCCTCCAGCCACTCGGCCCAGGCGTAGAGCGCCATCACCATGGCTGCCTCGGGCCACTCGCCGATGAGGAAGGCGCCGCTCACGGCCACCGCCATCAGCGCAGCGATGCTCAGCCGCCCCCGACGCAGCGCGGACAGCCCCTCGCGGTAGGTGGCCAGCCCGGCCAGGGCGATGGCCACGGCCGCAAGCCCCATGCCAAAGAGCCGGGCCGCCATCGTCTCGGGGGCGAGCAAGGCCAGCGACTCGGCCGCGACCGCCAGCAGCAGGGCCGCCCCCAGGCGCCACGGCGCCGCGGCCGGCATGCTGTCGCCGTGGCCGTGGCATGCGCAGGCGGCCGGGCGCGGCGGGATGGCGGCGTCGTTCGATGGGTTCATGGACTCGATTGGAAACCCTGTAGCGACTAGAGAGTCAAATGGCTGATACCGTTGCAGCAGGAGCTTGCACATGAAGATCGGCGAACTGGCACGCCTCACCCGCACCGCGGTCGAGACCATCCGCTACTACGAGCGCGAAGGCCTGCTGCCCGCCGCCGCCCGCTCGGAGGGCAATTACCGCATCTATGGCGAGGCCCATGCCGAGCGCCTGTCCTTCATCCGCCATTGCCGCAGCCTGGACATGACGCTCGACGAGATCCGCGTGCTGCTGCGCTTCAAGGACGCGCCGGGCGACAACTGCGCCGAGGTCAATGCCCTGCTGGACGCGCACATCGTCCATGTGGCCCGGCGCATGCGCGAGCTGCGCCAGCTCGAGCGGCAGCTCAGGAGCCTGCGCGAGCAGTGCCGCGAGGCGCAGGACGCGGCGCACTGCGGCATCCTGACCGAACTGTCCGAGGCGGCGCGCCAGCGCCCAGAGGGGAGTTCCGGCGCAGCCGGTCATGTGCACGGCGCGCACAAGGGCGGCGGCCAGCGCCGATCCGGTCTTTGACCTGCGTCAGGGAACGAGGCCTTTGGCCTCATGGGGCGAACTTTCAGACGTGGCCTGTGTCCTGTCGCCAATGCCGCAGCCGCGTCATTCATTACAATCGCGTTCATGTTCGTCCGGCGTCGCCATCGCTTGATCACGGTGCTCTTTGCGCTGTGCAGCCTGCTGTTCATGCAGCTGGCCGTGGCTGCCTATGCCTGCCCGGGCAGCGCGAGCAAGCTGAGCGAAGCCGCCACCATGGCCGAGGCTGGCATGCCCTGCGCCGGCGATGTGTCGCTCAGCATGGACGATGAGCAGCCCGGCCTGTGCCATGCGCACTGCCAGTCCGCGCAGCAAACTGTAGAAAAAGTGCAGGCGCCATCGCCAATCGACGCGGTAGCCGTTGGTTTTGCTTTCACGATCTCCCGGGCCTTGGCAGCCCCACCGGCCGGCCCGGTTCAAGCGCCATTGCTTTTGCGCTCAGCGGCTCCGCCGATCGCCTTACGCAATTGCTGCTTCCGAATTTGACTTCCCAGACCGTTTGACTGCTGCCTGAGGCACCTTGCCTTGCCTCGGCAGATGTTTTTCGTTGTCTGGAGTTGTCATGTCTGTTTCTTTCCTGGGGCGCCCATGGGCCGCGGCCGCGTGGGCCCTGCTCGTGAGCCTGCCCGCCTGGGCGGCCGAACCCCTCAGCTTGCGCGAAGCGCAGGCGCTTGCCGCGGGCCGCTCGCAGCAGTTGGTCGCAAACGGCGCATCCATTGCGGCTTCGCGCCAGATGGCCGTGGCTGCCGCCCAATTGCCCGATCCGGTGCTCAAGCTGGGTATAGAGAACCTGCCCATCAACGGGCCCGACCGCCTGAGCCTGTCGCGCGATTTCATGACCATGCGCCGCATAGGCCTCATGCAGGAATGGCCGCGCGAGGAGAAGCGCCGGCTGCGCGCCGAGCGTTTCGAGCGCGAAGCCATTCGTACCGAGGCCGAGCGCCGGCTGAACCTGGCCAACATCCACCGCGATACCGCGCTGGCCTGGCTGGAGCGCCACTACGTGCGACAGATGCGCGAGCTGGTGCTACGGCAGATGCAGGAAACCCGGCTCCAGGTGCAGGCTGCCGAGTCCGGCTTCGGCACCGGCCGCAGCAGCCAGGCCGATGTGTTCGCGGCGCGCGCCGCCGTGGCGCTTCTGGAGGATCGCCTGAGCCAGATCGAACGGCAGGAAAAGAATACCGCCCTGATGCTGGCCCGCTGGGTGGGGCCCGATGCCGAACGCCCCAGCGCCGGCGCGCCGGCCTGGCAGACCAGCTTTCTGGAGCACGGACGGCTGGAGGAACATATTCAATCCCACCCCGACCTCGTCATGCTGCGGGCCCAGGTCGAGCAGGCGCAGACCGAGGCGCGGCTCGCCCAGTCGAACAAGCAGTCAGACTGGAGCGTGGAGGCCGGCTACAGCCAGCGTGGCCCGGCTTATTCCAATATGGTCTCGCTCGGTGTCTCCATTCCCTTGCAATGGGACCAGAAGAGTCGCCAGGACCGCGAGCTGGCAGCCAGGCTCGCGCTGGTCGACGAGGCGCGCGCGCGATACGAAGAGATGCTGCGCAGCCACGATGCCGAACTGCGCAGCCTGCTCAACGAATGGAACAACGGCAAGGCCCGGGTCGCGCGCTACCGCGATGCGCTGATCCCCCTCGCCGGGCAGCGGTCGGAGGCTGCCCTGACGGCCTATCGGACCGGCAAGGCGGATCTGGCCGCTGCGCTGGCGGCCCGGCGCGACGAAGTCGATGTCCGGATGCAGGCCTTGACCATTGAAATGGAGACCGCCCGCGCCTGGGCCCAACTCAACTTCCTCATTCCCGAGCACAGCCTCGCCGCGCAACGCCAGGATCAACCATGAACAAGAAACTCATCGCCACCGTCGTGGCCGCCGTCGCTGCCATCGCCCTTGGCGGATATGCAGGCTTCGAGATGGGCATGCGACGCGGCAGCGGCATGGCCGCCGCATCCGGCTCTGCCGCGCCAGCAACCCAGGGTGCACCCGCCGCGCAGGGACCGGTGCCACAAGGGGCCGACGGCGAGGAAGCCACCCGCCGCCACATCACTGCCGGCCTCAAGGCAGGCGACACCGATCCGCTGAGCGGCCGCAGGATCCTCTACTACCACGACCCCATGGTGCCGGGCAACAAGTTCGACAAGCCCGGCAAGTCGCCCTTCATGGACATGCTGCTGGTGCCGGTCTACGCCGATGGCGACGCGGACTCTGGCCAGGTCACGGTGAGCCCGCGCATCCAGCAGAACCTGGGCTTGCGCACCGCGCCCGTTGTCGAGGGGCAGCTCGCGCCGCAGGTTTCGGCCGTGGGCAGCATCGCCTTCAACGAGCGCGACCAGGCCATCGTGCAGGCCCGCGCCACCGGCTATGTGGAGCGGCTGCATGTGCGCGCCACGCTGGACCGTATCGGCAAGGGCCAGCCGCTGGTCGACCTCTATGTGCCCGACTGGGTGGCGGCGCAGGAGGAGTTCCTCGCGCTCTGGCGCATGCCGGGCCCGGACCTGGCGCCGCTGGTCGATGGCGCACGCCAGCGCATGCGCCAAGTCGGCATGAGCGACGAGCAGATTCGCCAAGTCGAATCCACCGGCCAAACCCAGGCGCGGATCACCCTGACTGCGCCGATAACCGGCGTGGTAGTGGAGCTGATGGTGCGCGAAGGCATGACGGTGATGGCCGGGGCGACCCTGTTCCGCGTCAACGGCCTGGCCACCGTCTGGGCCCAGGCCGAGGTCCCGGAGAGCCAGGCCGCGCTGCTGCGCCCCGGCACGCAGGTTCAGGCCCAAAGCCCCGCGCTGCCCGACACGCGCTTCGATGGCAAGGTGCAAGCCCTGCTGCCCGAGGTGAATCCGGCCACGCGCACCTTGAAGGCGCGCATGGAGCTCGCGAACCCGGGCGGCCGACTCGTGCCCGGCATGTTCGTGTCCATGCAGTTCCTGGACCCGCAGGCCGCAAAGGTCTTGCTGGTGCCGAGCGAAGCCGTGATCCAGACCGGCAAACGCAGCGTGGTGATGCTGGCCGAGGACAATGGCCGCTTCCGCCCGGTCGAGGTCGAAGCCGGGACGGAGGCCGGTGGCCAGACCGAGATCAAACGTGGCCTGCAGGCTGGCCAGCGCGTGGTCGTGTCCTCGCAGTTCCTGATCGACTCGGAGGCCAGCCTCAAGGGGGTGGAAGCGCGGCTGAATGCGGCGCCCCAGCCGGCAGCCGCCAGCACCGCGCCCCGCCACGAAGGCGAGGCCAGGGTCGAAGCCGTCGGCAAGGATGCGCTCACCCTGTCCCATGGTGCCATCCCCTCGCTCAAGTGGGGGCCCATGACCATGGACTTCAAGCTGCCGCCCCCAGGAGAGTTGCCGCGCCAGCTGAAAGCCGGTGATCGGGTGAGCTTCGAGTTCTACATGGACGAGGATGGTCTCCCTCAGCTGACCCGCGTCTCTCCCAAGGCTGCCGGGCCTCAGGCGACTGGGAGCCAGAAGTGATTGCGAAACTCATACGCTGGTCCATCGCCAACCGCTTCCTGGTCCTGCTGGCGACGCTGATCGTCAGCGCCTGGGGCGTCTACGCGCTCGCGAGAACGCCGCTCGACGCCCTGCCCGACCTGTCCGACGTGCAGGTCATCATCCGCACCAGCTATCCGGGCCAGGCGCCGCGCATCGTCGAGAACCAGGTCACCTACCCGCTGACCACGACCATGCTCTCGGTGCCCGGCGCCAAGACGGTGCGCGGCTACTCCTTCTTCGGCGACTCCTTCGTCTACGTGCTGTTCGAGGACGGCACCGACCTGTACTGGGCGCGCTCGCGCGTGCTCGAGTACCTGAACCAGGTGCAGGACCGCCTGCCCGCCGGCGCCAGGAGCGCCATCGGGCCCGACGCCACCGGCGTGGGCTGGATCTACCAGTACGCCCTGGTCGACCGCGGCGGCACGCAGGACCTCGGCCAGCTGCGCGCCCTGCAGGACTGGTTCCTGAAGTACGAGCTCAAGACCGTGCCCAACGTGGCCGAGGTGGCCACGGTCGGCGGCATGGTGCGCCAGTACCAGGTGGTGCTCGACCCCGACAAGCTCGCCGCCTACGCCATCCCCCATACCCGGGTGGTCGAAGCGATCCAGGGGGCCAACCAGGAGGCCGGCGGTTCGGTGCTCGAACTCGGCGAGGCCGAGTACATGGTGCGCGCCTCGGGCTACCTGCAGTCGCTCGAGGATTTCCGCCAGGTGCCGCTGACAACCAGTGCAGCCGGTGTGCCGGTGCGTCTGGGCGATGTCGCGCGCATCCAGATCGGCCCCGAGATGCGGCGCGGCATTGGCGAGCTCGATGGAGAGGGCGAGGCCACCGGCGGCGTGATCGTGATGCGCTCGGGCAAGAACGCGCTGGAAACCATCTCCGCCGTCAAGGACAAGCTCAAGTCGCTGCAGGCCAGCCTGCCCCGAGGCGTCGAGATCGTGCCCGTCTACGACCGTTCCGGCCTGATCGAGCGCGCCGTGGACAACCTCACGCAAAAGCTGGTCGAGGAATTCATCGTCGTCGCGCTGGTGTGCTTCGTCTTCCTGTTCCACCTGCGTTCGGCCTTCGTGGCCATCATCTCGCTGCCGCTGGGCATCCTGGCGGCCTTCATCGTCATGCACTACCAGGGCGTGAACGCCAACATCATGTCGCTGGGTGGCATCGCGATCGCGATCGGCGCCATGGTCGATGCGGCGGTGGTGATGATAGAGAACGCGCACAAGCATCTGGAGCACTGGGCCCGGGACCATCCGGGCGAGCGCCTCGCCGGCGACGCGCGCTGGCGCGTGATAGCCGATTCGGCGGTCGAGGTCGGCCCGGCCCTGTTCTTCTCGCTGCTGATCATCACCCTGTCCTTTATCCCGGTGTTCACCCTGGAAGCCCAGGAAGGCCGGCTGTTCTCGCCGCTGGCCTTCACCAAGACCTATGCCATGGCGGCCGCGGCCGGCCTGTCGGTGACCCTGATTCCCGTGCTGATGGGTTACTGGATCCGCGGCCGCATTCCCGACGAACAGACCAACCCGCTGAACCGCTGGCTGATCGCGGCCTACCGGCCGCTGCTGGAGGGGGTGCTGCGCGCGCCGAAGTTCACGCTGGCCATGGCGGCCGTGGTGCTCGCCGTCAGCGCCTGGCCGCTGCAGCACATCGGCGGCGAGTTCATGCCGCGGCTGGATGAAGGCGACCTGCTCTACATGCCCTCGGCCCTGCCGGGCCTGTCGGCGGCCAAGGCCGCCGAGTTGCTGCAGCAGACCGACCGGCTGATCAAGACCGTGCCCGAGGTCGCCAGCGTCTACGGCAAGGCCGGGCGCGCCGAGACCGCCACCGACCCGGCGCCGCTGGAGATGTTCGAGACCACCATCCAGTTCAAGCCGCGCGATCAGTGGCGCCCCGGCATGACCACCGACAAGCTGGTGGACGAACTCGACCGCATCGTCAAGGTGCCGGGTCTGGCCAACATCTGGGTGCCACCGATCCGCAACCGCATCGACATGCTGGCCACCGGCATCAAGAGCCCGGTCGGCGTGAAGGTGGCTGGCACCGACCTGGCCACGATAGACCGCCTGAGCGGCGAAATCGAGCGGGCGCTCAAGGATGTGCCGGGTGTGAGCAGCGCGCTGGCCGAGCGCCTGACCGGCGGGCGCTATGTCGACGTGGACATCCGCCGTGAGGCCGCAGCACGCTACGGCCTCAACATCGCCGACCTGCAGTCGCTGATCAGCATCGCCGTGGGCGGCGAGAACATAGCCGAGACCGTCGAGGGGCTGCAGCGCTTTCCGATCAACGTCCGCTACCCGCGCGAGATCAGGGATTCGCTGGACCGGCTGCGCAGCCTGCCCATCGTGACCGAGCGCGGCCAGCGCCTGCTGCTGTCGGACGTGGCCCAGGTCCGCATCGCCGACGGCCCGCCCATGCTGCGCAGCGAGAACGCGCGCCTGTCGGGCTGGGTCTATGTGGACATCCGCGGCCGCGACCAGCGCTCGGCCGTGCAGGACATGCAGAAGGCCGTGGCCGAGCAGGTCAAGCTGCCGCCGGGCTATTCGGTCTCCTGGTCCGGCCAGTTCGAGTTCCTCGAGCGCGCCACGGCCAAGCTCAAGCTGGTGGTGCCGTTCACGCTGCTGATCATCTTCGTGCTGCTCTACCTGTGCTTCAAGCGCTTCAGCGAGGCCTTGCTGCTCATGACCACGCTGCCGTTCGCGCTGATCGGAGGCATCTGGCTGCTGTACCTGCTGGGCTACAACCTCTCGGTGGCCGGGGCGGTCGGCTTCATCGCGCTGGCCGGGGTCTCGGCCGAGTTCGGCGTGATCATGCTGCTCTACCTCAAGACCGCCTGGGAGGCGCGGCTGGACCAGGGCAAGGCCTCGGACGCCGACCTGCTCGATGCGATCCGCGAGGGCGCCGTGCTGCGCGTGCGGCCCAAGGCCATGACGGTGGCGGTGATCCTGGCCGGCCTGTTTCCTATCATGTGGGGCGCGGGGACCGGCTCCGAGGTCATGCAGCGCATCGCCGCGCCCATGGTCGGCGGCATGGTCACCGCGCCGCTGCTGTCGATGTTCGTGATCCCGGCGGCCTACCTGCTGATGCGGCGCGCACGCGCAGCGGGGGATAAGGCCCTGGCCGCGTCCCCTGCTGCGTGACGACATGTCACGGAACCCGCGCGCATTTGCCGCCTCCAACTACGCTTTGACACCCATGAACAAGACACCCATGCCGAACCGACGATTCCTCCATGCCTGCCTTCTGGCGCTGGTCATGGCCGCGCCCATGGCGAGTGCCGAAGCCCCGCTGACCCTGGTCCATGTCCACGGCCTGTCCTACAGCGCCGACGGGCGCCAGCTCATGATTCCCAGCCACCACGGCCTGGCCGTCTACAGCGAAGGCCGCTGGTCCAAGGCCGAGGGGCCGGCGCATGACTACATGGGCTTCGCAGCGACGCGCGACGCGATCTACAGCAGCGGCCACCCGGCGCCGAACTCGGGGCTGACCAACCCCTTCGGCCTGATCAAGAGCCGCGACGGCGGCCGAAGCTGGCAGAAGCTGGGACTGGAGGGCGAGTCGGACTTCCACCTGATGGCCGCCAGCCACGGCACCAACGCGGTCTACGTGTTCAATCCGCAGCCCAACTCGCGCATGCGCCAGGCCGGCATCCACTACACGCTCGACGACGGCAAGACCTGGCAGCGCGCCGAGGCCAAGGGCCTGCCAGCGCGCCTGCAGTCCCTGGCCGTGCACCCGAGCGACCCCAAGCTGGTCGTGGCCGCCACGGCCGAGGGCCCGTTCCTGTCGCGCAACGCCGGCCGGAGCTTCGAGCGCCTGGGCGGCGGCCGGCAGGCGCTGGCCGTGAGCTTCGACCTCGATGGCCAGCACCTGTGGTTCAGCAGCTATGCGAACCAGGCCCAGCTCTGGCGCGTCGCGCTGCAGGCGGGAGCGCCGGCCCAGCCGGTCAAGCTGCCGGTGCTCGGCGAGGACGCCGTGGCCTACCTGGCCCAGCACCCGCAGCGGCCGGCCGAGATCGCGATCGCGACCTTCAAGCGCAGCGTCTACCTGAGCCCGGACCGGGGCGGGCGCTGGACCCAGATCGCCAAGGAGGGGGCCACGCGCTGAGCGGCCCCATGGCCCCGTCGGCCATGGGTGCTTGCCTTCCCGCTGTGGCAAGCCGATAGAATCCGGTTCCTATGTCGCGCATCCGTTCGCTGCTTCTGTGGCTCGTCGTGCTGGTCCTGCCCCTGCAGGGCCTGGCCGCGACGTCCATGCTGTTCTGCGGCCTGGATGCGCACCACGATGCCGGGCCGCCGGCCGCTGTCGTTCTGCCGGTGCACGAGACGCTCCGGCATGACGCGACGGGGCACGGCGTGGCCGCGCACCAAGCGCACGCGGACCATGAGGCCCATGCCGATGCAGATGCCGGTGCCGGTGTCACGGCCGACACCAGCGCAGGCCAGCTCGGCGAGGTCGCGCACCAGTGCAACCTCTGCGCCAGCTGCTGCTTCCAGCTGGCGATCGCCGGCCCGTCGCTGCTGCCGCTGCTGGCCGCCGCGCCCCAGGCCGACCTGGCCGAGCCCCTGGTGCTGATCCGCGCCCTGCCGGCACGCCTGCCCGAAAAACCCCCTCGCGCCTGAGCTGCCTGCCGGCCACGAGGCCGCCGCGCTCTCCGTTCGCCTGCCTGTACGCCGCACCCCCGGGTGCAGCGAGGGCTGCGAGCCGCTTCATCCCACTCGCGAGGATTTCATGTCGTCATCACCCCATGGCTGCTGGCTGGGCGTCCTGCCCGCCCTGGCCGCGCTGAGCCTGTCGGCCCAGGCGGCCGCGCCCGCCGCCGCACCCAGCTCGGCCCCGCCAGGCCTGGCCTTCGAATCGGCCCTGCAGGGCTACCGCCGCTTCGCCGACGAACCGGTCCAGTCCTGGCAGGCCGCCAACGACACCGTGGGCCGCATCGGCGGCTGGCGCAGCTACGCCAAGGAGGCCGAGCAGCAGGCGCAGCCCGCGTTGCCCGAGGCACCCGCCGCTGCGCCCGCGATGCCGCATGGCGGCCATGGCGGCCATGGCGGCCACGGCACGCACCACCAGGGCCAGCCGGGCCATGGCGGCCACCACGGAGGCCGGCCATGAGCGCCGCCCTTGCGGTCTCGCGCAGCCGCTGCGCGCTCACGGCCCTGGCCCTGCTCGCGCTCTCGGGCTGCGCCGGCGTGAGCCTTGAGCAAAGCCTCTCGCGCACCAACGAGGAAGCCGCGAGCTTCACCGGCGGCCGGCTGGCTCTGGCCGCCACCTCCGAAGAACGCGCGGCGTACCGGAAGACCGCGGCCGAGCTGCTGAGCCGGCCGCTGGAGCAGAAGGACGCGGTGCAACTGGCCCTGGCCAACAGCCCGTCCCTGCAGGCGCTGTTGGCCCAGCACGGGGCCGACAGCGCGCGCGCCGCCCAGGCCGGCCGCCTGCCCAACCCCGTGTTCAGCTTCGAGCGGCTGCGCACCGGCGACGAGCTCGAGCTCGGCCGCATGCTGTCCTTCGGCCTGCTGGACCTGCTGACCCTGCCGCTGCGCCAGGGCCTGGCCGAGCACCAGGTCGAGCAGGCACGGCTGCGCCTGAGCGCCGACGTGGTCGACCAGCTGACCCAGGTGCGCCAGGCCTGGGTGCGGGCCGTGGCGGCCCGGCAGAGCCTGCAATACGCCCAGCAGGTCTACGAGAGCGCCGAGGCCGGCGCCGAGCTCGCGCGCCGCATGCAGGCCGTGGGCAATTTCACCAAGCTCGAGCGCGCGCGCCAGCAGGCCTTCTACGCCGACGCCGCGACCCAGCTCGCGGCCGCGCGCCACGCGGCCACGGCTGGCCGCGAGGAACTGGTGCGCCAGCTGGGCCTGAGCGAGGCCCAGGCGCAGGACCTGAAGCTGCCCGAGCGCCTGCCCGAGCTGCCCCGGCAGCCGGTGCAGCCGGCCGAGGTCGGCAAGGCGGCCAGCCGCGGGCGGCTGGACCTGCGCCTGGCCCAGGCCGAGCTCGACGCGGCGGCCCGGGCCCGCGGCCTGGGTCGCGTGACCAGCGTCACCGACATCGAGCTCGGGGTCATCCGCAATACCACCTTCGACAACGCCGACGGCCACAAGGCCACCGGCCGTGGCTACGAGATCGCCTTGCGCCTGCCCTTGTTCGACTGGGGCGAATTGCAGCGCGACGCGGCCGGCGGCCAAACGCTGGCGGCGGCGCACCGGCTCGAGGCCACGCTGCGCGCTGCCGGCTCGCACCTGCGCGAGAGCTACTCGGCCTACCGCACGGCCTACGACATCGCGCGCCACCAGCGCGACGAGGTGGTGCCACTGCGCAAGACCATCTCCGAGGAGAACCTGCTGCGCTACAACGGCATGCTGATCGGCGTATTCGAGCTGCTGGCGGACGCGCGCGACCAGGTCGGCACCGTGACGGCGGCGATCGCGGCCGAGCAGCAGTTCTGGCTGGCCGACGCGGCCCTGCAGGCGGCACTGATCGGCCGACCCACTGCCAGCGCGATCGCGGCCACCGGCAGCGCGAGGGCAGGGGGCGGCGATGCCGCGCACTGAAACCGCCCGCACCCGCACATTCCCCGCAAGGACCCCGACATGAATTCGAGAAGACAGTTTTTCGCGATGGCCGGCGGCGCCGTGGCCGCGGCCAGCGTCAGCCGCGTGGCCATGGCGGCCCTGCCCGAGCCCGTGATCCAGACCTCGGCCGAGACCATGGCGCCGCTGATGCCGGACACGGGCCGGCCCTACAAGCCCGTGGTCACGCTCAACGGCTGGACCTGCCCCTGGCGCATGAACAACGGCGTCAAGGAGTTCCACCTGGTGGCCGAGCCCGTGGTGCGCGAGATGGCGCCCGGCTTCAAGGCCCACCTCTGGGGCTACAACGGCCAGTCGCCGGGGCCGACCATCGAGGTCGTCGAAGGCGACCGCGTGCGCATCTTCGTGACCAACCGCCTGCCCGAGCACACCAGCATCCATTGGCATGGCCAGCGCCTGCCCAACGGCATGGACGGCGTCTCGGGCCTGACACAGAAGGCCATCCCGGCGGGCAAGACCTTCGTCTACGAGTTCGTCGCGCGCCGGCCCGGCACCTTCATGTACCACCCCCATGCCGACGAGATGACCCAGATGGCCATGGGCATGATGGGCTTCTGGGTCACGCACCCCAAGGCCAGGCACCCGCTGATCGACGAGGTGCAGCGCGACTTCTGCTTCCTGCTCAACGCATACGACATCGAGCCCGGCGCCTACACGCCCAAGGTCATGACCATGCTGGACTTCAACCTCTGGTCCTGGAACAGCCGCATCTTCCCCGGCATCGACTCGTTGAACGTGCGGCTGGGCGACAAGGTGCGCCTGCGCATAGGCAACCTGACCATGACCAACCACCCCATGCACCTGCACGGCCACGAGTTCGTGGTCACGGGCACGGACGGCGGGCCGACGCCGAAGGCCGCGCGCTGGCCCGAGGTCACGACCGACATCGCCGTGGGCCAGATGCGCCAGCTCGAGTTCGTCGCCGACGAGGAGGGCGACTGGGCCTTCCACTGCCACAAGAGCCACCACACCATGAACGCCATGGGCCACAACCTGCCGACCATGATAGGCGTGGACCACCGCGGCATGGCCGGCAAGATCGCCCGCCTGATCCCCGACTACATGGTGATGGGCGAGCGCGGCATGGCCGACATGACCGAGATGGAGATGCCTATCCCCGACAACACCGCGCCCATGATGACCGGCCAGGGACCGTTCGGCTCGGTCGAGATGGGCGGCATGTTCAGCGTGCTCAAGGTGCGTCGCAACCAGAAGCCCGGCGACTACAGGAACCCCGGCTGGTACAAGCACCCGCCGGGCACGGTGGCGTCCGAGTATCAGGGCGCGCTGGCCGAGCCGGCACGCTCGTCCTCGGGTGGCGGCGCGGCCATGCCGCGTGCGCAGCAACCGGCCCAGCAGGTCGAGGTGCAGGTGCGCAAGCCCGGCGGCCATGGGGGCCATTGACCCCTGGTCACATGTTTGCGCGCGAGATGACAGATTTGTCATTTTCAATCGGGTCGTTTGTCGAACGGCAGTTTCCAAACTTGCGTCCAAGTCAAGAGACCCGCATCAGGCTTTTCACCCAAACCCAAGGAACTCCATGAAACTCAAAGCCATTTCTTCCCTGCTGCTCGCCGCCGCGCTGGGCCTCTCGTCCGCGGCCTGGGCCGGCGGCAGCCATGCCGGCGGACACGGCCACGAGGGCGAGGACATCGGCCGCCCCGGTATCGCGGTCAAGGTCACGCGCACCGTGATGGTCGACATGGTCGACGCCATGCGCTTCACGCCGGAAAAGCTGACCGTGAAGCAGGGCGAGACCATACGCTTCGTGGTCAAAAACTCGGGCAAGCTCAAGCACGAGTTCGTGCTCGGCACCGAGGCCGAGCACAAGCGTCACTACGAGCAGATGATGAAGTTCCCCGAGATGGAGCATGCCGATCCCAACATGGTCACGGTGGCTCCGGGCCAGACAGGCGAGGTGATCTGGCAGTTCACCAAGGCTGGCAAGGTCGACTTCGCCTGCTTGCACCCCGGGCATTACGTGGCCGGCATGAAGGGCCGCATCCAGGTGGCGGCGCGCTGAGCCGGCACTTCCCAGACTCCCTGAAGGAAGCACGAGATGAACAAAGTATCCATTGCCCTGCTGCTGGCAGGCCTGCTCGGCGGCTGGTCCGGTATCGCCGTGGCGCAGGCCGCGAACGAGCATGCGAGCCACCACGCGCCCACCGACGCGACGGCGTCGGCCGATCTCACCGATGGCGAGGTCCGCAAGGTCGACAAGACCGCGGCCAAGCTCACGATCAAGCACGGCCCGATCAAGAACCTGGACATGCCGGGCATGACCATGGTGTTCCAGGTGCGCGACGCCGCCCTGCTAGACAAGGTGCAGGCCGGCGACAAGCTGCGCTTTCGCGCCGAGAACCAGGGCGGCAAGTTCTTCGTGACCGAGATCCAGCCGGCCCGCTAGTTGCTGGGGCTCCGTTTGACATAGATCAAGTCTTGTCGGGGGCGCATTCCTAGAATGCTCTGTAAGGCGGTCCTCTCCGGGCTGCCGACCGAGTCGACCATGAAGTCCTTCTTCAGCCCACGCAGCACCAGACGCACCGCGGCCGTGATGCTGCTGGTCTGGCTGCTGGCGCTGGCCACGGGCATGGCCAACGCCTGTCTGCTGCCCTCTCCGTCGACCTCGGATCGCCATGCGGCGGCTGGCCTCTCTGCTCCTGTCGCTCCCGGGCAGGCCGAAGGCGCTCCTGCAACCGAGCAGACCTGTGAGCACGATGCCGCCGCGGCGCACGCCAAGGCGGCATGCCAGAGCTTCTGCGCGGCCGAGTCCCTGGGCCTGGTCAACCCGCAGGGCGCCAAGACGGCCACGGCGGCCGACCTGCCGCTCCACCTGGTGCGCGGCGAAGGCCTGCCGGTGGCGCCGGCCACGCGTTTCACACCCCGCCCCAGTCCCGGTGTGCCGCCGGGGGGGCAGCCGCCGGTTGCCATCCGGTTCCTGAGGCTGACGATCTAGTCCCTTCTTGGCGGGCCCGCGGCGCTGCGGCGCAAGCCGCCCGGGCACGGCCCCTTGTTCCCTGCCGGACCGCTGCGAGGAAGGCCCGGCGTCGTTTCCCAGTGTTTCCCACTCGCTTTCACGATAGGAGTCCACCATGTTCCAGTCTTCCAAGACCCTGCTCGCCATCGCCCTGAGTGCCGCCGCTGTCGGCGCGCTGGCCCAGGGGGCCGCCGCCCAGGCGCCCGCCAAGCCCGCAGCCTCTGCGGCCAAGCCGGCCAGCCCCGCCGAGCAGCGCGCCGCGATGGAAAAGCAGATGCAGGCCATGCGCGAGATGCACGAGAAGATGGCCAAGGCCAAGACGCCGCAGGAGCGCCAGGCCCTGATGGCCGAGCACATGAAGACCATGCAGGAAGGCATGTCCATGATGAACATGATGGGCGGCCGCGGCGGCATGGGCATGGGTGGACCTGGCATGGGCGGCATGCCTGGCGGCAAGCCCATGCCGGGCAACATGGGCGAGCGCCAGCGCATGATGGAGATGCGCATGGACATGATGCAGTCCATGATGCAGATGATGATGGAACATCTGCCGCCCGCACCAGCCAAGTAAGGAAGAGCTGTGATGGCCCACGACCCTCGGGAACATGAGCCCGCGCCCGGCTTCTGGCGCTCGCGCCATGCGGCGGGCCTGGTCGTGATCGGGGCGGTCGCGGCCTATTTCCTGCTGACCGAGCACCTGGCGCATGTGCTCGGCATCCTGCCCTACCTGCTGCTGCTCGCCTGTCCGCTGATGCATGTCTTCATGCACGGCGGTCACGGGCATCACCATGGCGGGGGCAGGGGGTCCGAGGCTGAGCAAGAGCCGCCGCCGCCGGCGCCGCCGAAGTCAGGAGACGCTTCATGAGCCATGACACGCCCGCTTACGGCTTGTGGACCCTGGTCTTCTTCAACTCGGCCGTCTTCATCCTGTTCGCGTTCAGCTTCTTCAAGCCCGCGACCTCGCGCGACTGGCGCAGTTTCGGGGCCTACTCCGCCTTCATCGTGGCCCTGTTCGTCGAGATGTACGGCTTTCCGCTGACCCTCTACCTGCTCTCGGGCTGGCTGCAAAGCCGCTACCCCAAGCTCGACATCCTGTCGCACGACGCGGGCCACCTGTGGGCGACCCTGCTCGGCGAAAAGGGCGATCCGCATTTCGGCGTGCTGCACATCGCCAGCTATGTGCTGCTGGGCGGCGGCTTCTGGCTGCTGTCCAGTGCCTGGCATGTGCTCTACCACGCGCAGCGGCACGGCATCCTGGCCACCACCGGCCCCTACGCGCGCATCCGGCACCCGCAGTACCTCGCCTTCGTGCTGATCCTGCTCGGTTTCCTGCTGCAATGGCCGACGCTGCTGACCCTGCTGATGTTGCCGGTGCTGCTGTTCATGTACGCGCGCCTCGCGATGACCGAAGAGACCGAGATGCGAGCGCAGTTCGGCGAAGCCTACGAGCGTTACACGCGACGAACGCCGCGCTTCATCCCGTACTGGGGCCGGCCGGCCGCCACAGACTGAAAGCCCTGCCATGAAACTCTCCTTCCTCGGCGCCGCCGGCACCGTCACCGGCTCCAAGACCCTGGTCACGCACCAGGGCAAGCAGCTGCTGGTCGACTGCGGTCTGTTCCAGGGCTACAAGAACCTGCGCCTGATGAACTGGGAGCCCTTTCCCTTCGATCCGCGCAAGCTCGACGCGGTCGTGCTGACTCATGCCCACCTGGACCATTCGGGCGCCCTGCCGCTGCTGGTCAAGCAGGGCTTCAAGGGCCCGGTGTACGCGACTCCCGGCACGCTCGATGTCTGCGAGGTGCTGCTGCCCGACAGCGGCCGGTTGCAGGAGGAGGACGCCGAGTACGCGAACCGCCACCAGATCTCCAGGCACAAGCCGGCCTTGCCGCTGTACACCGAGGAAGACGCCTTGCGCGCGCTGCGCCGCATCGAGCCGCTGCCCTTCGAGCAGCGGGCCGAGGTGGCGGGGGCCTTTGGCCTGCGCCTGCGGCCTGCCGGCCACATCCTCGGCGCCAGCTCGGTCGAGCTGGGCCTGGACCGCACCACGCTGCTGTTCTCCGGCGACCTGGGTCGGCCCGACGACAGCATCATGCGGCCACCGACGCCGATAGAACGCGCCGATTACGTGGTGCTCGAGTCGACCTACGGCGACCGGCTGCACGAGCCGCAGGACGGCGAGGCCGTCCTGGCCGACGTGATCAAGCGCACGGCGGCGCGCGGCGGTATCGTCGTCATCCCGGCGTTCGCGGTGGGGCGCGCCCAGACGTTGCTGTTCGCCATCTACAGGCTGAAGGCGCGCGGCGCGATCCCGGACCTGCCGGTCTTCCTCAACAGCCCGATGGCGATCGACATGACCGAGATCTACCACCGGCACCGGGCCCAGCACCGGCTCTCGGTGGAGGAATGCAGCGGCCTGTGCCATGTCGCGAAAATGGTTCGCTCGGTGGACGAGTCGCGCGCCTTGAATGCGCTGCGCTACCCGGCCATCATCGTCTCGGCCAGCGGCATGGCCACGGGCGGCCGCGTGCTGCACCACCTCAAGGCCATGGCGCCCGACCGGCGCAACGCCATCGTCTTCGCCGGCTTCCAGGCCGGCGGCACGCGCGGCGCCCGCATGCTCGCGGGCGAGCGCAGCATACGCATCCACGGCGAGGACGTGGCCGTCAATGCCGAGATCGTCGCCTTGCCCGGCATGTCGGCCCATGCCGACGCGCGCCAGCTCGTGCAGTGGCTGGCCACGGCGCCGCAGCCGCCGCGCGGCATCTACCTCAACCACGGCGAGCCCGGCCCGGCGGACGCGCTGCGCCAGCGCATAGAGCGCGAGCTCGGCTGGAGCGCCTGCGTGCCGCGCCTGGGCCAGCAGCTGGAGCTGCGCCCATGAACATCGCCGCGACCTCGCCGCCCTCGCTGGCCGCCGCCGGCACGGTCTACACCTGCCCCATGCACCCGGAGGTGCGCCAGGAGCATCCGGGCAATTGCCCCAAGTGCGGCATGACGCTGGAGCCGCTGCTGCCCGCGCTGGACGAGGACGACAACCCCGAGTTGCGCGATTTCCGCCGCCGCTTCTGGTGGACGCTGCCGCTCACCGTGGCGGTGACGGCGCTCGCGATGGCGGGGCACAGGCTGAGCTGGTTCGACATGGCGACCCAGAGCTGGGTCGAGCTGGTCCTGTCGCTGCCCATCGTGCTGTGGGCCGGCTGGCCGTTCTTCGTGCGCGGCGCACAGTCGGTGCTCAAGCGCAGCCCGAACATGTGGACCCTGATCGGCCTGGGCACCGGCGCGGCCTTCGCCTACAGCGTGGTCGCCACCGTGGCGCCGCAGGCGTTTCCGTCCTCGTTCGTCTCCATGGGCCGGGTAGCGGTCTATTTCGAGGCCACCGCCGTGATCATCTCGCTGACCTTGCTGGGCCAGGTGCTGGAGCTCAAGGCCCGCTCGCAGACTTCGGCCGCGATCAAGTCACTGCTCGGCCTGGCACCCAAGACCGCGCGGCGCATACGGGCCGATGGCGCCGAGGAGGACGTGCCGCTGGCCCATGTCCATGTCGGCGACCTGCTGCGCGTCCGGCCGGGGGAGAAGGTGCCGGTGGACGGCATGGTGGTCGAGGGCGGCAGCGCCGTCGACGAGTCCATGCTGACCGGGGAGCCCGTGCCGGTGAGCAAGCGCGTGGGCGACAAGCTGATCGGCGCCACGCTCAACACCAGCGGCGCGCTGGTGATGCGCTCGGAGCGCGTCGGCTCGGCCACCGTGCTGGCGCAGATCGTGCAGATGGTCGCCCAGGCGCAGCGCTCCAGGGCGCCCATGCAGCGCATGGCCGACGTGGTGGCGGGCTACTTCGTGGTGGCGGTGGTCGGCATCGCCTTGCTGAGCTTTCTCGGCTGGGGCCTGTTCGGCCCCGAACCGCGCTGGGTCTACGGCCTGGTCAACGCGGTGGCGGTGCTGATCATTGCCTGCCCCTGCGCCCTGGGCCTGGCCACGCCCATGTCGATCATGGTCGCCACCGGGCGCGGCGCGACCCAGGGCGTGCTGTTCCGCGATGCGGCGGCGATCGAGCACCTGCGCAAGGTCGACACCCTCATCATCGACAAGACCGGTACCCTGACCGAAGGCCGCCCGGCCTTCGACCGCGCGGTCCCCGCCCCGGGCTTCGAGGCCGACGAGCTGCTGCGCCTGGCCGCCAGCCTGGACCAGGGCAGCGAGCACCCGCTGGCCGAGGCCATCGTGCGTGCCGCGCGCGAGCGTGGCCTGAGGCTGGACAAGGCGGAGGATTTCGAATCCGCCTCGGGCATAGGCGTGCGCGGGCGGATCGCGGCGCGCCAACTGGCCCTGGGCAACACCGCGCTGATGCAGCAACTTGGCATCCCGGTCGAGGCCCTGGTCACGCAGGCCGAGGCCCTGCGCACCGAAGGCGCCAGCGTGATGCACCTCGCGGTCGACGGGAAGCTGATCGGTCTGTTGGCCGTGTCCGATCCCATCAAGCCCAGCACGCCCGAGGCCCTGGCGGCCTTGAAGGCGGCCGGGCTGCGCATCGTCATGGCCACCGGCGATGGCCTGACCACGGCCCGGGCCGTCGCGGCGCGCTTGGGCATCGACGAAGTGCATGGCGAGGTCAAGCCCGCCGACAAGCTGCTCCTGGTCGAGCAGTTGCAGCAGCAGGGGCGCGTCGTCGCCATGGCCGGCGACGGCATCAACGACGCGCCGGCGCTGGCCAAGGCCGATGTCGGCGTGGCCATGGGCACCGGGACCGACGTGGCGATGAACAGCGCCCAGGTCACCCTGGTCAAGGGCGATCTGCGCGGCATCGCCATCGCGCGCTCGCTGTCGCAGGCCACGGTGGGCAACATGAAGCAGAACCTGCTGTTCGCCTTCCTGTACAACGCGCTGGGCATTCCCATCGCGGCCGGCGCGCTGTACCCTCTGACTGGCTGGCTGCTGTCGCCGATGATCGCGGCGCTGGCCATGAGCTTCAGCTCCGCGTCGGTGATCGCCAACGCCTTGCGCCTGCGGCATCGCCGGAGTTGAATCGGGGACACCAAGCGCCTGGGAACACGATGGACAAGAAGCAAGCCTTTTCGCTCTGGTACATGCTGCTGGCCCTGGTGCTGATCATGGTGCTGCAGGAGTTCATCGACAGCCGCCAGACCCAGACCCTGAGCTACAGCGAGTTCAAGCAGGCCCTGGCCGCGGGCAAGGTCGACGACATCACGCTGCAGCCCGGCCTGGTCACCGGGCGCCTCAACGCGGACGGCCTCGAGCAGGTGCTGCCCGCCGCGCGCGTGGAGGCGATACGCAAGACCGGCGGCGAGCACCGCTTCGTGACCGTGCGCGTCGACGACCCCGAGCTCGTGCCGCAGCTCGACGCGGCCAAGGTGCGCTACGCGGGCGCGCTGGAGAGCAAGTGGCTGGCCCTGCTGCTGTCCTGGGTCGTGCCCACGCTGATCTTCGTGGGCATATGGTTCTTCCTCATGAAGCGCATGGGCGGCGGCATGGGCGGCGGCATCCTCGAGATCGGCAAGAGCAAGGCGCGCGTCTACATGCAGCAGCAGACCGGCGTCACCTTCAAGGACGTGGCCGGCATAGACGAGGCCAAGGAAGAACTGATGGAGGTGGTCGAGTTCCTGCAGCACCCCGAGCGCTACCGGCGCCTGGGCGGCAAGATCCCCAAGGGCGTGCTCATCGTCGGCGCCCCCGGCACCGGTAAGACCCTGCTGGCCAAGGCCGTGGCCGGCGAGGCCGGCGTGCCCTTCCTCTCGCTCAGCGGCTCGGAGTTCGTCGAGATGTTCGTCGGCGTGGGCGCCGCCCGCGTGCGCGACCTGTTCGACCAGGCGGCGCAGAAGGCGCCCTGCATCGTCTTCATCGACGAGCTCGACGCGCTGGGCAAGGCGCGCGGCGTCAGCGGCCTGGGCGGCGGCAACGACGAGCGCGAGCAGACGCTGAACCAGCTGCTGGTGCAGATGGACGGCTTCGACACCAACCGCGGCGTCATCATCATGGCCGCCACGAATCGACCCGAGATCCTGGACCCGGCCCTGCTGCGCGCCGGCCGCTTCGACCGCCATGTCACCATCGACAAGCCCGACCTCAATGGCCGGCGCCAGATCCTCGAGGTGCATGTGAAGAACGTCACGCTTGCGCCCGAGGTCGACCTCGCCTCGGTCGCCGCGCGCACGCCCGGCTTCGCCGGCGCGGACCTGGCCAACCTGGTCAACGAGGCCACGCTGCGCGCCGCCAAGCGCGGCAAGGACGCGGTCGACATGCAGGACTTCGAGGACGCGCTGGACCGCATCGTCGCCGGCCTGGAGAAGAAGAACCGCGTGATGAACGCCATGGAGCGCCGCATCGTCGCCCACCATGAGGCCGGCCACGCGCTGCTGGCCGAGCTGCGCGAGCATGCCGACAAGGTGTCCAAGGTCTCCATCATCCCGCGCGGCGTGGCGGCGCTGGGCTACACCCAGCAGCTGCCCACCGAGGACCGCTACCTGCTGCGCCAGAGCGAGCTGCTGGACCGCCTGGACGTGCTGCTGGCCGGCCGCATCGCCGAGCAGATCATGTTCGGCGACGTCTCCACCGGCGCCGAGAACGACCTGCAGCGCGCCACCGACATGGCGCGCCACATGGTCACCCACTACGGCATGAGCGAGACCCTGGGCCTGGCCACCTACGACAGCCAGCCGACCCCGCTCTACCTCAACGGCGTGAACCTGCCCGAGCGGCGCAACTGCAGCGAGCGCACCGCCGAGGTCATAGACGCCGAGGTGCGGCGCCTGCTCGACGAGGCGCGCCAGCGCGTCACCGAAACCCTGAACGCGCACCGGGACGCGCTCGAGGCCCTGGCCGGCGTGCTGCTGGAAAAGGAAGTGGTGGACCGCACGGGCCTGGAGACCCTGCTCAAGGCGCATGGCCTACATTCGGCGCACGAGGCGCAGGCGGGCAAGCCCACCTGAGCGGAGGGGCCAGAACCCTACATCGCCCAGATGCGCGGCGCGAGGCCCGGCAGGGCCCAGAGCTGCTCGCGCCAGGCCGCGCGCAGCCGGCGCGCCAGGTCCATCACGGGCTCGACCACGGGGCCCAGGATGCGCACCACCAGCACGCGGTCCTCGGGGCTGGTCGCGCCCGCGCTGTCGCGCAGCGCGTGCGCCTCGATCACGGCGCGCGCCGCGTCCAGCGCCTGCTCGCGCCGCTCGCGCGCCAGCGCGCTGCCGGCCACGAAGAACACCGTGGCCAGGCAGCGCTGGCCCGCCAGGCCCAGCGGGCCGTCGAGCAGCAGCCGGTCGTCGGCGTCGATGCGGCCGCGCTCGAGCCACACGCCCGGCACCTCCAGGTGCTGCTGCAGCCGGCCGCGCTCGAAGGGCTGGTCCGCATGCGGCAGGCCCAGGGCCGTGACGTCCCAGCCCAGCAGCTCGGCGCCGGGCGCCAGCTCGCAGCGCAGCCGGTTCTCGGCCAGGCAGCCGCTGTAGCACAGGGCTTCGAGCGGCAGCCACTCCAGGCGCGCGCCGGCCTGCAGCGCAAGCCGCGCGGTCTGCAGCCCGGTCTCGCCTTGCGACTTGTAGAAGCGCGTCGCGCCCGGCGTGGTGATCAGCCCATGCGCGCCCGGGGCTACCGCGACATCGATGTCCAGCGTGTCGCCGCCCACGATGCCGCCCGGCGGGTGCACCAGCACGTTGTGGCAGATGGCGTCGCCTTCGGGGTAGAGGCTTTGCAGGATGCGCAGCGGTCCGTCGTGCAGGAAGCGCGCCACGGTACGCGGCGCCTGGTGGGAGTAGCTGAGTTGGAGTCGGGCGTGCCAGGGCATGGGCGGGGAGTGTACGGGGTCGTGGGGGAGCGAATTCAGTCTTAACGTTCGGTTCCGCCAAGGAGCGGGCACAGCTTGGTCCACCGTCAATGTGGCGCAAATGCCGCAATTGCCGGTGTCGGCCACGCCACGGTGTGAAAAAACGGCTTACGGGAACGCTGGCTGCCTTGGTTCGCAAGCTATAGTGTTTGTAACTAATCATTTCCATGGCACGGCGACCCCCAGTGGGCGCAGCGCCGAAAGAAATTCAGGGAGCGAGTAACGTGGCACTCAAACGGCTGTTGCGACAGGCGAGCTTTCTCGTTCCCCGAAACAGGACGACATCTGCCCTTCTCTGGCTGGCCACGCCCCATGGGGCTTCAGGCATATGTCGGACCGGAGCGTCTGCTTTTTTGTCAAAGGGGAAATCAACATGAAAAAACCGATCGCAGCAGTTCTCTCACTCGGCATCGTGCTTGCTGGTTGCGCCACTGCCTCGAAGGACATTGCGCCTAACTATGTGTCGCCTATGCAGTATCAGTCCTATGACTGTGAGCAAATTGCGGCTGAGACACAACGTATCCAAGTCCGTGTGAACCAGCTGGGTGGCCGACTGGACGAGGCAGCCTCGAACGACAAGGCAATCGCCGGCGTCGGCGCCATTCTTTTCTGGCCTGCGTTGTTTGCGCTGGGAGGCACAAAGCAACAGGAGGCTGAATATGCGCGACTCAAGGGGGAATATGACGCCCTGCAGCAAGCCGCCGTTCAGAAAAAATGCCCTGGCGCCGTCGCACCCGCCCAAACCGCATCCACCCCCAGTGCGGGGAAAGCGGTTGAGGTGGTACAAAAGCCCTGACGCGCTGCCTGCGGACTCGTCCACGACGACATGTGGATGAATACGCGATCGGCTGGCGGCGGCCAGCCGATCAGGGCGCGGTGGCGGCGCCCGACCCTCACCCCACCGGAGTTCCCAGTTGCGTTCAAGCTGTGGTGTGCTTCTCCACGTTGCTGAACAAGTCGTGCATGAGCTTGACCAGGGCGCCCTCGACCACGAGGTCGGCGAAGGTCTGCGTGATTGAGACTGTGACCGGCGCGCAGTCCAGTTGCTCAGATAACATGGATCTCGATCGCTCCAACGCCGATGCCAAATCGGGACAAAGCCGCCTCGCTCGCCCTTGACCCATGACAGCCGGACCATGGCGCCCAACGCTTCTGCTGGCACTGGATCGCCGCCAACAGCCTGGCTAGCCCTGGGCGTGGGCCTGTCGCTGCTCGTGGCGGGCGCCGTGGTCGGCGCGGTGCACGGCCTGGTGCTTATCTGGCTCTTGTCTTTGGCTTGACGAAAGGACGCTCATGATCACTTTGAACCTGCCCACTTTCGACGACGTGATTTCGGCCTCCGAACGCATCGAGGGCCACGCCCATCGCACCCCGGTCATGAGGTCGCGCACGGTCGACCAGGCGTTCGGCGCCGAGCTCTTCTTCAAATGCGAGAACCTGCAGCGCATGGGCGCTTTCAAGTTTCGCGGCGCCTTCAATGCGCTGTCGAAGTTCGACGCGCGGCAGCGCCGCGCGGGCGTGGTGGCTTTCTCCTCGGGCAACCACGCACAAGCCATCGCCCTGTCGGCCAGCCTGCTGGGTATGCCCGCCACCATCGTCATGCCGCACGACGCGCCGGCCATCAAGGTGGCGGCGACCCAGGGCTACGGCGGAACCGTGGTCCTCTACGATCGCTACAAGGAAGACCGAGAACAGATCGGCCGCGAGCTGGCCGACAAGCATGGCTTGACGCTGATCCCGCCGTACGACCACCCCGACGTGATCGCGGGCCAGGGCACGGCGGCCAAGGAGTTGTTCGAGGAGGAGGGGCCGCTCGATGCGCTCTTTGTGAGTCTGGGGGGCGGCGGGCTGCTCGCCGGCTCGGCCTTGTCCACGCGCGCGCTGGCGCCGGCCTGCAAGCTCTACGGCGTCGAGCCCGAGGCGGGCAACGACGGGCAGCAATCGTTTCGCAGCGGGTCCATCGTCCACATAGAAACACCCAAGACCATTGCCGACGGTGCGCAGACCCAGCACCTGGGCAGCTACACCTTCCCCATCATCCGGCGCGATGTGGACGACGTGCTCACCGTGACCGACGCGCAGCTTGTCGCCTGCATGGCTTTCTTCGCGGAGCGCATGAAGCTGGTGGTCGAACCCACCGGCTGCCTGGGCTTCGCCGCCGCCCGCGAGATGAAGTCGCAGCTGCGGGGGCAGCGGATCGGGGTGCTGCTCAGCGGCGGCAACGTCGACCTGCAGCGGTTCTGCGCCCTGTTGGCCTGAGAACCTGCGTTCACGCCGCCTTGATGCCGAAGCGCCTGATGATTTCGGCGTAGCGCGCAGACTCCTTGCGCATGCGCTCGGCGAAGGCGGCGCGCGGAGTTGCCTGCAGGTCGGTGCCGAGCGCGGCGAGCCGGGAGCGGGTTTCGGGGCGGCGCAGCACGGTGAAGGCGGCGCGCTCCAGCGCCTGCACGGCCGCCGCCGGCGCGCGGGCCGGGGCCAGCAGGCCGTACCAGGCGACGAAGTCGTCGTCGGCCATGATGCCCAGGGCCTCGCCCACCGTGGGCACCTCGGCCACCAGTGGCGAGCGCTGCGGCTGGGTGACGGCCAGCGCGACCAGCTTGCCCGTGGCTAGGTGGGGAAGCACGGGCGGCGCGCCCACCAGGGCCATGGTGACCTCGCCGGCCAGGGCCGCCGTGGTCGCGGGGGCCGCGCCTTTGTAGGGCACGTGGACGATGTCGATGCCGGTCTGCGCGCGCAGCAGCTCGACCGCGATGTGTTGCGGCGTGCCGTTGCCCGGCGTGCCTATGGACAGGCCGCCGCGCTGCCGCCGGCCGGCCTCTAGGCCGCGCGCAGGCTCTTGGCGCCCAGCGAAGGGTGGGCCACGAGGACGTTGGGCGACTGGGCCACGAGCACGATGGGCGTGAAGTCGTTCGCGGCCGAGTAGTTGGGCTTTTCCTGCAGCGAGGGGTTGATGGTCAGCTCGGGGTTGCCGGCCAGCAGCACGGTGTAGCCGTCGGGTGCGGCCTTGGCCACGGCGTCGGCGCCCAGTGTGCCGCCTGCACCTGGGCGGTTATCGACCACGAAGGATTGGCCCAGCTCCTCGCCCATGCCCTGGGCCAGCAGGCGCGCCACGGCGTCGATGCCGCCCCGAGGGCGGCGAGTGCGTTTCTGCGGTTCATGCTTGTCTTATATGGATGCCTCCCGGATAGCAAGAAGAATTTGTGTTGTGCTGCGAAGAAGTCGGCTGCGTCCTTATATCCGGCCTTGATTGCGTGGTTCACCTGGTTGC
>SCMQ01000018.1 GCA_005503335.1 Comamonadaceae bacterium 2FH
TCCCCACACTCGGTCACCCTCATGCAGTTGCGCTTCGCTTCGTTCGCTGTGATCAACTCACGGGAGGACTTGCACCTCCAAGAGTGCGCCCGTGCCGGGCGCACAGTAAAAAGCCCCGCGTGCGGGGCTTGGCGCAGGAGCACAGGTGCTCAGGCTGCGGCGCGTGCGCGCGGCAGGGCCAGCGGCGCCAGGGTGTCGCGCAGGCGGTCGCGCGCCGGGGCGGCGGGGTTCAGCGCCTCTTCCACATGGCCGATATGGTCCAGCATGCGGCTGCGCGCGAGCTCGCAGTCGCCGGCCTCCAGGGCCTGGACGATGGCCTCGTGCTCGGCGCAGGACTCGCCGGCGTCGTGCGCCGACTGGTACAGCGTGGCGGCCAGCGTGGTGCGCGCCGTGAGGTCGCGCAGCACGTCGGACAGGGCGCGCTGGCCCATGGCCTCGGCCAGGCAGACATGGAAGTCGGCAAGCAGGAAGGTGCGCGTGGCCGCGTCGGCCTGGGCGATCGCCTGCTGCTCCTGCTCGATGTGGCTGCGCAGGCGCCGGATCACGGCCTGCAGGGGCCGGCCGGCCTCGGCCAGGATGCCGGACTCGATGATGCGGCGCGCGGAAAAGGCGTCGCGCGCCTCCTCCACCGAGGGCTCCACGACGTACCAGCCCTTGCGCGAGCGCACCTCGACGAAGCCGCGCGCCTGCAGCTGCATCAGCGCCTCGCGCACCAGGGTGCGGCTCACGCCGAACAGCTCGGCCAGCTCCTGCTCGCCCAGGCGCTCGCCGGGGGCGAGCTTCTGGGCCAGGATGGCCTCTACCACCTGTTGCGCGATCTGGGTCTGGTTGGACGGCGTGGACATGGCTGCGATCTTAGCGGGCCTGCACGGCGACGGCCACGACCGGCTCTTCCTCTTCGATGTCGAGCACCTCGTGCGGCTCGCCGTTGAGCACGGCATGGGCGCGTTCGCGGTCGATGTCGCCCTCCCAGGCGGCCACGGCCACGGTGGCCACGCAGTTGCCGATCAGGTTGCCCAGGGCGCGGGCGATGCCCATGAACCAGTCGACCGAGAGCACCAGCACCAGGCCGATGGCGGGAATCGCGGGGATGGCCTGCAGCGTGGCGGCCAGCACCACGATCGCCGAGCCCGGCACGCCGTGCGCGCCCTTGGAGGTGACCAGCGAGATCGCCAGGATGGTCAGCAGGTCGGTCATCGTGATCGGCGTGTTGGTGGCCTGGGCGATGAACACGGCCGCCAGCGTGATGTAGATCGAGAAGGCGTCGAGGTTGAACGAGTAGCCGGTGGGGATCACCAGGCCCACGGTGGAGTCGCGCACGCCCATGTGCTTGAGCTTGGCCATGATCTGCGGCAGCACGCTGTCCGACGAGGTGGTGGCGAACACCACGGCCAGCTCCTCGCGCAGGTAGCGCAGCAGCTTGAACAGGCTGAAGCCCGACAGGCGCATGATGGTGCCCAGCACCACCACGACGAAGATCGCCACGGCGGCGTAGAACAGCACCACCAGCATGCCCAGCTGCTTGAGCGAGCCTATGCCGTACTTGCCCACGGTGAAGGCGATCGCGCCGAGCACGCCGAAAGGCGCCAGCTTGATGATGATGCCCATGGTCTTGAACAGCACGTGCGACAGCGTGTCGATGAAGTTCGAGACCGGCGCGCCGCGCTCGCCCAGCAGGGCCAGGGCGCAGCCGAACAGCACGGCGAACAGCAGCACCTGCAGCACGTCGCCGGTGGCGAAGGCGCTGACCACGGTGGTCGGGATCAGCTTCATCAGGAACTCCACCGTGCCGCCGCCGGTCAGCTTGCTGGCGTTCTCGGCGTAGGCGCCCATGGCCTTGGCATCCAGCATCTTGGGGTCCACGTTCATGCCCACGCCGGGCTCGAACACGAAGGCCAGCAGCAGGCCCAGGCCCAGCGCGACGGTGGTGACCAGCTCGAAGTAGATCAGCGACTTGACGCCGACGCGGCCGACGCGCTTGAGGTCGCCGGCGCCGGCGATGCCGTGCACCACCACGCAGAACACCAGCACCGGGATGATCATCTTGATCAGCTTGATGAAGGCGTCGCCGAGCGGCTTGAGCTTGACGGCGGTCTCGGGCCAGACCATGCCGACGGCGACGCCGAGCAGCAGGGCCAGGACCACCTGGCCGAACAGGGACTTGAAAAACTTGGGCATGTAGGTCTCCATAGGGGTTGTCTGCAAGACCACATTTGCCTGTCAATCTTGCATACAAGCAATGTAGGCAAAATCCCCGAGGATTGCCTGAGGGTTATCACCAGGGATTCGGCACCCCAGGTAAAAACTGTTATCGGATTCTGTGGGGCAAAGTCACTGCCCCGGGCCAGGCAGGTGCGCTCAGGTGAGCAGGGCCTTGACCAGGTCCAGGTGACGGTCGGGCCGGTCCTGGCCGAACTGCAGGCTGTTCTCTATGCGCTGTAGGTGCTCCATCATCTGGGCCACGGCGGCCTCGGCGTCGCCGCTGCGGCACACGCGCAGGAAGTCCGCGTGCTCGTCGGACGAGCAATGCGGGTCGTTGGAAGAGTGGTAGAGCATGGAGATCAGAGAGCAGCGCGCCGCCAGCTCGCGCACCAGCTCGGCCAGCGTCTGGTTGCCCGCGGCCCTTGCCAGCTCGACGTGGAAGTCGCCCAGCAGCTTCTCGCGCACCGTGCCGGTGGTGGTCGTGGCCTGCAGCGCCTGGCGCTCGAAGCGGATGTGCTGCTCCAGCAGCTGGTAGTCGCGCGGCTTGGCGCGCGCCACGAACAGGCGCACCACCTCGGTCTCGAGGATGCGCCGCACGGCGAACACCTCGCGCGCCTCCTCCACGCTGGGCTTGCTGACGAAGGCGCCCTTGTCGGGAATCATCTCGATCAGCTTGTCCTTGGACAGGGTCAGCAGCGCGGCGCGCACCTTGGTGCGGCTGACCTTGTAGACGCGCCCCAGGGCCTCCTCGCGCAGCCAGGTGCCGGGCGGCAGGCGCTTCTCGATGATGGCGGTGGCGATGTCGTGCGCGATGTCCTCGATCGAGCTGCCGTTCTCCACCGCCACGGCCAGTTCGGGCGGGGCGGCGATGTCGACGGGGGTTTTTCTGGGGCGGGCCATGGGGAAATTCTAGGCGCTTGCTGCGCCTGGCCGTCGCTTACTGCAGCTGCAGCGCCTCCAGGCTGAAGCCGGTCAGCAGTCCCAGCATGGGCTTGGCCAGGGGCTGGGCGAGCTCGCCGCGCTTGCTCGTCTTGAGGCCGAGCGCCACCAGGGACTCGACCAGGCGCGTGGCCGCGGCCACGCCGTCGACCACCGGCACGCCCAAGGTTTCGGAGATCGCGTCGCAGAGGTCGGCCATGCCGGCGCAGCCCAGCACGATCACGTCCGAGCCGTCCTGCTCGAGCGCGCGCCGGCATTCGGCGACGATGCGCTCGCGCGCGGCCGAGCCCGGCTGCTCGAGTTCGAGCACCGGCAGCTCGCAGGCGCGCACCTTGGCGCAAAAGCGCGCCATGCCGTAGGCCTCGGCCAGGTGCCAGGCCTGGCCCACGGTGCGCTCCAGTGTGGTGACCACGCTGAAGCGGCTGCCCACCATGCTGGCCAGGTGCATCGCGGCCTCGGCGATGCCGACCACGGGGCCGCGCGCGAGCTCGCGCGCCGCCTTGAGGCCGGGGTCGCCGAAGCAGGCGATCACGTAGCCGTCCACGCCCTCGCGCTCGCCGCGCGCGATCTCCTGCAGCAGGCCGGGCACGGCCAGGGCCTCGTCGTAATGGCTTTCTATGGACACCGGACCCATGGCCGGGCTGACGGCCAGGATCTCGGTGCCGGCACCCGCCGCGGCGCGCGCGCTGGCGCCGATCTTGGCGGTCATGCTCTGGGTGGTGTTGGGGTTGATGATCTTGATGCGCATGGCAGTGGGGGCATTGGAGAAACAGGGAAGGGGCCCGCCGCGCGGGCCCCGGTGCGTTCAGCGCCGGTTCTTGTTCAGCAGGGCGTAGGCCACGAAGCCCACGGCCGTGCCGATGAACCAGGCATAGTTGGCGGCGCCGTGCAGGGTGGGGACGAAGACGCAGAGCATGGGCACCAGGGCGCCCGGCACCATGGCCCAGACCGCCTTGCGGTTGTAGCCGTTGGTGTACCAGTAGGCGCCGCGCGGGTCCATGCTGTAGAGCGCGTCCACGTCCACATGCTGCTTGCGCACCAGGTAGTAGTCGGCGATCAGGATGCCGAACAGCGGGCCGATGAAGGAGCCCAGCACGTCCAGCGTGTAGTGGATGACCTCGGGGTTGTTGTAGAGGTTCCAGGGCGTGATGAAGATCGAGCCCACAGCCGCGATCATGCCGCCGGTGCGCCAGCTGATGTGCTGGGGCGCGACGTTGGAGAAGTCGAAGGCCGGCGAGACGAAGTTGGCCACGATGTTGATGCCTATGGTGGCGACCATGAAGGTCAGCGCGCCCAGCACGACGGCGGTGGTGCTGTCGATCTTGCTCACGGTGTGCACCGGGTCGGTGATCAGCTCGCCGAACACCGGCAGCGTGGCGGCGGTGGTGATCACGGTCAGCAGCGAGAAGAACAGGAAGTTGACCGGCAGGCCCCAGAAGTTGCCCTTCTTGACCGCGTCGAATTTCTTGGCGTAGCGCGAGAAGTCGCCGAAGTTCAGCATGGGGCCGCTGAAGTAGCTGACCACCAGGGCGATCGCCGACAGCATCACCGGCACCGCGTCCCAGCCCTCGAACTTGACACCGCCCAGGTTCATGTTGATGTTGCTCCAGCCGGCCTTCCAGACCAGCCAGCCGCACAGCAGGCCCATCACCACGTAGACCGCGGGGCCGGCCCAGTCGATGAACTTGCGGATCGACTCCATGCCGTGCCAGAACACGATGGCCTGCAGCACCCACATCACCATGAAGGCCACCCAGCCCAGCGTGGACAGGCCGGCGAAGCCGTGCTGCGCCACGTCGGCGTAGGGCGCCCAATGCGGGAAGAAGTGCAGGGCCACGACCATGAAGGCGGCCGAGGCCAGGTAGGTCTGGATGCCGTACCAGGCGACCGCGATCAGGCCGCGGATGATGGCCGGGATGTTGGCGCCCAGCACGCCGAACGAGGCGCGGCAGATCACCGGGTAGGGCGTGCCCGTCATCTGGCTGGGCTTGGCCACCAGGTTGCAGAAGAACTGCACGATGCAGATGCCGACCAGCAGGGCCACCAGCACCTGCCAGCTCGACAGGCCCAGCGCGAACAGGCTGCCGGCCGTGATGTAGCCGCCCACGCTGTGCACGTCGGACATCCAGAACGCGAAGATGTTGTACTGGCCCCAGGTCTGGTGGCGAAGCGGGGCGAGGTCTTCGTTGGTCAGGCGCGGGTGGTAGCCGGGCTTGATCAGGGCGTGCGAGGGCGCGTGGCCCGTCGCCGGATTCTCCGGCAGGGCGGGGGCGCCCAGGGTGGCTGCGTTGGTCATAAGGTCTCCTGGTCTGCGATTGAGGCTTGGACGAAAGCCCGGAGGAGGGTTTTCGCTGGCTTTTTCCCGCGGCGTTGCGGGATACGTTATTTGTATACAAAAAACGCGTGCAATCAAGTACCGGTGGTGCGATTTCGATGAGGGTTTTCCCGGGTTGCCTCGGCGCGGCGGGGCGCGCGCAGGCTCAAGAAAGCCCGGCCGACACGAGGGTCGGCCGGGCGGGAGAGCGGGCAGGGCCGGTCGGCCCCGGGTCAGGCCTTGGCGCGCGCCATCAGCTGCGCCGTGCTGGCCTTGCGGTCGGCATGCCCTTCTGCTGGGCCCATGTATCGCACCTCGCACCGCGGCAGGCGGTGCCCGGCGGGGGCTCATACCGTGGCGGTCGGCATTCGCCGACTGCGCTGCGATGCTCGCACCGGGGTCGCGCCGCAGAACTCGCTGCGTTCGCTGCGCTCACTTCGCTCAAACAGCAGCGGCGAGTCAGATCACGATGCGCGCTGCGCGCGCCGACCCCGGCGCTGCGCTTTTAGCTCCGGCTCACATGTGCTTCGCACATATGACCCTACGCTGCAACTGCGTTGTCGCCGCCACAGAAATCGCCCCCGCCGGGCACCGCCTGCCGCGGCGAAGTGACAAAGTGGCGCTCGCTGCCGGTGGCGCGCCAACATCGTCTCTGCAAAGGCGTGTGCGGGCAGGCTGCAGCGCGCCTTGAGGGCGCCGAGAAGCGCAGGGCTGGCGGCCGCGCGCGCAGCGCGCTTCGTGAACTGACTCGTCGCGCTTGTTTGAGCGGCGTGAGCGAAGCGAACAAAGCGAGTTGCGCGACGGGCCGTCAGAGCGAGCATCGCAGGGGAGTCGACGCAGGGCGTCGACCGCCCTCATTGAAGCGCTGCGGCCTGCCCGCGCACGCCTTTGCCGCGCGCTGCTGCGAGAGCCTTACCTCCTGCAGCGATGCGCGGAAGGAGCTATTGCGCTCCCCGCCGGAGGGACCGTCAGCCCAGCAGATCGCGCAGCGTGCGCGCGATCACCTTGGTGGCGCGGCGCAGGTCCTCGAGGTCCAGGCGCTCGTCGGCGCGCTTGGCGTGCGACTCGAGCACGGTGCGCGGGCCGGCGCCGTAGATCACGCCGGGGATGCCGCGCTCGGCGTACAGGCGCACGTCGGTGTAGAGCGGCGTGCCCATGGCGGGGATGGGCTCGCCGAACAGGGTCTCGCCATGCTTCTGGATGGCCTGGACCAGGGGCTGGTTGCCGGGCAGGGGCTTCATCGAATTGGCCAGCAGCATGCGCCGGATCTCGACCTGGATCTGGGCGTCCGCCGGCCTGCCGCGGTTGAAGCCGGCCACGGCCGCGGCGATGACCTCGCGCAGGCTGGCCTCGACCTCGGCCGGGTTCTCCTCGGGGATCATGCGGCGGTCGAGCTTGAACACCACCTTGCCGGGCACCACGTTGGTGTTGGTGCCACCCTCGATCTGGCCCACGTTGAGGTAGGGGTGCTTGATGCCCTCGACCTTGGAGCTGAGCTGCTGGTAGAGCTGGTTCTGCGCGTAGAGGGCATTGAGGACTTGCACCGCGCCCTGCAGCGCGTCGACGCCGGTGTCGGGGATGGCGGCATGGGCCATCTTGCCGTTCACCGTGACCTCCATCTGCAGGCAGCCGTTGTGCGCCGTCACCACTTGGTAGCTGAAGCCGGCCGCGATCATCAGGTCGGGCTTGGTCAGGCCCTGCGCTAGCAGCCAGCCCGGGCCCATGAGGCCGCCGAACTCCTCGTCGTAGGTGAAGTGCAGCTCCACGCCGCCCTTGAGCGGCGCGCCCAGCGACTCGAGCGCGCGCAGCGCGAAGGTGAAGGTCGCGAAGTCGCACTTGCTGACGGCCGCGGCGCGGCCGTAGAGCTTGCCGTCCACGATCTCGGCGCCGTAGGGGTCATGCGTCCAGCCCTCGCCGGGCGGCACCACGTCGCCGTGGGCGTTCAGCGCCACGGTGCGGCCGCCGTCGCCGTAGCGCCGGCGCACGATCAGGTTGGTGATGCTCTCGAGGCCCTGGGCCTCAACCTCGGCCTGCGGCACGGCATGGCGCTCGGCCTGCAGGCCGAAGCCCTGCAGCAACTCGGCCGTGCGCTCGGCATGCGGCGCGTTGTTGCCGGGCGGGGTGTCGGTGGGAACGCGGATCAGTTCCTGCAGAAAGCGCACCTCCTCGTCGAAGTGCGCGTCTATCCATTGGTCGAGTCGGTCGTGGTCGCTCATGGCTGTTCCGTGGCAAGTTGGTCCAGAAGAAGGGAGAAGGCGTCTATCGCCAGTTGCATGTCGTCGCTGGTGCTGCTCTCCAGCGGGTTGTGGCTGATGCCGGCGTTCTCGCCGCGCACGAACAGCATGGCCTGGGGCATGATCTCGTGCAGCTTCATCGCGTCGTGGCCGGCGCCGCTGGGCATGCGGTACAGCGGCACGCCCAGGGCCTGCACGGCGCGCTCCCAGCGCGCCTGCCAGGCCGGTGCGCTAGGTGCGGCGGCGGCGCACATGGTTTCCTCCAGGCGGTGGTGCAGGCCGCGGCGCTCGCAGATCGCGGCGAGCTCGGCCAGCACGTCGCGCGCCAGCGCGTCGCGCTGCGCGTCGGTGGGCGCGCGCATGTCCAGCGAGAACTGGCAGCGTCCCGGCACCACGTTGATCGAGCCATTGGGCACCTGCAGCTGGCCCACGGTGGCGACCGAGTCGCCGTCCTGCGCCGCGCGCCGCTCGGCGTACAGCACCAGCTCGGCCACGGCGGCGGCGGCGTCGCGGCGCCGGTCCATGGGCGTGGTGCCGGCGTGGCTGGCCATGCCGATCACCTCGCCCAGGTAGCGCACGCTGCCGTTGATCGAGCTCACGATGCCCAGCGGCAGGTTGAGCTCGTTGAGCACCGGTCCCTGCTCGATGTGGACCTCGACGAAGCCGAGGTAGCGCGCCGGGTCGCGCTGCAGCTTGGGGATGTCGGCGATGCACAGGCCCGCGTGCTGCATGGCCTCGCGCATGGTGACGCCGTCGGCGTCCTGCTGGTCCAGCCACTCGGGCTGGAAATGGCCGGTCAGCGCGCCCGAGCCCAGGAAGGTGGCCTTGTAGCGCTGGCCTTCCTCCTCGGCGAAGCCCACGACCTCGATGCCGAAGGGCAGGCGCCGGCCCTGGCGCGAGAGCTCGCGCACGCAGGCCATGGGCACGAAGATGCCCAGGCGCCCGTCGTACTTGCCGCCGTTGCGCACCGTGTCGTAATGCGAGCCTGTAAGCAGCCAGCGGGCCCCCACGCTTGTCGCTTCGCGTACTGCGCTGCCCCCCGAGGGGGCCGTGCCTTGCTCGGGGCGGCCCGTCGCGGCGGCGATGGCCCCCGGCTGGGCCGCATGGTAGCGGCCCACCACGTTGCCGACCGCGTCGATCTCGACCTCGTCGAAGCCGCAGTCGCGCATCCAGTGGCTGATGCGCTGGGCGCAGGCGCGGTGCGCGTCGGTCAGGTAGGTGACGGTGAGCTCGCCGCGCTCGGCGTAGCCCGGGTCGCTGTGCTGGGCCAGCCTCTCGTGCCAGTCCCAGCAGTCGTTGCCCAGGCCGGGCTCGACGCCGAACTTGTCGTTCAGGCGCAGCTCGACCACGCGGTGGATGTTGCGCAGGCATTCCTGCAGCTCGAAATCCGGGTGGTTGTCCAGACGGCGCTCGAAGGCCTCGATGATCTGCTGCTTGGAGAGGCCCGCGCCGCGCGGCCCGCGCACGGCCAGGATGAAGGGCCAGCCGAACTTGGCGTTGTAGTCGGCGTTCAGGCGCTGGATCGTGGCGAACTCCTCGGGCGTGCAGTCGGTCAGGCCGGCCTTGGTCTGCTCGTTGGTCGATTCGGCGGTCAGCGTCTTGCTGACCATGGCCTTGCCGGCCAGCTCGGGGTGGGCGCGGATCAGGCCGATCTGCGCCTCGCGCCCGGCCTCCTCGAGCACGCGCGTCATCGCGTGCTTGAGCTGGGCCAGCGAGTGGAAGGGGCGCTGCGCCAGCGCGCGCTCGGCGATCCATGGCGAGTGCTCGTACAGGCCGTCGAGCAGCTGGGCGGCCTGCTCGGGCGTGGCGGCGTTGACTTGTTCCAGGGTGATGGGCATGGCGGGCCTCAGGCGGTGAAGGGGTGGGTCTGCTTCCAGTGGCGCGCGATCTCGATGCGGCGGCAGATCCAGACGCGGTCGTGCTTGGCGATATGGTCGAGGAAGCGCTGCAGCGCCACGATGCGGCCGGGGCGGCCGAGCAGGCGGCAGTGCATGCCTATGCTCATCATCTTGGGTGCCTCGTCGCCCTCGGCGTAGAGCGCGTCGAAGCTGTCCTTCATGTACTGGAAGAAGGGGTCGGCGTGCGAGTAGCCCTGGGGCAGGGCGAAGCGCATGTCGTTGCAGTCCAGCGTGTAGGGCACGATGAGCTGGGGCACGACCTCGCCGTCGGTCTTCCTGACCTTCATCCAGAACGGCAGGTCGTCGCCGTAGTAGTCGCTGTCGTACTCGAAGCCGCCGTAGTCGGCGACCAGGCGGCGCGTGTTGGGGCTGTCGCGGCCGGTGTACCAGCCCAGGGCGCGCTCGCCGGTCAGCTGCTCGATCGCTTCCATCCCGAGGCGCATGTGCTCGCGCTCGGTGGCCTCGTCCAGGTTCTGGTAGTGGATCCAGCGCCAGCCGTGGCAGGCGATCTCGTGGCCCAGTTCCTTGAACGCAGCGGTGAGCTCGGGATGGCGCTGCAGCGCCATGCCGACGCCGAACACCGTCAGCGGCAGGCCGCGCTGCTCGAACTCGCGCAGCAGGCGCCACACGCCCGCGCGCGAGCCGTACTCGTAGATGCCCTCCATGCTGATGTGGCGCCCGGGGTAGCTGGCCGGGTTGAACATCTCGGAGAGGAATTGCTCGGAGCCGGCGTCGCCGTGCAGGGTGGCGTTCTCGCCGCCCTCCTCGTAGTTGAGCACGAACTGCACGGCGATGCGGGCATTGCCGGGCCAGCGCGCGTGCGGCGGATTGCGGCCGTAGCCGACCAGGTCGCGCGGGTAGGGCAGGGTGGCGTCGTAGATGGCTTGAGTCATGACAGGGCGAGGGAAATGTCGTGGGAGGGAAGCTTGCGGTCGAAGGTCAGGCTGGCCTCGACATGGGTCAGGTGCTCGTTCATCAGGCGCACGGCCAGCGCCTCGTCGCGCGCGGCCAGGGCGGCCACGATCGCGTCATGCTCTTCGCTCGAGTGCTGGGCCGCGACCTGGCTCTGGTACATCAGCGTGATCAGGGCGCAGCGCGAGATCAGCTCGCCCAGCATCTGGGCCAGCACCTCGTTGCCCATCAGCTCGGCCATGCGCACGTGGAAGTCGCCCAGCAGCTCGGTGCGGCCCGGCACGTCCTCGCGCTCGACGGCGAGCTTTTCCTCGGCCACGTGGGCCTTGAGGGCCTTGAGCTTGGGCGCAGTGACCTCGCGCACGAAGGCGCGCACCATCTCGGTCTCGAGCATGCGGCGCACGGCGAACACCTGGCGCGCCTCTTGGACCGAGGGGGCCGCGACGAAGGCGCCGCGTGCCGGCTCGAGCCGGATCAGGCGGTTCTGCGAAAGCTGGAACAGGGCCTGGCGCACCAGGGTGCGCGAGACGCCGAAATGGTCAGCCAGCTTCTGCTCGGCCAGCTTGGCGCCGGGCAGCAGCCGGTGCTCGACGATGGCCCGGGTCAGGGCCTCGACGATGGTATGGGTGGTGGATGTCTCCATGCAGGAATCATAGTCCGAACTTCGAAAAGTGTATACACTTTTGAAGACAGTTATGGTTTCTACCTAGGTGCGATGGGGCGCAGCATCGCTTGGGCGAACGCCAGCAGCGCCGACCCGCTCAAGCGGTGGCGCGGTGCATGACGCAGCGGGAAGGGGATGGGGTCGGCGAGGCGCGCAGGCGCGGGATCAGTCCTGGCCCTCGGTCAGCGTGTCGAGCTGGAAGCGCCCGCTCTTGTGCCACAGCCAGGTGTCGGTGTAGGTCACGCGGCCCAGGCGGGCCGGGGCGGGGAAGGGCGAGGCCTGGCGCACGGTGCGCTCGATCTCGGCCATGACCTCGGGCGCGTGGCGCGGCGCGCGCATCCAGCGCGTGGCCTGCACCCGGCCCTGGGGGTCCAGATCCACCTGCAGCACGCCCACGGCGTAGAGCAGCGGCGGCAGGCGGCCCTTGTAGATGCGTTGGGCGTTGAGCCCGTAGAGGTGGCCGGCGGCGTCGCGCCGGTACTCGCGCGCCGACGCGGCGGCGGATTGGCGGCCCGGCGGGGCCGCGGCGGCGGGTGCCGGCGTCGGCTCTGCCGGGGCGGCGGGTGCGGCCGGGGCCGGCGCTTCGGGGCGGCTCACGCAGCCCGCCACGAGGGCGGCGGCGCCGGCTGCGGCGGCGGCCAGCATCAACTCACGGCGCTGGCGGTTCTGGATGGGGAGGGGGGCGGGGCGTTGCATGAGGACTCCTGGGGTCCGGCGGTATCCGTGTCTCTGTATCGGGCGTATGCGAATCGTGGCAGCTTGGCCGCTCTCGTTCGGAGCATACTTTGCCCGAAATTCTCCGGTGCAAATGTTGGAACGCAGAGATAAAGGTATCGGCTTGTGAACCTGGCGCAAGAATTCCTGACCCGGCTGGCGCGGGAGCCGGCCGTGCTGGTCACCATGGACAGCGTCCAGGGCTCGGGCCCGCGCGAGGTCGGGGCCTGGATGGCGGTGTTCGCGCAGGGCGAGGTCGGCACCATAGGCGGCGGGCATCTGGAGTTTCAGGCGCAGCAGCAGGCCCGTGAGGGCCTGCGTGGCGAGGCGCTGGTTCCGCTGCGGCGCTTCGCGCTGGGCCCCAGCCTGGGCCAATGCTGTGGTGGGGTGGTGCATCTGCGCTTCGAGCAAGTGGGGCCGGCGGACGCGGCCTCGCTGCACACGCGGCTGGCCGCTGCGCGCGCGCCGCTGGCGCTGTTCGGCGGCGGCCATGTGGGCCGGGCCCTGATCGAGGTGCTGGGCCGGCTGCCGTTCGAGCTGCTCTGGGTCGACAGCCGCGACGACATCTTTCCGGACCAGCTGCCCGACAACGTGCGCTGCGAGCATTCGGAACCGGTGCAGGCGGCGGTGCGTGACCTGGCCCCCGGCAGCCGCGTGCTGATCATGAGCTTCAGCCATGCCGAGGACCTGGACGTGGTGGCGGCCTGCCTGCAGCGCCTGCGCGAGCGGGCCGACCTGCCCTTCATAGGCCTGATCGGCAGCAAGACCAAATGGGCCGCCTTCCGCCACCGCTTGCGCGAGCGCGGCTTCAGCGAGGCCGAATGCGCGCGCGTGACCTGCCCGATCGGCCTGCCCGGCATCGGCGGCAAGCAGCCCGAGGTGATCGCGGTCTCGGTCGCGGCGCAGCTGTTGCAGACGCTCTGAGGGGCCCTCTCAGTTGAGGTCGAGCGTGAGCCGCGCGCGGGCCAGCAGCACGCCGCAGGCGATGCCGTCCAGCACCGGGCGGCCCACGCGGGCCGTCAGCGCCGGCGCGTAGCCGCACAGCACGGCCCCGGCCAGCACCAGGCTGTCCGCGCCGGCGGCCAACAGTCCCTGCGCCGCGGCCGCCAGGGCCTCGAGCACGGCCGGATCGGGCGCGCCGGGAGGCGCACCGTAGGCCTGGGGCAGCTCGGGCGCGGCCAGGCCCGCCAGGCGCGAGGCCAGGCCCAGTGATGCCACATGGGCTTCGTAGAGCGGCGCCATCTGCGGCCCCAGGGTCAGCAGGCCGAAGCGGGGGCCGTGCAGCAGGGCCATCAGGCAGGCCGCCTCGGTCATGCCGATCACCGGCCGGGGGCTGAGCGCGGCGCGCGTTTCGGCCAGGCCGCAGTCGAGCGAGATGGCGATCAGCACCGCGTCGTGCTCAGGGCCATGCCGGCGTGCCATCGCGAGCACCTGCTCGGCCGCCGCCGGCAGCTGGTCGGACTGGGTCACGGCGCGCGGGCCTTCGCTGGCCGTGAGCGCCGTCAGATGATCGGCGGGGCCCAGCAGCGGCCGCGCCGAGGCCGCGAGCCGCTCGGTGATGTTTTCCGAACTGTTGGGATTGATCAGCAGCAGCTGCAATTCAAGACTCCATGTCCAGAAACACCGCCTCGAGGTCGGCCTCCACCGCCGCGTCGTCGAGCGAGACGCCATGCTCGATGTGGTCCAGGTGGGCCAGCATCAGCTGCTGCGCGTGCGCCAGGTCGCGCCGCGCGATGGCGTCGATGATGTCGGTGTGCTCGTCGGCGCGGCAGCTGGCGGCCGTGGGCGCGTCGAACAGCAGGATGATGAGGCAGGTCAGGGTGCTGAGCTCGCGCATCGAGCGCACGTAGGCGAAATTCCCCGCCAGGTCGGCCAGCAGGCGGTGGAACTCGCCCGACAGCCGGATCACGGCGCGCCGGTCGTCGCGGCGGCGGGCCTCGAGCTCGATCTCCTGGTGCTGGCGCAGGCGCTCCACTTTTTCGGGCGTGAGGGTCTTGACCAGGCGCTGCAGCACCGCGGGCTCGATCACGCGCCGGGCCTCGAACACGTCCATGGCGCGCTCGGGCGTGGGCTTGGCCACGAAGGCGCCGCGCTGGGGGTACAGGTCGACCACCTGCTCGTGCGCCAGCCGCGCCAGCACCTCGCGCACCCGCGTGCGGCTGACGTTGAAGATGTTGGCCAGCCGGTCCTCGCCCAGCTTGGTGCCCGGGTGCAGGCGGTGCTCGAGGATGGCCGCGTAAATCTTTTCGTAGATCTCGTCGCTTGCGGCCTCGCGCTCGTTGCGGGGGGCGGGGGGCTTGGCTCTGGCTTGGTGCGGCATGGGGGCGTGCTTCGGTGGGGCGGGTGCCGGCGCAACGCCCCTGCATGGTGCGGGCGATGCCTTGGGCGCATGGCAGTGGCTCGGACGAGGGACTCCAGGAAGTTGGGGGCAGCGTCGGCGCTGGCTGGCCGTGCGGCAATGATGCGGCGCAGCGTTTTTGTTGACATCAGTGTAAACACTAGATGTGACATTGAAGTTTTCGATGATTATTCGTTTGCGCGCCGGAAATCGTCCAACTTGGTGCGAAATCCATGGCACAGGAATTGCAAGTTGTTGGGAGTTTTGATGAATATTTTTCTCATGTTTGTAAATCATATTGCTGACAATGTGTCGGACTCGTCGAGCCGGTCTCTGCGTGGAGGCGGCCATGTCTGAGGCCTTCGACCTGGTCGTGCGCCACGCCCGCGTGGCCACCGCCAGCGATACCTTCGAGGCCGACCTCGGCATACGCGACGGCCGCATCGTGCAGATCGGCACCCAGCTGCCCGCCGGCGCGCGCGAGATCGACGCGGCCGGCCGCGTCGTCACCCCCGGCGGCGTCGACGCCCATTGCCACCTGGACCAGCCCATGGCTCCGCCGGTGCGCATGGCCGACGACTTCGACAGCGGCACCCGCGCCGCCGCCTGCGGCGGCACCACCACCGTGATTCCCTTCGCCGCCCAGGAAAAGGGCCAGTCGCTGCGCGCCGCCGTCGCCGACTACCACCGCCGCGCCGAAGGCCGTGCCCATGTGGACTACGCCTTCCACCTGATCGTCAGCGACCCCACGCCCCAGGTCCTGGGCGAGGAATTGCCCGCCCTGATCCGCGAGGGCTACAGCTCGTTCAAGATCTACATGACCTACGACGAGCTCAAGCTCGACGACGGCCAGATCCTCGACGTGCTGGCCGTCGCGCGCCAGCACGGCGCCATGGCCATGGTCCATGCCGAGAACGCCGACTGCATCGCCTGGCTGACCAAGCGCCTGGAAGCGGCCGGCCAGACCGCGCCGCGCTTTCATGGCCTGAGCCGCCCCATGCTGGTCGAGCGCGAGGCCACCCACCGTGCCATCGCCCTGGCCGAGCTGGTGGACACGCCCATCCTGGTCGTCCATGTCTCGGGACGCGAGGCGGTGGAGCAGATCCGCTGGGCGCGCGCCCAGGGCCTCAAGGTCTTCGCCGAGACCTGCCCCCAGTACCTGTTCCTCTCCGCCGAGGATCTGGGCATAGACAACAGCTACCTGGGCGCGCGCTGCGTCTGCAGCCCGCCGCCGCGCGACAAGGCCAACCAGCAGGTGATCTGGGACGGCCTGGCCGACGGCCTGTTCACCGTCTTCTCCTCCGACCACGCGCCCTTCAACTACGACAGCCCCGAGGGCAAGAAGCCCGGCGGCCAGGAGGTGGCCTTCCGCCACATCCCCAACGGCATCCCCGGCATAGAGACGCGCATGGCGCTCTTGTACTCCGAGGGCGTGCTGGGCGGGCGCATCACCCTGAACCGCTTCGTCGAGCTCACCGCCACCAACCCGGCCAAGGCCTATGGCCTGCACCCGAGGAAGGGCACCATCGCCGTGGGGGCCGACGCCGACCTGGTGGTCTGGGACGAGGGCGAGCGCACCATACGCAACGCCGATCTACACCACGCGGTGGACCACACGCCCTACGAGGGCCAGCGCCTGCGCGCCTGGCCGGGCCTCACGATCGCGCGCGGCGAGGTCGTCTGGGACGGCCAGGACTTCCGGCCGCCGTCCCGGCCCGGGCAGTTCCTGGCCTGCGGCGCGCCCACGCTGCTGCCCAGGGTCGGTGGGGCAACGGGGAGCGCCGCATGAAGCTGCTGCTGATCAATCCCAACATTTCGGACAGCGTGTCGGACCTGATCCGTGCCGAGGCCCAGCGCAGCGCCGCGCCCGGCACCGAGATCGAGGTGCTCACCGCGCCCTTCGGCGTGGCCTACATCGAGACCCGCTTCGAATCGCTGATCGGCGCCTACGCCACCGCCCAGCTGGCGGCCGAGCACCATGCGGGCTACGACGCGGTGGTGGTGGCGGCCTTCGGCGACCCGGGCCTCACGGGCCTGCGCGAGGCCCTGCCGGTGCCGGTGACCGGGCTGACCGAGGCGGCGCTGGCCAGCGCCCACCTGCTGGGCAACCGCATCTCGGTGATCGCGATCTCGCAGCGCATCCAGGCCTGGTACCGCGAAGTCATCACTTCCTATGGATTCGGCCCGCGCCTGGCCAGCATACGCGCGCTGGACCGGCCTCTGGCCAGCATAGGCGGGGTGCAGGAGGAGCACGCCCAGGCGCTCCAGGCCCTGGCCGAGCGCGCCGTCGACGAGGACGGCGCCGAGGTCATCGTGCTGGCCGGCGCGCCGCTGGCGGGCCTGGCGCGCCAGCTCAAGGGCCGGCTGCCGGTGCCGGTGGTCGACGGCGTGTCCAGCGCCGTGCGCCACGCCGAGACCCTGGCCGCGCTGCAGCCCGGCCAGGCCCGGCGCGGCAGCTTCGCTCCCCCGCCCGAGAAGCCCAACCGCGGCCTGCCGCCGGCCCTGGCCGCGCTGCTGGCCGCCGGTGCGCAGCGCCGCGCCGCCCAGCCTTGATCACCCCGCTTCACCACTGACACAGACCACCCACGAAAGGATCCACACCATGAACCGCCTGTCCTCCGTTTCCCGCCGTTTCGCTCTCGCCGCCTGCGCCGCCGCGACCCTGGCCGCTGCCCCGGCCGCATTCGCCCAGCAGAAGCTGCAGATCGCCGGCAACTTCGCCACCGAGCATCCCAGCAGCGTCGCCGTCGACCAGGTGTTCAAGAAGGAGGTCGCGCGCCTGACCAACAACCAGCTGCAGGTCGACGTGTTTCCCGCCATGCAGCTCGGCGGCGCCAAGGAGAACATCGACGCCGTGCGCTCCGGCACCCTGGCTCTGACCTGGGTCGGCGGCGCCTTCCTCTCGCGCATCGTGCCCGAGCTCGAGGCCGTGAGCCTGCCCTTCGTGTTCCGCGACCGGGAGGCAGCATTCCGCGTCATCGACGGCCCGGTGGGCCACGCCATCGACCAGAAGCTGCAGGCCAAGGGCTTCGTCTCGCTGGGCTGGATGGAGCTGGGCTCGCGCAACATCACCAACAGCCGCGGCCCGATCAAGACCATGGCCGACCTCAAGGGCCTGAAGCTGCGCCTGCAGCCCAACGAGACCCACCTGGCCTCGTTCCGCGCCCTGGGCGCCAACCCGGTGGCCATGGACGTCAAGGAGCTCTACTCGGCGCTCGAGCAGCGCGTGGTCGACGCCCAGGAGAACCCCTACACGGTGATCAGCGCCAGCCGCTACAGCGAGGTGCAGAAGCACCTGTCCAACAGCGGCCATTTCTTCGACTTCATCGCCGTCGTGGCGAGCAAGAAGGCTTTCGAGCAGCTCAAGCCCGAGTACCAGAAGGCCGTGCGCGAGGCCATGGCCGCCACCATCGCCCACCAGCGCAAGCTCGCCATCGAGAGCGAGGCCAAGGCCCTGGCCGAGCTCAAGGGCAAGATGACCCTGACCGAGATCGCGCCGACCGCCCTCGAGGAGATGCGCAAGGCCACGGCGCCGGTGATCGAGGAGGTCAAGAAGCGCGCCGGCGCCGAGCTGGTGAACCAGGTGCTGGCCGAGGCGGCCAAGCGCTGAGCGCGGACTGCCGTCAGGACATCCCATGAATGCAATCACAATGAGCATGGCGCCCGCGCCGGCCTGGCCCGACCGCGTGCTGCGCGGGCTGGACCAGGCGGTCACCGGCCTGCTGCTCGCCGCGGTGGCCGCGATGGTGGGCGTGGTGTCGGCCCAGGTCGCGCTGCGCTACGGCTTCAACCGCTCGATCGACTGGGCCGACGAGATCGGCCGCCTGGCCTTCGTCTGGTCCATCTTCCTGGCGATTCCGCTGGCCGTGCGCCAGGGCGGCCACATCGGCATCGACATCGTCTCCGACAAGCTGCCCGAAGCCTGGCGCGGCGCGCTCAAGCGCGCCGGCGCCGCGGTCTGCGCGCTGATGATGTTCGCCATCGCCTGGGCCGCCCTGGGCGTGGCGCGCGAACAATGGGACGAGCTGATGGCCACGCTGGACTGGAGCGTGGGCTGGTTCATCGTGCCGGTGGGCATAGGTGCGCTGCTGTCCGCGCTGCACCTGCTGCGCATCGTGGTCGTCGGGCCGCCCGCCGCCCAGCTGGGAGCGGCCGAATGAGCACGCTGGTCATCCTCGGCTTCATGCTGCTGGCCCTGCTGGGCCTGCCGATCGCCTTCGCCATGGGCGTGGCCTCTTTGCTGGCCCTGTGGCTGAGCGGGGTGGACCTGTCCATGGTGCCGCAGCGCATGATGCACTCGGTCAACTCCTTCCCGCTGATGTCGATTCCCTTCTTCATGCTCGCCGGCGAGCTGATGATCAAGGCCGGCATCGTGGAGCGGCTGATCTCCCTGGCCAATACGGTTGTGGGGCGGGTGCGCGGCGGCATGGCCCATGTGACCATGCTGTCGGGCGCCGGCCTGGCCACGGTGTCGGGCGCGGCGGTGTCGGACGCGAGCGCGCTCTCGTCCATCCTGGTGCCCTCGCTGTCCAAGATCTACGACAAGGGTTTCGCCACCGCCATCGTCGCCGCAGCCGCCAACCTGGGCCCCATCATCCCGCCCTCGGGCGCGATGATCGTCTACGCCTTCATGGCCGGCTCCTCGGTCTCGGTGGGCGGCATGTTCATGGCCGGCGTGCTGCCGGGGCTGATCATCTGCTTCGGCTTCATGGGCCTGTGCTCGTGGATCGCGACGCGGCGCGGCTGGGCCGCGACCGGCGAGCCCTTCCGCATCTCGCGCGTGCTGGCCGAGCTGCGCCGCTCGCTGATCGTGCTGGCCATGCCGGTGGTCGTGATCGGCGGCATCGTGGGCGGCGCCTTCACCGCCACCGAGGGCTCGGCCATCGCGGTGGTGTACTCGATGCTGCTCGGCTTCTTCGTGACCCGCACGCTCAAGCTGAAGGACCTGCCGGGCCTGGTGGTGCGCGCGGCCATCACCTCGGCCGTGGTCGGCGCGCTGATCGCCTTCGCCTCCATCATCACTTACCTGATGACGGTGGACCTGCTGCCGCAGACCCTGTCCGAGCTGCTGCGCGGCTTCACCAGCAACCCGCTGGTCTACATGGGCCTGGTCGCGATGCTGCTGTTCGTGGTCGGCATGTTCCTGGAGTCGAACGCGGCCTACATCATGCTGGTGCCGCTCCTGCACCCGATCGCGCTGCAGTACGGCATCGACCCGCTGCACTTCGGCTTCCTGTTCGTGCTCAACCTGGTGATAGGCATGCTGACGCCGCCGGTCGGCGTTGTGCTGTTCGTGGTCTGCGGCATCACCGGCGTGCGCATGCGCGAGCTGGTGGCCAACGCCTGGCCCTTCATTGCGCTGATGTACGGCGTGCTGCTGGCCTGCATGCTGTTCCCGCCGCTGGTCACCGCGCTCCCGCGCGCCCTGGGCTACTGAGGACCAGGCCCCATGACCGACGCCCGCAGCAGCGACGAGCGCTTCATGGACCAGGTGCTGGCCCATTGCGAAACCGCCCTGGCGCGCGGCGACTGCCCGGTCGCGGCCATCGTGGTGCAGGGCGGGGTGGTGGTGGGCGTGGGCTCCAACCGCGTCGCCACCGGCTTGGACGCCACGGCCCATGCCGAGACCGAGGCCATACGTGACGCCTGCCGCCGCCTGGGCGTGAGCCGCCTGGACGGCTGCACCCTGTACTCGGCCATGGAGCCCTGCCCGATGTGCGGCTGGGCCCTGAAGGAGGCCGGCATCGCGCGCCTGGTGCTGGGCGCGCGCCATGCCGGCATGCGGCGCACCGACTACGGCGACTACGCGATCGAGAAGCTGCTCGCGCTCACGCGCGCCTCGCTCGACATCACGACCGGGGTGCGCGTGGCCGAATGCGAGGCCATGCGCAGGCGCTGGGCGCGCTGGGTCGAGCCGGCGCCGCAGCGCCCACTGAATTCTTCCTTCCATCCATAAACCGGAGACAAACATGCAAAGACGTCATTTCCTGAAGGCCGCCGGCGCGGCCAGCGTGGCCTCGCTGGGCGCGCCCAGCCTGCAGGCCCAGAACCTGCCCAGCGGTCCGATCCGCCTGGTGGTCGGCTTTCCGCCGGGTGGCGGCGCCGACGCGCTGGGCCGCGTGGTCGCGCAGAAGCTCGGCACGCTGTGGAACCAGCAGGTCATCGTCGAGAACCGGCCCGGCGCCTCGAGCATGCTGGCGGCCGAGTACGCGGCTGGCCAGCCCGGCGACGGCACCACCCTGTTCCTGAGCACCATCAACAGCCACGCGCTGGCGCCGGCCGTGCAGCCCAGGCTGCGCTACCACCCCGAGCGCGACTTCACGCCGGTGGTGCTGCTGGGTGTCACGCCCAACGTGCTGATCACCGGCGCGGCCAATCTCGTCAAGACGGTCAAGGAAGTGGTCGCGCTGTGCAAGGCCCAGCCCGGCAAGATCAGCTTCGGCTCGGCCGGCCCCGGCACGATCCAGCATTTCGCGATCGAGAAGTTCAAGCTGCAGGCCGGCGTCGACGCGCTGCACGTGCCCTACAAGGGCAGCGGCCCGCTGCTGACCGACCTGATCGGCGGCCAGATCCAGTTCACCTTCGAGACCATGACCGCGGCCACGCCGCACCTGAAGAACGGCCGGGTGGTGGCGCTGGCCCAGACGCGCGCCAAGCGCTCCAAGGCCTACCCCAAGCTGCCCACCATGCAGGAGCAGGGCTTCCCCGAGTTCGAGACCATGAACTGGTACGGCATCTCGGGCCCGGCCAAGCTGCCGGCGGCACTGGCGCGGCGCATCAACGAAGACGTGAACAAGGTGCTGGCCATGCCCGACGTGGACGAGAAGTTCGATACCTTCGGCGTCGAGGACGGCGGCGGCTCGGTCGAGCGTTACGCCCAGTTCACCCACGCCGAGCTCGTCAAATGGGCCAAGGTGGCGAAGGACGCCAAGGTCTCGATCGACGCCTGACCGGCCCGCCGCCATGCACCGCTCGCCGCGCCCACTGCCCACCCTGTCCGCAGGGCATGCCCTGAAATCCGCTGGCCCCGGCCGCGTCGCCAGGACCCAGGTCCCCGAGCCCGCGGGCGACGGCACGGTGCAGGCGCTGGACCGCGCCCTGCAGCTGCTGGAGCTGCTGGCCGTGGACAGCGAGGGCTACCGCCTGGTGGACCTGGCCGCCTGCAGCGGCCTGTCCGCCTCCACCGCGCACCGGCTGCTGACCACGCTGGAGCAGCGTCGCTTCGTCCAGTTCGACCGCGACACCAGCCTCTGGCATGTGGGGGCGCGCTGCTTCTCGGTCGGCGCGGCCTTCGCGCGCCGGCGCCGCATCCAGGAGCTGGCGCTGCCGCTGATGCGGCGGCTGCGCGAGCAGACCAGGGTCAGCGTGAACCTGGGCCTGGCCGACGCGGGCGACGTGGTCTTCGTCGGCCAGCTCAAGGGGCCCGAGTCCAGCGAGGCCGTGGCCGAGCTCGGGCGGCGCGTGCCGCTGCACGGTGCGGCCATGGGCCAGGCCATCCTGGCCGCCTGGTCCGAGCAGGAGGTGGCGGAGTACCTGCGCAGGCACGGCCTGCCGCGCCTGACGGCCCACACCGTGGCCCGGCCCTCGCGGCTGCACGAGCTGCTGGCCGACATACGCCGCAGCGGCTACGCGGTGGACGACGAGCAGAACGCCCTGGGGCTGCGCTGCATCGCCGCCACCATCCGCGACGAGCATGGCCAGCCCTTCGCGGCCCTGTCCGTGGCCGGGCCCAGCCATGCCTTGCCCACGCATGCCTTCGCCGCGATAGGCGAGCGCCTGCGCGCGGCCAGCGCCGAGATCTCGGCGGGCTTCGGCGGCTGCCTGCCCGAGCCCGCGCCTTCCACCGCCATGGCTCTGTAAGTCCATGAATTCATTCGGGTTTTCAAGCCTCTTCCATACGCCGGAAAAGTCTGCGCAAAGGCCGCGCATTGGCTTTCAATGCGAGCCAGCTTCCGGCGCTCGGGCCCGTTGATCCCACCGTTTTCCGCAAGCCAAGTCGTTTCTTTTCACCACCACCCCGAAGGAGTCCCACCATGTCTCGCCTCACCACCACTCTGACCGCGCTGGCCCTGGCGGCCGGCCTGATGTCCGCCGCCCAGGCACAGGAGCGCATCACCTTCAAGGTGGTCGGCCAGCCGGCCGCCACCGGCCTGGTGCAGAAGAACAAGGAGAAGCCCTTCTTCGACGAATTCGCCAAGCGCACGGGCCTGGCCATCGACGCCGACTACAAGTCGATCGACCAGCTCGGCATCAAGGACACCGAGCAGCTGCGCGTGATGAAGGCCGGCCTGTTCGACATCGTCTCGCTGCGCGTCTCTCAGAACTCGCGCGACGAGCCCACCCTGCTGGGCATGGACCTGGTCGGCGCCGCGCCCGACTACGAGACCGCGCGCAAGGTCTACGACGCCTACTTCGACACCCTGGACCAGCGCCTGCAGAAGAACTTCCAGGTCAAACTGCTGGGCATCTGGCCCTTCGGTCCGCAGATCCTGTTCTGCAAGAAGCCGCTGACCCAGCTGGCCGACCTCAAGGGCATGAAGGTGCGCGTCTACGACCAGAACCTGGCCAAGTTCATCGAGAGCGTGGGCGGCACGCCGGTGCCGCTGGCCTTCACCGAGGTGCACCAGTCGCTGTCGCTGGGCGTGGTCGACTGCGCGATCACCGGCCCGAGCTCGGCCAACTCGTCGAACTGGCCCGAGGTGACGACCCACCAGTACCCGCTGGGCTTCCAGATGGCGCTCAACGGCTACGCGATGACCATGAAGGCCTGGAACCGCCTCAAGCCCGAGGAGCAGAAGAAGCTGCAGGCCGCCTTCACGACGCTGACCGACGACATCTGGGTCTACTCCAAGGAGCTGACCCAGGACGCGCTGAACTGCAACGCCGGCAAGGACCCCTGCACCAACGGCAAGAAGTTCAAGCTGGTCGACGTGCCGGTCAAGCCCGCCGACATCGCGACCGTGCGCAACGCGGTGGCCAAGATCTCGGTGCCGACCTGGGCCGAGATCTGCGACAAGTCCAACCCGGGCTGCTCCGACGCCTGGAAGAAGACCGTCGGCAAGGCCATCGGCGTGCAGTAACCCATGGCGAACGCGCGCCGGCCACCGCGGCGGCCGGCGCGCGACGTCGCAGGAGATAGAGAATCATGAAAGACACCATTGAACGCTGGCTGGGCATCGTGTTCGGCCTCATCTTCCTCGCCTTGTCGTTCCTGGTCGCGGTGGAAACCGTGATCCGCAAGGTTTTCAACGTGTCCCTGCAGGGCGCCGACGAGCTGGGCGGCTATTCGCTCGCCGTGGGCGCCACGATTGCGTTCAGTCTGGCGTTGATGGGCCGCTCGCACATCCGCGTCGATGTCTTCCACGACCACCTGCCCAAGTGGCTGCAGGAAGTGCTGAACTGGCTGTCGGTGCTCTGCCTGGCCGCGTTCGCGGGCCTGATGGCCTACCTGGCCTGGTTCGTGGTCCAGGATTCGCGCCAGTACCAGAGCGTCTCGCAGACCCCCTGGGCCACGCCGCTGGTTTATCCGCAGGGCGTGTGGCTGTTCGGCCTGATCATGTTCGCGCTGGTGTCGGCCGGCTTCGCGCTGCGTGCGACCCTGCTGATGTTCAGCGGCCGCCGCGACCAGCTGAACCGCGAGTTCGGTCCGCGCTCGACCAAGGACGAAGTCGACGAGGAGCTCGAAGACCTCAAGGCCCGCTCGTCCGACGCCCCCCTGTCCCCCCTGTCCGTCGCCGCTTCGGGAGCCCAAGCATGAACGTCAGCTACATCCTGATCGGCTTCGCCGGCATGCTCGGCATGATGCTGCTGGGCATGCCCATCGCCGTCGCCATGGCCGCGGTCGGCATCCTCGGCGGCCTGATCGCCTACGGCATGCCCTTCGTCGACTCGATCGCCCCGGTGCTCTGGGGCGTGCACAACGACAACCTGCTGACCTCGATCCCGCTGTTCATCCTGATGGGCGAGCTGCTGCTGCGCTCGGGCATCGCCGACCGCATGTTCGGCGCGCTCGCGGCCTGGCTGGGCCGGCTGCCGGGCGGCCTGCTGCACACCAACGTGGGCTGCAGCGCGCTGTTCGCGGCGACCTCGGGCTCGTCGGTGGCCACCGCCGCGACCATAGGCACGGTGGCGCTGCCGTCGCTGTACAAGCGCGGCTACTCGATGAAGCTTTCGCTGGGCTCGATCGCGGCCGGCGGCACGCTGGGCATCCTGATCCCGCCCTCGGTCAACATGATCGTCTACGGCTCGCTGACCGACACCTCGATCGGCAAGCTGTTCATCGCCGGCATCATTCCCGGCCTGCTGCTGACGGCCTGCTTCATGCTGTTCATCGCGGGCCATGCGCTGATCACCGGCAGCGCGATCAAGGAGGAGGATGTGCCGCTCGCGCAGCGCCTGCGCCTGCTCAAGGACCTGATCCCGCCGGCGGTGGTGTTCTTCATCGTGATGGGCAGCCTCTACACCGGCCTGGCCACGACCACCGAGTCGGCTGCCCTGGGCGTGGTCGCCTCGCTGTTCTTCGCCTGGCACAGCCGCAAGCTCAACTGGACGCTGCTGACCCACTGCTTCGTGCAGACCGCGAAGACCAGCGGCATGATCCTGCTGATCATCAGCGCGGCCTTCGTGCTCAATCTCGCGATCAGCCTGACCGGCGTGGCCGAGGCGATGACGCAATGGGTCACGGGCTTCGGGCTTTCGGCCACCCAGATGATCCTGGCGCTGATCGTCTTCTACTTCATCCTCGGCATGTTCATGGACGTGCTGTCGATGATGGTGGCGACCATCCCGATCACTTTCCCCATCGTCACCGCGCTGGGCGTCGATCCGGTCTGGTTCGGCATCTTCATCGTGCTGATGTGCGAGCTGGGCCTGATCACGCCGCCGGTGGGCATGAACCTGTTCGTGGTGCACGGCATCCGGCCCGACAAGGGCGGGATACGCGACGCCATGGTCGGCGCCGTTCCCTATGTCGTGATCATGATCCTGTTCACGCTCCTGCTGATCGTCGTGCCGGGCCTGGCCACCTGGTTGCCCGGAAAGATGTGAGGCCCGGCCGATGAGCGAAACCCTTTGGCAACTGCCGGCCAGCGAGCTGCAGCGGCGCTACCGCGAGGGCTGCCTCTCGCCGGTGGCGGTCACGCAGGCCGTGTTGGCGCGCATGGACGCGGTGAACCCGCGCATCAATGCCGTGGTGGCGCGGCGCGACGACGCGGTGCTGGCCGAGGCCAAGGCGTCGGCGCGGCGCCATGCCGAGGGCCGGCCGCTGTCGCTGCTGGACGGCGTGCCGCTCACGGTGAAGGACAGCCTGTACAGCGCCGACCTGCCGACCACCTGCGGCACGGCGGCGCTGCGCGAGCACGATCCCGGCCACGACGAGCTGGCCGCCGGCCGGGCGCGCGCCGGCGGCGCCCTGATCGTGGGCAAGACCAACGTGCCCGAGTTCGCCAACGACGGCTACACGGCCAACCCGCTGTTCGGCGTCACCGGCAACCCCTGGGCCCCGGATCTCACGCCTGGCGGCTCCAGCGGCGGCGCGGTGGCGGCCGTGGCAGCCGGCATGGGGCCGCTGGCGATCGCGCAGGACGGCGGCGGCTCGATCCGCCGCCCGGCCTCGCACACCGGGCTGGTGGGCCTCAAGCCCTCGCTCAGCGCCTGGCCGCGCGAGCACCAGCTGCCCGGCCTGCTGCTCGACTTCGACTGCATAGGCCCGGTGGCGCGCACGGTGGCCGACGCGCGCCTGCTGTTCCAGGCGCTGCGCGGCCCCTCCTGGGTCGACCGTTCCTCGATGGCGGCGGCCTGGGCGGCGGCGCAGCCGCGGCGCACGGGTCCGCTGCGCGTGCTCTACGTCGAGCGCCTGAACGCAAACCCGCTGGACCCGCAGATCGCCCTCAGCTGCCTGCACGCCGCGCAGCAGCTGGCCAGGCTGGGCCACCGTGTCGAGCCTGGTGAACTGCCGCTGGACCTGCGCTTCATGATGGAGGCCTGGCCGCAGATCGGCCAGGTGGGCCTGGCCGCCATGTTCGACCAGCACCCCGACTGGGAAGCCCAGGCCAGCCCCAAGTACCGCGAGGCAGCCGAGGCCGGCCGCCGCGTCTCGGGCGCGCGCCTCTGGCAGATCATGGAAGCGGTGCGGCGCCTGCGCCGCGAAAGCGCCGCGCTGTTCGAGCGCGTCGACCTGATCGTGATGCCCGCCGCCGCCGCGCTGCCCTGGGCGGCTCACGACGCCTATCCCACGGTGATCGATGGCCAGCCGGTCGGACCGCGCGGCCATGCCGCCTACACCGGCTGGGTCAACGCCGCCGGCCTGCCGGGGCTGGCGCTGCCGGCTGCGCCCTCGCGCGAGGGGCTGCCGATCGGCATCCAGATCATCGGCCCCTACGGCAGCGACGACGCGCTGCTGGACCTGGGCGAGGCCTACGAGGCGCAGGCACCCTGGGCCGTGCGCTGGCCAGCCCTGTGAGCCGGGCCGGATCGGGCGCCGCGGCGCCCGTTCCCTTTCTCCTTGCCCTACAGCTGCACGCCGGCTTCGCCTATGCCGTCGAAGCGGGCCGTGACGAGGTCGCCGGCACGGGCCTCGAGGATGCCCACCCAGGTGCCGGTGGTGACCACGCTGCCTGCGGGCAGGGTCTGGCCCTCGCGCGTGGCGTGGCGCAGCCATTGCGGCAGCAGCCACGCCGGGTCGCCCAGCGAATGGCTGCCGCGGCGCACCACCTCGGGCTGGGTGCCGATCTGCACGCGGCAGATCTGCTGCGACCAGTCCCGCGGCGCATAAGGCAGCCAGTCGCCCAGCACCAGCGCGCCGTGCGACTGCAGGTCCGCCAGCTTGCACAGGGCCGGCGCATCCAGGCCCTGGGCCCAGCGCGAATCCACGATCTCGATAGCCACCGTCATCGCGTCGACCAGCTGAGCCGCCGTCTCGGGCGTGAGCGCTGCGGCCTGCTCGCGGTCCACGGGCCGGGCCAGGCGCAGCGCGATCTCGGCCTCGATGCCGCGCAGCCGGAACGGCCAGCGGCTGGCCTCGGCCGGGCTGCGCCACACGCCCGCGGTCGGCAGCGGCGCATGGGTCAGGACCGAATCGCGGCCCGGGCCGCCGGACTTCCAGTGCGGCGGCGCGTCGCCGCCGAACCAGCCCAACGCCTCGCCGCAGGCGCGCTGCACCGCGTACGCGGTCTCGGCATCGGGCAGCGATCCGGCCAGGCCTTCAGCGTCGGCGGCGGGGCCGTCGGCGCGCGCCTGCACAAGGGCCGAGACGAGGGCATCGAGGGAGGGCGTGGGCATGGAGGAAGGTCCTGTGTCTGTGGTTGAAACATTCGATTCTGGCCGCCCCATAGCGGGCGGAGAAGCTCATTTTGCTGGAGGACTGTCATGACGTTCAGTTTGCCAATCCATACCCGCCGCTTCGGCGACGGCCGCAGCCACCACGAGGGCCTGCGCTGGCCGGGCGGAGCCGGCCTGGCGGTCTCGTTCGTGCTCAACATCGAGGAGGGCGCCGAACTCTCGCTCTCGGCCGGCGACGAGCGCAACGAGGCTGTGCACGAGGTGCGGCACGAGATCCGGGGCGTGCCCGACTTCTGTATGGAAACCCATTTCGAATACGGGCCGCGGGCCGGCTACCGCCGCGTGGTGCAGCGCTTTGCCGACCTGGGCTGGCCGCTGACGCTCAACTGCTGCGGGCGCGCGCTCGAGGCCACGCCCTGGGTCGCCGACGATGCGCGCAGGCACGGCTTCGAGATCTGCGCGCACGGCTGGCGCTGGGAGTCGCCTGCCGGCATGGACGAGGCCACCGAGCGCGCCCAGATCGCGCGCACCGTCGCGACCATAGAGCGCCTGTGGGGCCGACCGCCGGTGGGCTGGCACAGCAAGTCCTCGCGCTCGGTCCACACGCGCAGCCTGCAACAGGAGCATGGCGGCTTCCTCTACGACAGCGACGACTACGGCGGCGACCTGCCCTACTGCCTGCCGCGCGCCGACGGGGGGCAGCATGTGGTGCTGCCCTATGCCTTCGACACCAACGACATGCGCTTCTTCGATCAGCCCGCCTTCGTGCGCGGCGCCGATTTCGCCGCCTACGTGGGCGACGCCATCGATCAGCTGCTGGTCGAATCCGAGCAGGCGCCGCGCATGCTGACCATAGGCCTGCACACGCGCATCATCGGCCGGCCCGCGCGCATCGGTGGTCTCGATGCGGTGCTGGCCCGGCTGCGCGGCCTGGGGCAGCGGGTCTGGATCGCGCGGCGCGAGGACATCGCGCGCCACTGGCTGGCGCTGACGGGCTGAGAACCATTTCTTTCATGCGGTACTGGAGCCGGAGCGGCGCGGGCACAATATCGCCCGTTTCTTACTTCCAGGAACCCCTCCATGCCGCAATTGCATTTCGTTCGCCAAGGCCAAGGCCCGCTCGTTGTACTCAGCCATGCCCTCGGCTGTGACCTGAGCATGTGGGACGGCCTCGCCGCCGTCCTGCAGGACCGCTATACCGTGCTGCGCTACGACCACCGCGGCCACGGCCGCTCGCCATCCAATGACGCCCCCTTCACGATCGCGGACTTGGCCGATGATGCCGCCGCGCTGATCCGCGCCCAAGCGACGGAGCCGGTGCATTTCGTCGGCCTGTCATTGGGCGGCATGACCGCGCAGGCGCTCGGCGCGCGCCATCCGCAACTGGTGCGCAGCCTGACCATCGCCAACTCGGCCAGCCACTACGACGCGGCTGCCCGCACCTTGTGGCAGGCACGCATCGACACCGTGCAGACGCTGGGCATGGCCGCGATCTCCGAGGGCGCGATGCAGCGGTGGTTCACGCCCGAGTTCCGCGATGTCCAGGGCCGGGCCCAGGTGGCGGCTTTGCGCACGGTGCTGGAGGCCACCGCGCCGCAGCCCTACGCCGCCGCCTGCGCAGCGGTCGCGCAAATCGCGCTCGACGCCGACAACGCCCGCATCGGCACGCCGGCGCTCGTGATCGCCGGCAGCCGCGACGAGGCTACCCCGCCCGAGATGTCCGAGACCATCGCCCAGGCGATCCCGAACGCCCGGCTGCGGAGCCTGGACGCCGCCCACCTGAGCGCGGTGGAGCAGCCTGAAGCCTTCGCCCGCCTGCTCACCGAGTTCTGGGCCACGCTGTAGGACAGAAGGAAGGCGTGTCGCGCTCAGCGCAGCGGCGTGGCGCGCAGCAAGGCGGCGAACTCGCGCGCAGCGGCGCTGCGTGAGGCGCCGCGCCGCCACAGCAGGCCGGCATGCCGCACCATCTGCGGCGCGGTCAGGGCGATCGCCCGCAAGTCCGGCGCCTGCCGCGCCGCGCGTTCGGGCACGATGCTGGCCAGGTCGCCGCAGCGGCACACGCCGAGCAGCGCCTCCACCGACTCCATCTCCACCCTCACCCAGGGCGCCACGCCGGCCTGGCGCAGGCTGTCGTCGATCAGGCGCCGGGTGGCGAAATTGCGCGACAGCAGCGCCAGCGGCACGCCCGCCAGCTGGCGCAGTGGCAGGCTGCGCCGGCCCGCCAGCGCATGCGGCGGACCCACCACCAACAGCATGCGCTCGTCGAACAGCGGCTCGGTTTCTATCTCCTCGTGCGCGGCCGGATGGAAGGCGATGCCCAGGTCGAGTTCACCGCGCAGCAGCTGCTCCTCGATCGGGCCGGCACGCAGGTCGCGCACCTCGACCGTCACCTTGGGATAACGCTGGCTGAACGCCGCAACCGTCGCCGGCACCACGGTGTTCAGGAAGGTGGGGAACGCGCCCACGGTCAGCTTGCCGGCCTGCAGGCCACTCAAGTCGGCTAGCGCCATGCGCCCGGCCTCGATTTCCTTCAGCGCCCGCATCGCATGCACGCGGAACTCGGCGCCCGCCTGGGACAGCTTCAGGCCCCGCCCCAAGCGGTGGAACAGCGGCACGCCCAGTTCGTCCTCCAGCTGACGCAGCCCATGCGACAGCGTGGACTGCGTCACGAACAGGTTCTGCGCGGACTGCGTCAGATGCTCGGTAGCGGCCAAGTCAAGAAAGTAGCGCAGTTGGCGGATTTCCATGCGCCGATCCTAGCGCTTTCATTCGATGTCATCGAATGATTTCTGGGAAATAAATCATTGGAAAAGCGTCGCCACCCAGCTTACGCTTGGCGCCTCTTTCACTCGCACGCACCGAGGCCAAGCCCATGACGGGTCGTTTTTCCATCGAGCGCATCGAAGCGCGCATTCTGGACATCCCCACCATCCGTCCGCACAAGCTGTCGTTCGGCACCATCAACCACCAAAGCCCCGTCATTGTGCAGCTCTGGCTTGCGGACGGCGCCACCGGCTTCGGCGAGGCAGCCACCATCGGCGGTCCGTCGTGGAACGAGGAGTCGCCCGAGAGCATCCTGCACGCCGTCAACGCCTACCTGGCACCGGTGCTGCTGGGCCAGGACGGCGGCGGCTTCGGTGCCGCACTGGCGCGCATGGATGCCGCCTGCAAGGGCAACGCCTTCGCCAAGAGCGCGGTGGAAATGGCGCTGATCGATGCCGTGGCCCGCAGTCTGAACCTGCCGGCCTGGCAGCTGCTCGGCGGCAAGCGCCACCAGAGCCTGCCCCTGGCCTGGACCCTGGCCAGCGGCGACGTGGGGCGTGACCTGGAGGAGGCCCAATTGCGCCTGGAGCAGCGGCGCCACCGCATCTTCAAGATGAAAATCGGCGCACGCACGCCCGAGCAGGACGTGGCGCATGTCGCCCAGATCGCGCGCGGCCTCGCGGGCCGCGCCACGCTGACGGTCGACGTGAACCAGGCCTGGGACGGCCCAACCGCGCGCCGCTACCTGCCACAACTCATCGACGCCGGCGTCTCCCTGATCGAGCAGCCGGTGGCCAAGTGGAACGTGGAGGCGCTCAAGACCCTGAGTGCCACGCTGGGCGACCGCGCCAGCATCATGGCCGACGAGACCGTGTGCACGCTGCAGGACGCGATGGCGCTGACCCGCGCCCAGGCCAGCCATGTGTTCTCGCTCAAGGTGGCCAAGCACGGCGGCCTGCTGCGCACGCGCCAGGTGGCGGCGGTCGCCGAGGCGGCCGACATCGGCTGGTACGGCGGAACCATGCTCGAAACCTCGATCGGCAGCGCCGCATCGGCGCATGTGTTCTCGACCTTGGGCCCGCAGCACCACGGCTGCGAGTTGTTCGGCCCCCAGCTTCTGGTGGACGACATCGTCACCGAGCGCATGCCGATCCGGGACTTCGAACTGCAGCTGCCCGACGGCCCCGGCTTCGGTGTGGAGGTGGACCGGGCCCAGCTGGAGCGATTCGACCGCGCCCGCGCCGGCCTCACGCCCGTGCACATCGACTTCGGCCAACGCGCCGGCACTCCTTGAGGAGCAAGACCATGCTGTTTTTGGTTCGCATGGATGTGAACATCCCCCATGACCTGCCCGAGGCGCAGGCCAATGAGATCAAGGCGCGCGAGAAGGCCTACGCGCAGGAGCTGCAGCGCGACGGCCGCTGGCGTCACCTGTGGCGCGTGGTCGGCGAATACGCCAACTACAGCGTGTTCGACGTCGCCTCCAACGACGAGCTGCACGCCCTGCTGTCGCAGCTGCCGCTGTTCCCCTACATGAAGATCCACGTCACCCCGCTGGCGCAGCACCCCTCCGCCATCGCCTGAGCCCCCTCACCCCTGGAGACAAGACCATGACCCTGAAACTGTGGGCGGCGCTGGCCGCCGGCTTGACCCTGAACACCGCCGTCCTGGCGCAAGCACCCGCCATCGACTGGCCCGCCAAGCCCATCCGCTGGGTGGTGCCCTTCCCGCCCGGCGGCGCGATGGATGCCATCGCCCGCACCCTGGGCGAGAAGGCCGGCAAGACCCTGGGCCAGCCTCTCGTGATAGAGAACAAGCCGGGCGCCGGCGGCAACATCGGCGCCGAGCTGGTGGCCAAGGCACCCGCCGACGGCTACACGATCATGATCGCCTCGATCGGAATGGCCACCAACAAGCCGCTCTATGGCAAGCTCAACTACGACCCGATCAAGGACTTCGCGCCGGTGAGCCTGCTGGCCGTGGTGCCCAACGTGCTGGTCACCAACGCCACGCAGCCGAACGTGAAGACCGTGGCCGACGTGATCGACGCCGCGCGCAAGGCGCCGGGGAAGCTGACCTACGCCTCGGCGGGCAACGGCACCTCGATCCACCTGGCCGGCGAGATGTTCACCTCGCTGACCCAGACCGACATGCTGCACGTGCCCTACAAGGGCAGCGGCCCGGCCGTGGCCGACCTGCTCGGCGGCCAGGTCAACTACATGTTCGACAGCATCACCTCGGCGCGTCCGCACCTGCAGTCGGGCAAGCTGCGGGCCCTGGCCGTGACCACCGCCAAGCGTTCGCGCACCCTGCCCCAGGTGCCGACCCTGGCCGAGGCCGGCGTGGCGGGGTACGACGTCGCACCCTGGTTCGCCGTGTTCTCCCCGGCCGGTACGCCCAAACCCGTCATCGCCAAGCTGCATGCGGCTTTGACCGAGGCCATGAAGCAGCCTGACGTGGCGGCACGCTTCGAGACCATCGGCGCCGAGCCGGTCGGATCCAGCCCGGACGAACTGGCGGCCCACCTGACGCGCGAATCGGCCCGCTGGAGCAAGCTGATCGCCGAACGCGGCATCAAGCTCGACTGATATTTACAACATCCCCTTTCCTCGTACCATGCACAAACTCTTCAAGCTCATTCTGGCCCTCGGGGCCGCCGCCGCCGCCCACGGGGCCGCCGCCCAGGTCTTCCCGGCCAAGCCGGTCACGATCGTCGTACCCTACGCGGCGGGCGGCCCGGTCGACAACCTGGCGCGGGCCCTGAGCACCCGCCTGAACAAGGAATGGGGCCAGCCGGTGCTGGTGCTCAACAAATCCGGCGCCAATGAAATCATCGGGGCCGAGTTCGTCGCCAAGAGCCCGGCGGACGGGTACACCCTGTTCGCCGCCACCGAAGCGGCGCTGACCATGAACCCGCACCTGTACCGGAAACTGCCCTACAACCCGGAAAAAGAATTCACCCCGGTCTCGCGCCTGATCAGCGTGCCGATGGTCTTCTTCGTGCCCCGTAGCTCGAAGGCCAACACTCTGAAGGACTTCGTGCAACTGGCGCGCCAGGCCAAGGACAAACCGATGAGCTACGGCTCTTCCGGCGCGGGCGGGATCGTGCACCTGCCGCTGGCGATGTTCGCCAAGCAGGAGGGACTGGAGCTGGTGCATGTCCCCTACAAGGGTGCCGCCCCGCTGATCCCCGAGGTGATCTCCGGACAGGTGGACGCTGCGGTGCTCGGCGTGTCGGTCATCGAGCAGCACGTCAGGGCCGGCAAGCTCAAGGCACTGGCGATCTCGGCGGATCGGCGCAGCGTCGCGCTGCCCGATGTGCCGACGTTCAAGGAAGCCGGGGTGCAAGAGATCGATGCCGTGTTCAACATCGGCCTCGTGGCGCCTGCCGGCACCCCGGCCACGGTGGTCGAGCAGATTGCCCGCGACGTGCGGCGCGTCCTGTTGGCCCCCGACTTCCGCAAGACGCAGATCGACGCCTACTCCTACGTCGCGGTGGGATCGACCCCGGCCGAATACCGGGACTTCCTGCGGCGCGACTCCCAGCTGCAGGCCGAGCGCGTGAAGACATCCGGGGCCACACTGGACTGAACCTCGCGCCCAGGCCGTGCAGCGCAGCGGAGTCGGTGCGAAGCGCCGACCGCGACGGCATGAACCCCTGCTGGGTACCGCCTGCAGCGGCGCAAGATCCAGTGCGAAGCAAGGCTCCCATCCTCGGCCGTAAAGCTGCGCCGCCGTGACGCCGGTGTCGAGCTGGACCATGGTCTGCGGCAGCACCGGCAGGCCCGGGGCGCGGTAGGCCGGCTCGGCCGACATGCCAAATGCGTGGTAGACGGTCCGCACGCCGGTGCCCAGCATCGCGGCCAGGCACATGGGGCAGGGGTAGCCGCTCGCACACATCACGCTGCCGGCCTGCCCAGGCGCCGGCAGGCGGCGCGCACGGCCTCGCGCAGCAATTGCTGATGGTCGGTCATGGCGACTCCGAGAAAGGGCGGGCGATCGGCCAGGCGTTAGCAGGTTTATCCCCGGGGCTGCGGGTAAATCCGCATATAACGTGTATTCGTTTTTGCATACACTTTTTCCACATCGCCGCGGAGCCCTGGCGGTTCAAGCCTTGAACCGCATGTGGTCGCGATGCTCGCCCCTCACAGCGCCCGCTGTGAGGGGAAGTTGGACCGTCAAACCGGTGCATCTTCCCCTTATGTGAGAACGCGATGAACACTGACTGTCACGACCAGGCCCGCCACCGGACCGCCGTCCCCGCCACGGGGATCCGGCTCTCGCTCGCCACTTCGTTCCCCACCGGCCCCTCGCGGCCCGCGTCCCCCGTTCGGCACGGCTGAAGCCATCGTCGCCTGCCTGCCTTTCCTCGCAAACACTAGGAGACCCTCATGAGTCATTCGACCGTCCATCCGGTGGACGAGCGCCTGCCCGCGGGCAAGCTCGCCGCCCTGGGCCTGCAGCATGTGCTGGTGATGTACGCCGGCGCCGTGGCCGTGCCGCTGATCGTGGGCCGTGCGCTCAAGCTCAGCCCCGAGCAGGTGGCCCTGCTGATCTCGGCCGACCTGTTCTGCTGCGGCCTGGTCACGCTGATCCAGTCGCTGGGCTTCGGCCGGCATTTCGGCATCAAGCTGCCGGTGATGATGGGCGTGACCTTCGCCGCGGTCGGCCCCATGGTCGCCATGGCCAACGTGCAGAGCGGCCCCGAGGGCGCGCGCGCGATCTTCGGCGCCATCATCGGCGCTGGCATCCTGTCGATGTTGATCGCACCGCTGATGAGCCGCCTGCTGCGCTTCTTCCCGCCGGTGGTCACCGGCACCATCATCGCCATCATCGGCATCAGCCTGATGCGCGTGGGCGTGGGCTGGGCCATGGGCGGTCCGGCCAACCTGGCGCAGAGCGTGGACATGCCCAAGCTGGTGACCATGGTCGACGGCGCCAAGGCGGCCGCGGCGGCCGCCGCCGCGTCGGCGCCCGCCGGTGCCGCCGCGTCGGCGATCAAGCTGCCCGGGCCCATCCCCATGGTCGACAACGCCAACTACGGCGCGCTGGACAACATGGCCGTGGCCGGCTTCGTGCTGCTCGCGATCCTGCTGCTGGTCAAGTTGGGGCGCGGCTTCGTCGCCAACATCGCGGTACTGCTGGGCATCGTGATCGGCTGCGTGGTCGCGGTCGGCATGGGCAAGATGAACTTCGACAAGGTGGGCAAGGCGCACTGGTTCGACCTGGTCACGCCGTTCGCCTTCGGCATGCCGAGCTTCGACCTCGTGATGGTGCTGACCATGACCCTGGTGATGATCGTGGTGATGATCGAGTCCACCGGCATGTTCCTAGCGCTGTCGGACATCACGGGCAAGAAGATCGACCAGCCCGCGCTGAGCGCCGGCCTGCGCACCGACGGCCTGGGCACGCTGATCGGCGGCATCTTCAACACCTTCCCCTACACCAGCTTCTCGCAGAACGTGGGCCTGGTCGGCGTCACCGGCGTCAAGAGCCGCTGGGTCTGCGTGGCCGCCGGCCTGATCATGATCGTGCTGGGCATGCTGCCCAAGATGGCGGCCCTGGTCGAGTCCGTGCCCCAGTTCGTGCTGGGCGGCGCGGGCCTGGTGATGTTCGGCATGGTGGCCGCGACCGGCATACGCATCCTCACCGGCGTGGACTTCAAGCACAACCGCCACAACCTCTACATCGTCGCGATCTCGCTGGGCGCCGGCCTGATCCCGCTGGTCGCGCCGCGCTGGACCCAGCACATGGCGCACAGCCTGCATCCGCTGCTCGAGAGCGGCATCCTGCTGACCGCGATCTCGGCCGTGCTGCTGAACCTGTTCTTCAACGGCGGCAAGGCCGACCAGCGTGCCGCCATCGAAGCCGCGAAGGCGGCCGAGGCCCACTGAGTTCCACACCCCACGACGAACCGACAGGAGCAGACATCATGCATCCCAACTTCCCCGCCTCCCCCTCGCGCCGGCGCTTCGCGCTGGCCGGTGCCGCCCTGTGCAGCGCGCCGCTGATCTCGGCCTGTGCCGGCGGCCCGGCCGCCGGCCGGCCGCTCTCGGTCGGCGCCCTGTTCGCCGGCAATGTCAACGACCGCGGCTTCATGGAGGCCGGCTGGCGCGGCCTGGAGCGCGCCCGGGTCGAGCTCGGCGTCAAGACCAGCCACATCGACAGCGTGCAGCCGCGCAAGGAACTGCTGGCCGCGGCGCTCACGCGCCTGGCCGAGTCGGGCGTGGACCTGGTGGTGGCGCATGGCGGGCAGAACAACGAGGCCTGCGCCGAGGTCGCGGCGCGCTTTCCCAGGGCGAAATTCGTGGTCACCCAGGGTGCCGTGACCGAGGCCAACCTGGCCAGCTACGACGTGCTGCAGGAGGAGTCGGCCTACCTGGCCGGCGTGCTCGCGGCGCTGAGCACGCGCACCGGCGTGGTCGGCCATATGTCGGGCATACGCGTGCGCCCCGGCCTCAAGGGCCGCGCGGCCTACGCCGCCGGCGTGCGCGCGACCAACCCCAATGTGAAGCTGCTGACCAACTTCTCGGGCAACCAGGACGACAACCCCCTGTCCCATCGCGTCGCCTCGGCCCAGATCGCGGCCGGCGCCGACGTCATCTTCACCATGCTCAACGCCGGCCGCGACGGCGTGACCGAGGCCTGCCGCGAAAAGGGCAGGCGCCAGATCGGCAACGTGATCGACTGGGTGCAGGCCGACCCCAAGGTCTTCGTGGGCTCGGCCATGGCCGACGTGGGCATAGGCGTGTTCGAGTCGGTGCGCGAGTTGCAGGCCGGCAGCTTCCCGGCCGGCAAGATCCGCAAGGTGGGCCTGGCCAACCCCCAGGCGGTGCGCCTGAGCATGGCGCCCGACGTGCCGGCCGAGGTGCGTGCCCGCATCGCCCGCGTGGCGGAGGACATCGTCGCAGGCCGTATCCACGTGCCCGAGAGCTACGACGGGCCTGAGTTCGCGACGCCGGCCTGAGCTGCGCGGCCAGGCGGGGGCTGCGGGCCTCCCTCTAAGATGCGGGCCGGAGTCTCTCCATGCCCGCTACCTTGCTGATCTGGTTGCAATTCGCCTTCTGCCTCGCGCTGATCGGGCTGGCGGGTGTGCGCCTGATCCGCTACGGCGACGCGATCGCCGAACTGACGGGCCTGTCACGCAACTGGATCGGATTGATTCTGGTCGCAACCGTGACTTCGCTACCGGAACTGGTGACCGGGCTCAGCGCCGTCACGCTCGTGGCCGCGCCCGACATCGCGGTCGGCGACGCGCTGGGCAGTTGCGTCTTCAACCTGGCCATCCTCGCGCTGCTCGACGTTTTCTACCGCAAGGAGCCAGTCTATGCGGTGGCCGCCCACGGCCACCTGCTATCGGCGGGCTTCGGCGTGGTCCTGCTGGGCGTCGCTGCGCTGATCCTGCTGTTGAGCGCGCAGGGCGCATTGCCCAGCCTGGGACACATCAGTTGGGGCAGTGGAGTGATTCTCATGCTCTACGGCCTCGCGATGCGTGCGATCTACCTCGCCGAGCAGCGCCAGCCGCCGGCGCCGCGCCTGACTGCGCCTGTCATGTCGCTGAAATCCGCGCTCACGGGCTATGTCCTGGCCGCGGCGGTGGTGGTGGGCAGCGGCATCTGGCTGCCGCTGATCGGCGTCGAGCTGGCCCGACTCATGGGCTGGTCGAACTCCTTCGTCGGGACCCTGTTCGTGGCCCTGGCGACCTCGGTGCCCGAGCTGGCGACCACCTGGGGCGCCATGCGCATCGGCGCCGTCGACATGGCCATGGCCAACCTGCTGGGCAGCAACCTGTTCGACGTGCTGATCCTGGCCATTGACGACCTGGCTTACCGCCCGGGCAGCCTCTACGCCCAGGTCTCGCCCATGCACACGGTGTCGGCCGTGACGGCCTGCCTGATGAGCGGGGCGGTGGTGGTCGCCCTGGCCTACCGGCCGGTCGCGCGCGTTTGGCGCCTGGGCAGCTGGGCCAGCATTGCACTGCTGGCCCTGTACCTGCTCAACGCCGTGCTCCAGTTCCTGCACGGCCGGTAGGCGCCGCCCATCAGAGGACGCGGAACGCCAGCACCGCGACCAGGGTCGGCGGCAGGGCCGAGATCAGCAGGCCGACGGGGTGGATGGCGTTGTCCGCGAACTTCTCCTTGAGGATGGCGGCGCCGGCCGGATTGGGCGCGTTGGCGATCACGGTCAGCCCGCCTCCGGTGACCGCACCCGCCACCAGGGCCGTCTTGAACTCGGCGCTCAGGCCTTCGACCAGCGATCCAAGGTAGGTCAGCGCCGCGTTGTCGGTGATCGCGGTCAGGGCCGTGGCGCCGAAGAAGACGGCGTTGGCGTCCATGCCCATCAGCAGGGGTTGCAGCCACCATTGCTGCAGTCCGCCCAGCACCACCAGGCCGGCGAGGAAGAAGGCGACCAGCAGGGCCTCGCGCAGGATCAGCGGGTTCTGGTGGCGCTGGTAGGCCGCGGCGAAGCCCAGGAAGAACAGCAGCAGGCCGATGAACACCACCGGGTGGTGGGCGAACACCACCACGATGGCCAGGAAGGCCAGGTGCACCAGGACCACCGATGCGGGCACCGGCCCCGCGGCGGCGGCTTCGTCCTGGTCCATGTGGCCGATCTCGTGGCGGAACAGCAGCATGGCCGAGGCGGCATTGACCAGCACGGCGATCGCGGCCTTCCAGCCGAAATTGGCGACCATGAACCAGAAGTCCCAGTCCCACTTGGCGGCCACCATCAGCACCGGCGGCGCGGCGAAGGGCGTGAGCGTGCCGCCGATCGAGACGTTGACGAACAGCACGCCCACCGTCGCGTACTTGAGCTTGGAGGAGACTTTCCGGGAGAGCAGGGTGTCGCGCAGCATCAGCGCCGCCAGCGTCATGGCCGCGGGTTCGGTGATGAACGAGCCCAGCAGGGGCACGAAGGCCAGCACCAGGAAATAGACCGCCATGCCGCCGGGCAGGGGCAGCCAGCGCGCGATGAAGCGCACCGAGGCGCCGGCCAGCGCCAGGATAGGCCGCGTGCCCGCGATCACCATGATGGCGAACACGAACATCGGCTCGGTGAAGTTGCGCGACTCGAGGTAGGCGATGGCGTCTCGCGGGCCCGCGATGGCGAACATGAGCAGCATCAGCACCATGGCCCAGAAGCCGAACACGATCTCCACCTCGCCCAGCAGGTGCCACAGGCCGGCATGGCGCGGCTGGGTGTGAGCCAAGTGTTCGAAGAAGCGGGTCGAGAAGGTGTGGAGCACGGCCACTGCGAAAACAATGGCGGCGATGAGTTCCAGGGTGTGGCTGGGCATGGGGTCACGGTCGCAGACATGCCGCGTGGCGGCCCGACCAGCGCGTGAACCTGCCGGCCGCGGCATGCGGCGTCGACACCCGCTGCCAGTGTAACGGAGCCGGCTGCCCGCGCCGCGTGTGCTCAGCCCTTGGGCAGCCGCTCCCACCAGCGCTCGCCGAAGCGGCCCTGCAGGAAGGCGATGAAGGCCTGGACCTTGCCCGGCACCAGCTTGGGCGAGGGGTAGACCGCGTGGATCTCCTGCTCGGGCAGGCTGTGCCCGTGCAGTACCTCGACCACCTGGCCCGTGGCCAGCGAGTCGCCGGCCACGTAGCAGGGCAGGGCGGCGATACCTAAGCCGCTGCGTGCGGCTGCGAGCACGGCCGAGAGGTTGTTCGAGCGCAGGCGGCCGCTGACCGGCACGGTGACATGCTCGCCACCAGGCATGGACATGCGCCACACCGCGTCGCCCTGCACGCTGCTGTAGATCAGCGCGTTGTGGCCGGCGAGATCCTCGGGCCGCTGCGGTATGCCGTGCTTGCGCAGGTACTCGGGCGCGGCCACCATGACCCAGGGGTTCATGCCCAGGAAGCGCGCGCCCAGCGTGGAGTCGGCCAGCTTGCCCATGCGCACCGCCACGTCCAGCCCCATGGCCACCAGGTCGGTGTAGCGGTCCTCGAAGCTCAGGTCCACCTCGACCTGCGGATGCTTGGCCATGAACTCCAGCGTCAGCGGCACGATCACGCGGCGGCCGAAGGCCACCGAGGTGCCGATGCGCAGCAGGCCCTGCGCCTGCGTCTGGTGCCTCTGCACCGCGCTCTCGGCCTCCTCGACTTCGTGCACGATGGACTTGCACTTCTCGTAGTAGAGCGCGCCCGACTCGGTCAGGCTGGCGCCGCGCGTGTTGCGGTTGAGCAGGCGCACCTTGAGCTGGGACTCGAGGGAAGCGACCTGCTTGGTCACCGTGGGTTGGGTGGTGGCGAACTCCTTGGCCGCCTTGGAGAAGCTGCCTGTTTCCACCACGCGCACGAACATCTGCATTGCCAGCAAGCGGTCCATCGTCGTCCTCGTTTATTCCATATTCGAATAAATCTTATGGCCCTGCGCCGTCTTCATCAACTGCCCAATGGTTCCTACAGTCGTGACTCATACACACACCAGGAGATCACAATGGCAAGAATGACCGCCGCCCAGGCCGCCGTCTGGGTCATGGAGAAGGAAGGCGTCACGCAGGCGTTCGGCGTGCCGGGCGCGGCGATCAACCCGCTGTACGCGGCGCTGCGCGAGCAGGGCACCGTCGCCCACATCCTCGCGCGCCACGTCGAGGGCGCCTCGCACATGGCCGAGGGCTACACCCGGGCGCGCGCCGGCAACATCGGCGTGTGCATAGGCACCTCGGGCCCGGCCGGCACCGACATGATCACCGGTCTGTACTCGGCCCAGGCCGACAGCATCCCCATTCTCTGCATCACCGGCCAGGCGCCGCGCGCGCGCCTGCACAAGGAGGACTTCCAGGCGGTGGACATTGCCAGCATCGCCAAGCCCGTGACCAAGTGGGCCACCACCGTGCTCGAGCCGGCCCAGGTGCCGCGCGCCTTCCAGCAGGCCTTCCACCTGATGCGCTCGGGCCGCCCGGGCCCGGTGCTGATCGACCTGCCGTTCGACGTGCAGACCACCGAGATCGAGTTCGACCCCGACACCTACGAGCCGCTGTCGGTCTACAAGCCCACCGCCTCGCGCCGCCAGATCGAGAAGGCGCTGGAGATGCTGGTCACGGCCGAGCGCCCGCTGATCGTCGCCGGCGGCGGCATCATCAACGCCGACGCCTCGGACCTGCTGGTGGAGTTCGCCGAGCTCACCGGCATCCCGGTCATTCCCACGCTGATGGGCTGGGGCACCATCCCCGACGACCACCCGCTGATGGCCGGCATGTGCGGCCTGCAGACCAGCCACCGCTACGGCAACGCGACCATGCTGGCCAGCGACTTCGTGCTGGGCATAGGCAACCGCTGGGCCAACCGCCACACCGGCTCGCCCGAGGTCTACTGCAAGGGCCGCAAGTTCATCCACGTGGACATCGAGCCCACCCAGATCGGCCGCGTGTTCGCGCCCGACTACGGCATCGTCTCCGACGCCGGTGCCGCGCTGCAGCTGTTCGTCGAGGTGGCGCGCGAATGGAAGGCCGCCGGCCGCCTGCGCGACTGGTCGGGCTGGGCCGGCGAGTGCCAGGAGCGCAAGGGCTCGGTCGAGTACCTGCGCAAGACCAACTTCGACAGCGTGCCGATGAAGCCTCAGCGCGTCTACCAGTGCATGAACCGCGCCTTCGGCGAGGACGTGTGCTACGTGTCGACCATCGGCCTGTCGCAGATCGCGGGCGCCCAGTTCCTGCATGTCTACAAGCCGCGCCACTGGATCAACTGCGGCCAGGCCGGCCCGCTGGGCTGGACCGTGCCGGCCGCCCTGGGCGTGCGCGCCGCCGACCCCCAGCGCAAGATCGTCGCGCTGTCGGGTGACTACGACTTCCAGTTCATGATCGAGGAGCTGGCCGTGGGCGCGCAGTTCAAGCTGCCCTACATCCACATGGTGGTCAACAACAGCTACCTGGGCCTGATCCGCCAGTCGCAGCGCGGCTTCTCGATGGACTACTGCGTGCAGCTGGGCTTCGAGAACATCAATGCCCCCGAGGTCGAGGGCTATGGCGTCGACCATGTCAAGGTGGTCGAGGGCCTGGGCTGCAAGGCGATCCGCGTGCACCGCCAGGAAGAGATCGCGCCGGCGATCAAGCAGGCCGAGGCCTGGATGGCCGAGTTCCAGGTGCCGGTGGTGATCGAGGTCATCCTCGAGCGCGTGACCAACATCTCCATGGGCACCGAGATCGACAAGGTGACCGAGTTCGAGGACCTGGCCATCGACCGCGCCGACGTGCCGACCGCCGTGGCGCTGCTGGACTGAAGGAGCGCGACATGCCCAAACTGGCTGCCAACCTGAGCATGCTCTTCACCGAGCTGCCCTTCCTGGACCGCTTCGCCGCCGCCGCCCGCGCGGGCTTCCGCGCGGTGGAATTCCTGTTCCCCTACGACCACCCGGCTGCCGAGGTCGCGGCCCGGCTCAAGGACAACGGCCTGCAACTGGTGCTGCACAACCTGCCGGCCGGCGACTGGGCCGCCGGTGAGCGCGGCATCGCCTGCCACCCCGGCCGCGTGGAGGAGTTCCAGGCCGGCGTGCGCCGCGCCGTCGAGTACGCCCGGGTGCTCGGCACGCCGCGCATCAACTGCCTGGCCGGCATCCTGCCGGCCGGCGTGTCGGCGGACCAGGCGCGCGCCACCCTGGTGGCCAACCTGCGCCACGCGGCCCAGGCGCTCGAGGCCGAGGGCATCCCGCTGCTGCTGGAGCCGATCAACAGCTTCGACATCCCCGGCTTCCTGGTCAACCGCACGGCCCAGGCCCTGTCCATCCTCGACGAGGTGGGCTCGGACAACCTGTTCCTGCAGTACGACATCTACCATGCCCAGCGCATGGAGGGCGAGCTGGGCCAGACCCTGCGCAGCCAGTTCGCGCGCATAGGCCATGTGCAGCTGGCCGACAACCCGGGGCGCAACGAGCCGGGCACCGGCGAGATCAATTACCGCTACCTGTTCGCGCTGCTCGACGAGCTCGGCTACGCCGGCCATGTGGGCTGCGAATACAAGCCGCGCCAGGCCGGCCCCGGCGGCACCGAAGCCGGCCTGGGCTGGGTTGCCGCGCACGGGCTCGCGCTTTCGTAAATCAAATTGCAAGGAACAAGGATCATGACCAAGAGTGGAATGAAAGTCGGCTTCATCGGACTGGGCATCATGGGCGCGCCCATGGCGCTGAACCTGCTGAAGGCGGGCCATGTGCTCTATCTCTACAGCCATGGCAAGGTGCCCGGCGAATTCGCAGAGCAGGGCGCCACCCTGTGCACCAGCAGCGAGGAAGTGGCCAAGCGCGCCGACATCATCATCACCATGGTGCCGGACACGCCCCATGTGGAGGACGCGCTGTTCGGCGAGCGCGGCGTGGCGCAGGGCCTGAAGGAATGCCAGCGCGGCGCCGACGACCGCCTGGGCAAGGTGGTGGTCGACATGAGCTCTATCTCGCCCATGGCCACCAAGGAATTCGCCAGGAAGATCAACGCCCTGGGCTGCGACTACCTGGACGCGCCGGTCTCCGGCGGCGAGGTCGGCGCCAAGGCCGGCAGCCTGACCATCATGGTCGGCGGCCCCGAGGCGGCCTTCGAGCGCGTCAGGCCCCTGTTCGAGGCCATGGGCAAGAACATCACCCTGGTCGGCGGCAACGGCGACGGCCAGACCACCAAGGTGGCCAACCAGATCATCGTGGCGCTCAACATCGAGGCCGTGGCCGAGGCCCTGCTGTTCGCCAGCAAGGCCGGCGCCGACCCGGCCAAGGTGCGCCAGGCCCTGATGGGCGGCTTTGCCGCCAGCCGCATCCTCGAGGTGCACGGCGAGCGCATGATCCAGCGCACGTTCAACCCGGGTTTCCGCATAGCTCTGCACCAGAAGGACCTGAACCTGGCCCTGCAGGGCGCGCGCGAGCTGGGTGTGAGCCTGCCCCACACCGCGAGCGCGGCCCAGCTGATGCAAAGCTGCGCCGCCCACGGCATGGCCGGCCTCGACCATTCGGCCCTGTGCCGCAGCCTGGAACTGATGGCCGACCACGAGATCGCCCAGGCGCCCGCGGCCTGAGGCACTGAAGGACCATCCCGCCCCCCGGTTTTGCCGCCGGGGCGGGTTACCAGCCGGTTACGACGGCACAATCCGGTCCAGGAGACCCCCAATGACCGAACCGACCGCAAGCACCGCACCCGATCCCGCCACTCAGCCCCACGCCTTCCTCGAGCATCTCTACCGCGCCGCCGTGCAGCGCGCGCTGCCGCTGCACAACACCGCTGCCTGCCTGCCCCCACCGCCCAAGGGCCGCACCCTGGTGCTGGGCGCCGGCAAGGCCGGCGGCGCCATGGCCCAGGCCGTGGAGGCGCTGTGGCCGGCCGACGCACCGCTGTCGGGCCTTGTGGTCACGCGCTACCACCACATACCGCCGCGCCCCGAAGGTCTGCCGCAGCGTATCGAGGTGGTCGAGGCCGCCCACCCGGTGCCCGACGCGGCCGGCCTGGCCGCGGCCGAGCGCATCCTGGCGCTGACCGAGGGCCTGACCGCCGACGACCTGGTGCTGTGCCTGATCTCGGGCGGCGGCTCGGCCCTGCTCACGCTGCCGGCCGATGGGCTGACGCTGGCCGACAAGCAGCGCATCAACCGCGAGCTGCTGCTCAGCGGCGCAAGCATCGGCGAGATGAACTGCGTGCGCAAGCACCTCTCGCGCATCAAGGGCGGCCGCCTGGCCGCGGCCTGCGCGCCGGCGCGCGTGGTCACGCTGACCATCAGCGACGTGCCGGGCGACGACCCCTCGGTGATCGCGAGCGGCCCCACGGTGCCGGACGCCAGCACCTGTGCCGAGGCCATCGCCATCCTCAAGCGCTACGGCATTGCCATCCCCGAGGCGCTGACGCACCAACTCGAGCAGGGGCTGCTGGAGACGCCCAAGCCGGGCGATGCGGTGTTCGAAGGCCACCAGGTCCACCTGATCGCGACGCCGCAGCAGTCGCTGGAGGCGGCCGCGGCCGCCGCACGCGCGGCCGGCATGGCGGCGCATATCCTGAGCGACGAGATCGAAGGCGAGTCGCGCGAGGTCGGCAAGGTCCACGCGGCGCTGGCGCGCGCGGTCGCGCAGCGCGGCCAGCCCTTTGCCAAGCCCTGCGTGATCCTCTCGGGCGGCGAGACCACGGTGACGGTGCGGCCCCAGCCCGAGGGTACGCCGCGCGGCCGCGGCGGGCGCGCCGGCGAGTTCTGCCTGGGCCTGGCGCAGGCGCTGCAGGGCCAGCCGGGTGTCTGGGCGCTGGCGGCCGACACCGACGGCATCGACGGGGTGGAGGACAACGCGGGCGCCCTGGTCGCGCCCGAAACCCTGTCGCGCGCCCAGTCGCTGGGCATGAAGATAGACCAGTACCTGGACCGCAACGACGCCTACGGCTATTTCAAGAAGCTGGACGACCTGGTGATCACCGGGCCCACCCACACCAACGTCAACGATTTCCGGGCCATTCTGGTGCTCTGAAGACGCTGGCCCTCAACTCGCACGCTCCTCAAAGGCCTCGACCAGGAAGTCGACGAAGCCGCGCACGCGCGCCGCGAACTGGTGGCGCTGCGGATAGACCGCGTAGATGTCGGCCGGCGGCGTCTGCCAGTGCTCGAGCACCTCGCGCAGGCGGCCGCTGCGCAGGTACTTGGCGATGTCCCATTCGGCGCGCATCAGGATGCCTTGCCCCGCCAGCGCCCAGTTCACAGCGATCTCGCCGTCGTTGGTGCTGAGGTTGCCGCGCACCTTGACGGTCTCGCTGCGCTTGCCCGAGGCCAGGCGCCACAGGCCGTAGGCCTCGTCGCCCTGGCGGATCGTGATGCAGTTGTGCTGGGCCAACTCGTGCGGCTGGCGCGGCGTGCCGTGGCGCGCCAGGTAGGCCGGCGCCGCGCAGAGCAGGCGGCGGTTGGGCGCGATGCGGCGCGCGATCACGCGCGCGTCGGGCGGCTCGCCGAAGCGTATGCAGACGTCGAACGCGTCCTCGTGCAGCGGCGGCGGGTTCACCGTCAGCTGCAGCTGCACCTGAACCTCGGGGTATTTCTTCACGAACTCGGAAATCAGTGGCGCGACCTGGCTGCGGCCGAAGCCCAGCGTGGCGTTCACACGCAGCAGGCCCTTGGGGTCGGCCCGGCTGCTGCTGACCAGCTGCTCCATGTCGTCGATCTCGGCCAGGATGCGGCGCGCATGGGCCAGGTAGAGCTCGCCCTCGGCCGTCAGCGCGATGCGCCGCGTGGTGCGCTGCATCAGCGGCACGCCCAGCCGGGCCTCGAGCTGCGCCAGGCGCTTGCTGACGGCCGCGGGGCTCAGGCCGAGCTCGCGTGCCGCGGCGGAAAAGCTGCCGCAGCGCGCGAGCAGGCTGAAGAAGGCCATTTCGGAGGGAGCGGAGGCGGGTGTCGACATTGTTGAATCAAAGTGAACAATGAAAACACTTTATGGCGATTCATTGGGCCAGGCAAGGCCTACAGTCGGGCCATCCGCAACCGTATCTCCCAAGGAATCCCATGAAGACCTACGAGATCGCCTGCATTCCCGGCGATGGCATCGGCAAGGAAGTCGTGCCGGCCGGCCAGACCGTGCTGCAGGCGCTGGCCGACGCTTATGGCCGCTTCAGCTTCGAGTTCGAGCAATTCGGCTGGGGCGGCGACTGGTTCCGGGCCCACGGCGAGATGATGCCGGCCGACGGTCTGGCTGCGCTGCGCGGCAAGGACGCCATCCTGTTCGGCTCGGCCGGCGACCCGCATATCCCCGACCATGTCACGCTCTGGGGTCTGCGCCTGAAGATCTGCCAGGGCTTCGATCAGTACGCCAACGTGCGGCCCACGCGCATCCTGCCCGGCATCGACGGACCGCTCAAGCGCTGCGCGCCGGAGGACCTGAACTGGGTCATCGTGCGCGAGAACTCCGAAGGCGAATACTCGGGCGTGGGTGGCCGCGTCCACCAGGGCCACCCGATCGAGGCCGCGACCGACGTGTCGATGATGACGCGCGTCGGCGTCGAGCGCATCCTGCGCTTTGCCTTCCGCCTCGCGCAATCGCGCCCACGCAAGCAGCTGACCGTCGTCACCAAGAGCAACGCGCAGCGCCACGCCATGGTGATGTGGGACCAGATCGCGCTCGAGGTCAGCCGCGAGTTCCCCGACGTGGCCTGGGACAAGGAACTGGTCGACGCGATGACCGCGCGCATGGTCAACAAGCCGGCGACGCTCGACACCATAGTCGCCACCAACCTGCATGCCGACATCCTGAGCGACCTGGCGGCGGCGCTGGCCGGCAGCCTGGGTATCGCGCCGACCGGCAACATCGACCCCGAGCGCCGCTACCCCAGCATGTTCGAGCCCATCCACGGCTCGGCCTTCGACATCATGGGCCAGGGCCTGGCCAATCCGGTCGGCACCTTCTGGAGCTGCGTGATGCTGCTCGAGCACCTGGGCGAGTCCGAGGCCGCGCAAGCCCTCATGCAGGCGGTGGAGCAGGTCACGGCCGACCCGGCCCTGCACACGCGCGACCTGGGCGGCAGCGCGACGACCGAGCAGGTGACGCGCGCCGTCTGCGAGCGCCTGGGCGCCGGCGCGGCGCTGCGCAAGGCCGCCTGAGCCGGCGCCTTCCCATTCCAACCACGAGGAGACAACGATGATGAAGCGACTGCTGTGCACCCTGGGCCTGGCCCTGCTGGCGCCCCTGGCCCTGGCCCAGGCCTGTCCCGAGAAGAACCTGCTGTACTGGCAGGCCTTTCCGCCGGGCGGCGAATCCGACCTCTCGGCGCGCCACCAGCAGATGGTGCTCAAGAAGCGCTGCGCGGCGGTCGACACCATCATCCAGTACAAGCCCGGCGCCGGCGGCGGCCTGATGTGGAGCCAGATGAACCAGCTGGCCGGCGACGGCCTCAACGTGGTCGGCATCAACCTGCCGCACATCGTGTTCCAGCCCATCGAGGGCCAGGTGCAGTACAAGACCGCCGACATCACGCCGGTGTTCTGGTTCCACTACACGCCCGACATCCTGGTCGTTCCCGAGAACAGCCCGATCAAGAGCTTCGCCGACTTCCTCAAGGCGGCCAAGGCCGAGCCGGGCAAGTTCTCGCTCGGCGGATCGGGGCTGAACTCGGCCAACCACGCGGCGCACGAGCGGCTGAACGCGGCCTTCGGCGTCAAGACCAACTACATCCCGTTCAAGGGCACGGGCGACATGTCGACCGCGGTGCTGGGGGCCCAGGTCGACGGCGCCATCACCTACTCGCCGTTCGCGATCAACAACAAGGGCCGGGTGCGCCCGCTGGCCATCGCCATGGACAAGCGCCATCCGCTGATGCCCGAGGTGCCGACCTTCCGCGAGCTCGGCGTGGACTGGGTGGACGGCGCCTACCGCGGCATAGGCGTGCCCAAGAGCACCCCGCCCGAGGCCATCAAGCGCCTGTCCGAGCTCTGGGCCGCGCTGAACAACGACCCGCAGATGAAGGAGCTGGCGGCCAAGAACGGCTTCGAGCTGGTCAACGTGGGCACCGAGCAGATGGACGCCTTCATGAAGGAGCGCGTGCGCCTGTACACCGAGGGCGCGCAGCGCCTGGGCCTGGGCCGCAAGTAGGCGGGGATGGCGGCGCCCCGGAGGAGACGGGCCGGGGCGGTTTTCCTGCCGCGCTTTGATGTGGGTCAACGCCCGACCCGGCGGGCTGGGGCAAAGTCGCCTCCATGCTGCCCTCCAAGTCATTCGATCTGCCGGCCGAGACGCAGACCCTGGCCTGCGGAACCCCGCTGCTGCGTCGCGCGGTGGCCATGAAGGACGTGCTGCACCTGGACAGCGGGAGGGTGGCCCTGGGCCTGATGGAAGACGGTTTGCTGGCGCACCAGCTGGGCGTGGTCGAGGGGCCGTTCTGGCTCGAGGCCACCTCGGCCGTGCTGGGCCTGCCCAGCGCCGTGGACGCGGTGGCCGAGACCTCGGTCAGCCTGCGGCGCGTACCGGTGGAACTGTTCGAGCGCAGCCTCAAGGCCTTGCCGCCCTCGGCCCAGGCCGTGCTGCACGACGTGGCCCAGGCCCACCGCCAGCAGACCGAGCTGGCCGTCAGCCGCCTGGCCAAGGACGCCGAGGCGCGCTGCGCCGAATGGCTGCTGCGCCATGCCGAGCCGGCCGAGGAGTCCGGCTCGCTGGCTGTGCTGCTGCGCGAGCGCAAGCGCCTGATCGCGGCCCAGCTCGGCATCGCCCCCGAAACCCTGTCGCGCGTGCTGCGCCACCTGCGCGAGCGCAGCCTGATCAGCGGCTCCGGCCGCGTGCTCAGGCTCGACGACCCGAACGGCCTGCGCGCGCTGGCCGGCAGCTGAGCCGGCCTTTCCTCATACCCGCATCAGCGGTCCGCCGCGGCCGGGCGCAGGCGCGCCGGCGACAGCGTGGCCGGCTCCAGGCCCTCGCGCGCCAGCTCGGGCGGCAGCGGTTCGCCACGCAACAGCGCTGCGGCCAGGGCGCTGGCGCCGGCCGCGCTCTGTATGCCGTAGCCGCCCTGGGCGGCCAGCCAGAAGAAGCCGGGGCAGGCGTCGTCGTAGCCGATCACCATCTCGCCGTCGGCCACGAAGCTGCGCAGCCCGGCCCAGGTGCTGCTCGGGCGGCGGATCTGCAGCGTGCTGACCTCCTCGATCTGGTGGATGCCCAGGGCGATGTCCAGCTCCTCGGGCACCACGTCGTGCGGCGTGGTGGGGTCGGCGTTGGCCGGCGAGCCCAGCAGCTGGCCGGCGTCGGGCTTGAAGTAGTAGCTCTCGTCGACCCCGATCACGGCCGGCCAGGCCGAGGCGTCCATGCCCTCGGGGGCCTTGAAGGTGAAGGCGCTGCGCCGGCGCGGAACCAGGGCTATGGGCGCCGCGCCGAACAGCGCGGCCAGCTCGTCGGCCCAGGCGCCGGCGGCGTCGACCACCGTGGCCGCGCGCAGGGTTTCGCCGTCGGCCAGCGTGACGGTCCAGGCCTGGCCGTCGTGGCTGGCCTGGACGGGTTCAGCGTTGCAGCGCAGCTCGCCGCCGTGCTGGCGCAGGCCGCGCAGAAAACCCTGGTGCAGGGCGTTGACGTCGATGTCCTGCGAGCCGGGGTCGTACAGCGCGCCATGCACCAGCTCGGGCCGCAGGCAGGGCAGGCGCGCCAGCGTGGCGGCGGCGTCGAGCTCCTGCAGGCCCGGGCAGCTGCCGGCGAGCTCGGCGCGCAGCTGGGCCAGCAGCGCCACCTGCTCGTGCGTGGCCAGGTAGAGCGCGCCGCGCGGGTGCAGCAGCGGCACGCTGGTGAAGCCCTCGGGCGGCCGTTCGTAGAAGGCGCGGCTGGCGCGGGTGAGGGCGCGCACCGCGGGCGGGCCGTAGCTCTCCATGAACATGGCGGCCGAGCGCCCCGTAGCGTGGTAGCCCGGCTGGCTCTCGCGCTCGAGCAGCAGCACGCGCGACATGGCGGCCAGGCGCCAGCCCAGGGAGGCGCCCGCGATGCCGGCGCCGACGATGATCACGTCGAATTCTTGCATTCGAGAATTCTCACATGCGGCAATTGGCCCTGCCTGCCGCTCGCCGGCATTCGCTTCCCCGACGTCGACATTGCGGGAGGCCACCGTGACTTGGTTGGCCCACGTCCGCTTACGGGGCGGGTGGCGGATGAAATGGCGGGGTGGGTGAGGGGACGGCCATACCGGCATCTGCTCTCGAGCAAGAGCCATCCGTCAGGCCTCGGAACTTACTTCGGTGATGCAACTGGCAGGTGCCCAAGGCGTTTTGAGACTTCGGCGGCGCAGTCTTTGACCGCCTTGGCTTGCGGCCCGTTCCAGTCCGGGTCGAAGATGCCCGCCGACCCCATCAAGGTGATCCCCAGAACGATGTTGCCCGAGTAGTCGAACACTGGTGCCGCGAAAGAGTTCACGCCCGGGGTAGGTCTGCTGACCGAGCGCGACAGGCCATGACGCCGCACTTCCGCCAGCTGTTTCTCGACCTCGTCGGCCTTCAGCGGTGTGGCAATGTCAGGTCCCAGTCGTTTGTAGTCCTCGCGCATCGACTCCTCGATCAATTGCTTCGGCAGGTAGGCCGCAAAGAGGCGTCCCGTGGCGGTGCCGGCGAGCGACATCACGGTTCCGGTGCGCAGGTTGACGTGCAGTGGGTAGATCGGATCGACCAAGCGAACGATCGTCGGACCGTGGTTACCCCACACGGACAAGGCCACGCTGTGCCCGGTCGCTTCGGCCAACTGCTCGCCGTAGGGGGTGGCCTCGCGCACTGGATTCAGCATCTGCAGGCTCACGAGACCGAGCTGGATGGCCGTCGGGCCCAGCCAGTAATACCCCGTGGCGGCGTCCTGGGTCACCAGCCCCAGCTTGCCGAAGCTGACCAGGTAGGGGTGCGCTTTTCCCGCTGGCATGCCGGCTGCCTTGGCCAGGTCGCGCAACGGCATGGGCCGCCCGTGCGAGCCCAGGGCCAGCAGCAACTGCCCGCCGACCTCGATCGACTGTATGCCTCTGCGTTCCTTTTCCACCAGTGTGTCCAGGGTGAACTGGTTTTCCATGTGCGTCGCCACCGATGCCTCCTTTGATGGTTAGATTTTAACAAATGCATCCGATAGGGGTTAACCATTAGGTAATAAAAAATGTATTAGCCATACACTAACGCCAATCGGAAGCAATGCAGTCCTCATACAGGAGAGTGAAATGGCGATAGAGATGGCGGAGTACGACGTACTGGTGGTGGGCACCGGCGCCTCCGGCATGGCGGCGGCGGTCACGGCCGCAACGCAGGGCCTGAAGGTGTTGGTGGTGGAAAAGGCGCCGGTCTACGGCGGAACGACCGCGCGGTCGGGCGGGTGGCTGTGGGTGCCCGGCACGAAGCTGGCTTCCGAGCAAGGCATACAGGAACCCGAGGGCGCGGCACGCGCCTATCTGCAGCACGAAGCCGGCACGCATTTCGATCCGGCGCGGGTCGACGCCTTCATCGAGAACGGCCCCAAGGCCATTGACTTCTTCACCAGCAAGACCTGCGTGCAGTTCGACATGCCGCCGGTCTTTCCTGACTACCATGCGGAGGCGCAAGGCGGGCTGCCGGGCGGACGGTCCATGGTGACCCGCCCGTTCGATGGCCGCGAGCTGGGTGAGCGCATCGCGCAGTTGGCCCCGCCGGTGCCCGAGCTGACCGTGTTCGGCATGATGCTGGGCTCTGGCAAGGAGCTGTGGCACTTTCTGCGGGCCTTCAAGTCGTTCGAGTCCTTCTTCTACGTCGCCAAGCGCTTCGGCGGGCATCTGCTGGACGTGTTGCGCTACGGCCGCGGCATGACGCTGACCAACGGCAACGCGCTGGCCGGTCGCCTGGCCAAGGCCGGCATGGACCTGGGCATCCCGGTGTGGCTGTCCTCACCGGTCAAGAAGCTGATCGTCGAGGGCGACCGCGTGTCCGGCGCCGTCGTCGAGCGCGAGGGGCAGCGCATCGAGGTGCGGGCTCGTCGTGGCGTGGTGCTGGCGTGCGGGGGCTTCCCGCACGACGTCGAGCGGCGCAAGCAGCTGTTTCCCCATACGCCCACGGGCCGCGAGCACTACACGCCGTCGCCAGAGGCCAATACCGGCGATGGCCTGCGCCTGGGCGAGAGCGTGGGCGGATGGGTCGATCCCACCATTCCCAATGCGGCCGCGTGGTGCCCCACTTCGGTCGTTCCGCGCAAGGACGGCACACAGGGCGTGATGCCGCACTTCATCGACCGCGCCAAGCCCGGCTTGATCGCTGTGACGGCAGACGGCAAGCGCTTCGGCAACGAGGCCCTGTCCTACCACGATTTCGTGCAGAACCTGGTCAAGGCCTGCAAGGCGAGCGGCCAGCGCGAGTTCAGCGCTTGGCTGATCTGTGACCACAAGCACCTGCGCGAGTACGGCCTGGGCGCGGTCGCGCCGTTCCCCTTGCCTATTGGCCGGCACCTGCGCTCGGGCTACCTCAAGCGCGCCGCCAGCATCGCGGAACTGGCCCGCAAGATCGGCGTGCCGGCGGCCAACCTGTCGGAGCAGGTCGCGACCTTCAACCGTGATGCCGAGACCGGCGTGGACAGCCGATTCGGCAAGGGCAGCACGGCCTACAACCGCTACCAGGGTGACTCGTTGGTCCAGCCCAATCCCTGCATGGCGCCCATCGCGAAGGGGCCGTTCTACGCGCTCAAAGTCGTGATCGGAGAAATCGGCACCTTCGCCGGCCTCGCCACCGACGCCTCGTGCCGCGTCATCACGCAGGACAACAGCGTGGTCCCTGGCCTGTATGCGGTGGGCAACGATGCTGCCAGCGTCATGGGCGGCAACTACCCAGGCGCCGGCATCACGCTCGGCCCGGCCCTGACTTTCGGCTACGTGGCCGGCATGGCCCTCGTCCGGACCGAAGAGAACCAGACCCAGCGCGCGATGCCGCTGGCCGCATGACCCATACAAGAGCGAAAGACAGCACATGGATATCACTTCCAACATGGCGCCCGAGGTCCTGAGTGGCCGCCTGGCCCTCGTCACCGGAGGTGGCCAGGGCAATGGCCGTGCCATTGCCCGCGGCCTGGCCCGGGCCGGCGCGCGCGTCATCGTGACGGACATCAATGGCGAGACCGCGCAGCAGGTCGCCGCCGAGATTCGCGCGGAAGGCGGCCAGGCGTGGTCGTTCCGGCTCGACGTTACCTCCGAGGAGGCCTGCAACGCACTGGCCGGGCAGGTCGCGAAGGAGATCGGCGAAGTCGACCTGCTGGTCAACAACGCAGGCATCATCATCCGCGAGGGCATCGACAGCCCCAAGGCGGCCGCCAATCTGGAGCGGACGCTGGACGTCAACGTGATGGGAACCTTCCTGCCCACGCAGGCCTGGCTTGCGGCCCTGCGTGCCACCAAGGGCTGCGTGGTCAACGTGGCTTCCATCGCTGCCAGCGCGGGCATCGCCGGCGTGGTGGGTTACTCGCCCTCCAAGGGGGCCGTCAAGCTGCTGACCCAGACCCTGGCCGCGGACTTGGCCAAGGACGGCATTCGGGTCAACGCCATCGCGCCCGGCGTGATCGAGACGCCGATGACGACGAGCACCCGCGAGGCCCCCGAGAAGCTGGACAAGTTCATGAGCCGCACGCCGATGGCTCGCGTCGGCCAGGCCGAGGAACTGGTAGGCCCCGTGGTCTTCCTGGCCTCGCCGATGGCCTCGTACGTGACGGGCGTGACCCTGCCCGTCGATGGCGGCTTCCTTGCGGCCTGAGCTAGGCCATTCTTTCACCCCCGGAGCAAACGCTCGCACAACCCCGAAGGAGACAACCATGAAGATCTCATCCCTGTTCAAGCGCACCATCCTGGCCGCAGGCCTCGTGGTCGCCTCGCTGGCCCAGGCCCAGGACATCAAGCTCGGCTTCAACGGCGACCTGTCGGCGTCACCGTCCGCGCAAAGCGGCAAGGCCGGTGTGATCGGCATCCAGGCCGCCATCGACGACATCAACGCCGCCGGCGGGGTGCTGGGCCGCAAGCTGACCCTGGTCATCCGCGACGACCAGTCGCAGCCGCCCAAATCGATTCAGAATATGAGCGATCTGATCGACAACGAGAAGGTGGTGGCCGTGTTCGGCCCCACCAACTCGGGCAACGCGCTGGCCTGGAAACACATTCCGAACCAGAAGAAGGTCGTCTCCATGGGCATGATCGGCTCGGGCACCGACATCACCAAGCCCATGAGCCCCGGGGCCGACAACTACATGTTCCGCGTTTCCATGGTGGACCGGGAACAGGTCGCCGTCCTCGTGGCTTACGCGGCCAAGATGGGCACGAAGAAGATCGGCCTGATGGGCGAGACCACGGGCTACGGGCAGGGCGGCCTGAAGGACCTCGAGGACATCACCAAGCTGCATGGGCTCACGCCCTTGGCCACCGAGAAGTTTGGCGTCAGCGACACGGACATGAGCTCGCAGCTGAACAAGATGAAGGCCGCTGGCGTGGACACCGTTCTGGTGTGGGCCCAGGGCACGCCTATCGGGCAGCTGGTGCGAAGCATGGAGAAGATCAACTACTTCCCCACCTTGCTGTCCTCCTGGGCTGCCGACAACATCACCTTCTTCGACGCTGCTGGCAAGAACCTGGCCAGCAAGCCGATCTTCATGCGCACGCTGGTGAATCCCTCCACCCCGGCGCAGCAGAAGCTCTACGACCGCACGGCCTCCAAACTGGCGGCGCCCAGCGCCTTCCCGTTCGTGATCCACGGCTATGACGCGACGCTGCTGGTCGCCGCTGCGATCCGCCAGGCTGGCAGCACCGACGGCGACAAAGTCCGCCAGGCCCTGGAGAGCCTCAACGCGCCCGTCGTCGGTGTCAGGAAGACCTATGACAAGCCCTTCTCCAAGACCCAGCACGAGGGCCTGACGGCCGCCGACCTGGCCTTTGTGAGGTGGAGCGAAGACAAGCTGGTGCCGCACAGCGACAGCATCACCAAGTCGCTGACGGCGGCCGATTTCAAGCGCTGATCGAGTGAGCATTCAAGTGCCCCTGGGACGCCCCTGTCCTGCGGGCACTCGCTGAGGAAACGTTATGGATACTGCGCTGTTTCAGGCCCTGCTGAGTGGCCTGGCTGTGGGAAGTGCGTACGCGCTGGTGTCGCTGGGCTTCAGCGTCACCTTCACCACCACCAAAACCCTGAACTTTTCGCACGGCGAGTTTGTCTCTGCCGGTGCTTTCATCGGCATGAGCGTGCTGTTCCTGGCCATCGGAAAGCCGCTGACATCGACCTCGTTCGGCGGCGTGCAGCCTGGCGCGCTGACCCAGTTGCTGGCGCTGCTCGCGGCCCTGGGCGTCATGGGGGCGATCGGCTGGCTGCTGTTCGTGCTGGGTGTCAGGCCTTTTGCGCGCCGCCCCGGCATGGCCTGGGTGATGAGCACCCTGGGCTTCGGCGTCATCCTGCAGAGCGTGGGGCTGGCCATCTGGGGGCCCAAGCCGGTGGTGGTGCCCAGCCCGGTGGGCGATGAGGTGATCCGCCTGTTCGGCGTCGGCGTACGACCCCAGGAACTGCTGATGTTGGCCGTAGCCATCGCCGTCATGTTCGCCTTCGACCATGTGATGCGCCGAACCATGGTGGGAAAGGCCATGCGCGCCGTGGCCCAGAACCCCGGTGTCGCCAGCCTCATGGGCATCAACGTTTCTCTGATGATGATAGGCGCGTTCGTGATCAGCTCCGCCCTGGCGGGCCTGTCCGGCTTCATGCTGGCGCCGATCGCCCAGGCCTCGCTGTTCATGGGCCTGGCCGTGGGGCTGAAGGGCTTCTCTGCCGCGATGATCGGCGGCCTCTCCAACGCCCGCGGCTGCGTGATCGGCGGCTTCCTGCTCGGCGTCCTGGAGTCCCTCGTCAACCTCTGGTCGGCGCAATGGCGCGAAGTGGCCATCTTCGCGCTGGTGATCCTGGTGCTGGCATTCAAGCCGAACGGTCTGTTCGGCAGCAAGATGGTGGAGAAGGTATGAAGTCCCTCAGACACCCGGCCGGGGTGGTCGGTTTCTCGCTGCTGCTGTGCGCGGTGGTCGGCGCACTGTCGAACGACTACTACCTGCGCATCGCCTTCATGATGTGCGTCTACTACCTCTGCGCGGCGGGCATGAACGTGCTCGTTGGCTACGCCGGCCAGAAGTCGCTGGGCCAGGCCGGCCTGTTCGCGGCAGGCGCCTACGCGGTCGCGCTCCTGACCAGCAAGACCGACATGAGCCCCTGGCTGGCTCTGGTGCTCGCGGCGGCGGTGTCCGGCGTTTGCGGCGTGCTCATCGCTCTGCCCTCGCTGCGCGTCAAGGGGCCTTATCTGGCCATGGTGACGCTGGCCTTCGGTATCGTCGTGGAGAAACTGGTGACCGAGTGGACCGACGTCTTCGGAGGTGCCCAGGGCCTGTTCGGCATCCGGCCGCTCACCTGGCAGGGTGTGCCGCTGAACAGCCAGCAATGGGTCTGGCTGGCCATCGTGCTCTCGGCGTCGACGCACCTGTTGCTGCGCAACCTGGTCAATGGCCGCATCGGCCGTGCCATGCTGTCGCTGCAGGCAGACGAAATCGCCTCGTCTTCGGTCGGCGTGCGGGTGTACCGCGCCAAGGTCATGGCCTTCGTGGTGGCCGCGGTGACCTGCGGCATCGCCGGCGCCTTGGTGGCCCAGCAGAACCAGTACATCAATTCCGACTTCATCACCTTCCATCTGTCGATCTTCATCCTGCTGCTGGTGTTGTTCGGCGGTGTGGGATCGATCTACGGGCCACTGGTCGGTGCGGTGCTGCTCACGGTGATCGATGCCGCCCTGTCGGGCTGGCCGTCGGTCCAGCATTTCGTCTACGGCGCGCTGCTGCTGTTCGCGCTGTTCGTGATGCCGGGCGGGGTGATGGGGGTGCTCAACCAGTGGTCGGGCCGACGCCGTACCGCAGTTGCGACCGCGCCTGTCCAGCCGTCGGCCGACGTCAAGCTGATGTTCGCCCAGGGCGGCACGGGGGACCTGCTGACGGTGCAGGGCGTGTCCAAGTCTTACGGCGGCGTCAAACCGGCGCAGGACGTGTCCTTCAAGCTCCAGCGCGGCCATGTGCACGCCCTGATCGGGCCCAACGGCGCAGGCAAGTCCACGATGATCAACATGCTCACGGGCATCGTGCCTCCGGATGCGGGTTCGATCCGATTCGCGGGACGTGAACTGGGAGGCCTGCCCGCGCACGAGATCTGCATGCTCGGCATGGGGCGCACATTCCAGAACCTGCGCCTGTTCGGTGAGCTCTCGGTGCTCGACAACGTCAAGCTAGGACGCCACTCGCGCATGCGCAACGGCTTTCTGAGTTCCCTGGTTGCCTTGCCTCTCGCGCGCAGCGAGGAGCGGGCCGCCAGCGAGCGCGCACGGGCACTGCTGCAGATGGTCGGCCTGTCGCACCTGGCGGATACCCCGGCCGGCAGCCTGCCTTACGGCCTGCAGCGGCGCGTGGAGCTGACGCGTGCGCTGGCCACCGACCCGCAGCTGCTGCTGCTGGACGAGCCCGCGGCGGGCTTGAACCCGCACGAGACAGCCGAGTTGGGCGACCTGCTGCTGCGCATCAGCCGCATGGGCTTGACGATCCTCATGGTCGAGCACCACATGGACCTGGTGATGCGGATTTCCGACCACGTGATCGTGCTCGACTACGGCATCAAGATCGCCGAGGGCACGCCGGCCGAGGTGCAGGCCAACCCCAGGGTGGTCGAAGCCTACCTGGGCAGCGAAGCGGAGGCCGAAGCATCGGTCGCGGCATGAACCCATCACCTGAATTGCCATGCTGAAACTCGAATCTGTGGAAATGGCCTACGGCGCCATCAGGGCGGTCAAGGGCGTCTCGCTGGAGGTCCGCCCCGGCGAAGTGGTCACCATCATTGGGGCCAACGGGGCCGGCAAGAGCACCCTGCTCAAGGGCATCGTCGGGCTCGAGCCTTTGGCGGCCGGGCGCCTGTTCATCCATGGCGTGGACTGTACCCATTTGCCCGCGCATAAGCGTGTGGGGGTGGGGGTCGCCTTGTCGCCTGAGGGACGTGGCGTGTTTCCTGACCAGACGGTGCGCGAAAACCTGCTGCTGGGGGCGTATTCGAAGCGCTCGGACCCACAGCGCGTTGAGGCGTTGATCGCACAGGAGTTCGCCCGCTTTCCGCGGCTTGCCGAGCGCAGGGACCAGATGGCCGGCACGCTGTCGGGCGGTGAGCAGCAGATGCTCGCGATCTCGCGCGCATTGATGAGCGAGCCCAAGCTGCTGCTGCTCGACGAGCCTTCGCTGGGCCTGGCGCCGCTGATCATCGCCGAGATCTTCCGGTCCATCCGGGCCTTGCGCGAGTCGGGCCTGACCATATTGCTCGTGGAGCAGATGGCCAAGCAAGCCTTGGGGGTGGCGGACCGCGCGTATGTGCTTGAGACCGGGGTGATCACCTTGGAGGGTTCGGGTCACCAACTCCTCCACGATCCCAAAGTCAAGGCCGCCTACCTCGGCTCTCACTGACTACCGTTTTTGTTGCCCGAATTGAAAGGACATATTCGAATGAGCCAGACCAAGAAATTTGCCAGCCAGGCTGACCTGGAGGAGAAGAAGATCAGCTTCAGCCAGATCTCGGAGCACGCCTGGGCCTACACCGCCGAGGGCGACCCGAACACCGGGATCATCATCGGTGACGATGCCGTGCTGGTCGCCGACACGCAGGCAACCCCGGCGATGGCCGCGGACGTGATCCGGCGCATCCGCGAGGTGACGGACAAGCCTATCAAGTATGTCGTCCTGACCCACTATCACGCCGTGCGCGTGCTGGGCGCCAGTGCCTATCAGCCCCAGCAGATCATCGCCAGCCAGGACACCTATGACCTGATCGTCGAGCGGGGCGAGCAGGACAAGGCCAGCGAGATCGGGCGCTTTCCGCGCTTGTTCAGCAACGTCGAGACGGTCCCGCCAGGCCTGACCTGGCCGACCATGACCTTCACCGGAAAGATGACCCTTTGGCTGGGCAAGCTGGAGGTGCAGCTGCTGCAGCTCGGCCGGGGCCACACCAAGGGCGACACCGTGGTCTGGCTGCCACAGGAGCGCACGCTGCTGTCCGGTGACCTCGTGGAGTTCGACGCGACCCCTTATGCCGGCGACGCCTATTTCAAGGACTGGCCGCAGACGCTGGACAAGGTCGCAGCGCTCAAGCCAAACGCCCTCGTTCCCGGACGGGGCGCAGCGCTGACCACAGCCGAAGACGTGGCCAAGGGACTGGCGGGCACTTGGGAGTTCATCGCCGATGTCTATGCCAGCGTTTCTGCCGGCGCCAAGGCCGGCAAGGACCTGAACAGCGTTTACGCGGAGACGTACGAAAAGCTCAAGCCCAAGTACGGCCACTGGGTCATTTTTGACCACTGCATGCCCTTCGACGTGACGCGTTGCTACGACGAGGCGACGGAGTTTCCCCATCCGCGGATCTGGACCGCAGAGCGCGACCGCCAGATGTGGGAAGCGCTTGAAGGCTGATGGTGGAGGGGAATGACATGCTGATCGAGCGAGTCCATCACGCCGCCTGGATGCACGACGGCAGCATGAGCCACTGAGGCGCGGCATGATCACACTGGACGAGACCCACGCACCGGACCTTCGCAGCTGGGTCGAGGCGGCCAACCGCGTTGGCTGCGACTTTCCCATCCAGAACCTGCCCTTCGGGCGGTTCCGCCTCGCGGGCGGCGATGATCCCTTCCGCATCGGTGTGGCCATTGGCGACCAGATTCTGGACCTCAAGGCTGCAGGCCTGATCGATGGGGACGACATGAACGCGCTGATGGCGGCTTCGCCCGCCGAAAGGCGGGCACTGCGCTTGGCGATTTCGCGCGGGCTGCGCGAGGGGAGCGAGTGTCGGCAGTTGTGGGGGCCGGCGTTGCTGGCGCAGTCTGCGGCCGAGTACGCCGTCCCCTGCCGCATCGGCGACTACACCGATTTCTACACCGGCATCCACCACGCCACGACCGTAGGGAAGCTGTTTCGTCCCGACCAGCCGCTGATGCCGAACTACAAGTGGGTGCCGATCGGCTACCACGGCCGCTCGTCGTCCATAGCCGTGAGTGGCCAGGCCGTGCGCCGGCCGCAGGGGCAGGCCCGGGCGGCCAATGCGCTCGAGCCGAGCTTCGGCCCGTCGAAGCGGCTGGACTACGAGCTGGAGCTCGGCTATTTCGTCGGTCCCGGCAACGCGCTCGGGATCCCCATTGCCATCGAGGCGGCCGAGGATCATTTGTTCGGGATCTGCCTGCTCAACGACTGGTCCGCGCGCGACCTGCAGGCCTGGGAGTACCAGCCGCTGGGCCCGTTCCTCTCCAAGAACTTCGCGACCACGCTCTCGCCGTGGATCGTGACCATGGAGGCGCTGGCGCCGTTTCGCGCGCGATTCGAACGGCCCGCCGGCGATCCACAACCGCTGGCTTACCTGGATTCCCCGTTCAACCGCGATGGCGGTGCGCTGGACGTCACGCTGGAGGTCTGGCTGCAGACCGCAGCCATGCGTGCGGCCGAAGCGGAGCCTGTGCGTCTGACGAAGGTGAACGTGCAGCAGGCCGCTTACTGGACCGCCGCGCAGCTGCTGGCCCACCATACCGTCAACGGCTGCAACCTGCAGCCGGGCGACCTGCTCGGCTCGGGCACGCTGTCGGGCCCGGAGCCAGGGCGAGCGGGATCCATGCTCGAACTCACTCTGGGAGGTAAGCACCCGCTGGACCTGGGTAGCGGCGAGATTCGCAGCTTTCTCGAGGACGGAGATACGGTGATCCTGCGCGGCTATTGCCAGCGGGACGGGGTCGCCCGAATTGGATTCGGCGAGGCCTCGGGTACGGTCGTGGCCCGGTGACGGCCGGCGGGTTCTGAGCGATGTCGTCCATGCTCTGGCTCCTTGGCGCATGCGCATTTACGAGTATGGCGTCCATGCGTGTGTGCGACTCGCTGCTCCCCGCGCTGGCATCCGAATTTTCCGCCGCGCTGGGCAAGACCACGGGTGTGATTTCGGGATTCACCCTCGCATACGGGGTGCTCCAGCTCTTCTATGGGCCGCTGGGAGACCGCTACGGCAAGTTGCGCGTCATAGGCGTAGCCACCCTTTCATGCACCGTAGGAAACCTGGCCGCGGCGATATCGCCCAGTCTTGACTGGCTCGTGGCAAGTCGCGTGCTGTCCGGAGCCACGGCGGCCGGGATCATCCCGCTGACCATGGCCTGGATCGGCGACAGCGTTGCTTATGAAGACAGGCAGGCCGTGCTCGCCCAACTCCTGGGTGCGACGGTATTTGGAATGATCAGCGGCCAATGGCTGGGTGGCCTCCTGGGCGGGATGGTCGGGTGGCGTGCGGGCTTCGCGGTGCTTGCCGCTCTCTTTCTCGTGAGCGGCTGGACGCTTCTTGCCCGAAGCCGCAAGTTGGCCGCATCGCAGCCGTCCGCGCCTCACCGCATCGGCCACCTCACCGCCCGTGTCCTCAGCCTGCCGTGGCCCCGCAGAGTGCTGGGCATCACCCTGCTCGAAGGCCTGTTCGCGTTCGGCGCCTTGGCATTCATTCCCACCTACCTGCAAATGCGTTTCGGCTTGGAAATGGCTACTGCTGGGGCGCTTGCCGCCCTGTATGGCGTGGGCGGGCTGGTCTACAGCGCGTGCGCACGAAACCTGGTCCGCAGGCTCGGCGAGTCGGGCCTGGCCAGACTCGGTGGTGTCGCTCTGGGCACCGCTTTAGCCAGCCTTGCATGCTTGCCGTCCTGGATCTGGGCTGGACCGGCATGCCTGGTCGCGGGATTCGGCTTCTATGCGCTGCACAACACCTTGCAGACGAACGCCACCCAGATGGCGCCGCAGGCGCGTGGCACTGCGGTTGCACTCTTCGCCTGCACCCTTTTCCTCGGGCAGACGACAGGGGTGCTGGCGGCGGCATCGGTCGTCGAGCATTTCGATGCGTCCTTCGTATTCGCCGGGTCGGCGCTCGGCCTCTTGCTCGTGGGTGCGACATGGGCGGCGCTGATTAAACCTCACCAGAAGACGGTCTGACCGCCATGCACGACAGCAAGTCCAAGTCCGTTGCCATCCAGGGCGCGCTGATCGCAGCCATGGCGGTCTGGGGCCTGAACGTGGCGGCGGTGAAGGCGTTGACACAGTCCTTCGATCCCACGACGCTTGCCGCCGTACGGATGGCCGTGGCATGTGCTGCGTTGACAGGCCTTGTGATGTGGAAACGCTGTGCCTTGGCCAGCTATTCCGGAAGGCAATTCGCGGCAGTTGTCATCTGCGGGGTGTTGATGGTGTACCTCAACCAGATCCTGTTCGCAGAAGGGCTGCTGCGGTCAACCGCAACGAATGGCGCTCTGATCATGGCCTTGAGTCCATTGGTCTCCGCGGTCCTGGCTGCCACCGCGTTTGGCGAGCGTCTGACGCTGCAGCGCATGTGCGGCGTCGTACTGGGTTTTGCAGGAGTCGCGGCGGTGGTACTCAGCCACCCCGGCGCTGGGCTTTCCAGAGCGGGTGTCGGCGACCTGATGCTGGTGGGTGCGGTCGTTAGCTTTGCAAGTGGCGGTGCGATCGTGCAGCGGCTAACACAGCAGTTTCACCCACTCGCGATCAGTTGGTCCATCTACATGGTGGGTGCCTCGCTGCTCATCGGTCAGACGGTGCTGGAAGGGGCCGCTTTCAGCTGGTCGGCTTTGTTCCCCGGCTGGTGGGCGTGGGCCTTGGTCCTGTTTTCAGGTGTGATGGCCACGGCCGTATCGAACCTGATCTGGAACGGCGCGATCGCAAGGATTGGCGTCGCCCGTACAGCCGTGTTTCTGTATTGGGTGCCCGTATTTGGCGTCGCGTTCGCCGCGTTATTTCTTGGCGAGCGACTCACGTTGTGGCATTTCGTAGGTTTTTCGGCGGTCATGGGCGGCACCTATCTGGGAAGCAGGAGGCAAGCCGCCGGGCCGGTCATCTCTCCGTAGTCACGTAACTTGAGCCATCTCAAATGACAAATCAGGATTCCATGCTGTTCACGCCACTTCCGCTGCGAGAAGTGGTGCTCAAGAATCGAATTGTGATCTCGCCGATGTGCCAGCATGCGGCGCAGGGCGGCCATGCCACGCCCTGGCACCTGGTTCACCTTGGCAAGTTTGCGCTCGGCGGCGCCGGGCTCATCCTGACCGAAAGCACGGCGGTCGATCCAAGAGGCCGGATCGGAACGGCTGATCTCGGACTCTGGAACGACAGCCACATCGAGCCGCTCAAGGGGGTCGTGGACTTCGCTCATGCCCATGGCGCCGCCATTGGCGTCCAGCTCGCACATGCGGGCCGAAAGAGCGGCAGCCAGCCCTTGTGGGAGGGCGGCGCAGCCCTGAGCGAGCACGAGATGGCGAGCGACCCGGACCCATGGAAGCGTGTTGGTCCGAGCCCATTGCCGGCGGGTCCGGGGTGGTCCGCGCCGTCCGTGCTGGATGCGCCTGGCATCGAGTGCGTCATTCAAAGCTTCGTCGACGCCACGGTACGGGCCGAGCGGGCGGGGTTCGACGTCGTGGAATTGCACTTTGGCCACGGCTACCTCGTTGCGAGCTTCCTGTCCCCCAACGCCAATCATCGAGACGACGAATGGGGTGGAAGCCTGGAAGGGCGGATGCGTTTGGCTCTGCGGATCGCCGAGCGGGTCCGCGCCGCGTGGCCCGCGCACAAGCCGCTCTTCTGTCGCATATCGGCCGTGGACGGAAGCATCGGTGGCTGGGGCATGGAAGATTCGGTTCTGCTCGCGCGCGAGCTCGCGCGGCGCGGTGTGGATGTGATCGACTGCTCCTCTGGGGGCCTCACGGAAGAGACCCGTGCGCTGCCCGTACCGCGCGGGCTCGGCTTTCAGGTGCCGTTTTCCGAGCGCATTCGCATCGAAGCAGGCGTGAGGACCCAGGCCGTCGGCATGATCGTCGATGCGCAGCAGGCCGAGGACGTGCTTTCCCATGGCAAGGCGGACCTCGTAGCGCTGGGCCGCGAAGCCCTGTTCAACCCCTATTGGCCGCACCATGCGGCCGCGGCGCTGGGCATCGATCCCCGCTACGAGCGTTGGCCGGAGCGACACGGCATATGGCTTTCCAAACGCGCGCCCGCGCTGGTACGGGCGCGAGCGCAATCCGCGACAGATCTCCAAGCAAACATAGTCTCTTGAAGCAGAAAGGAAGAAGCGATGACAGTCAGAATGGGTTTGATCCGCAAGAAGCCGGATTGGTCGCACGAGGAATTCGAGGCCTATTGGCGCGATAAGCACGGTCCGTTGGCCGCAACTGCGCCGGGGCTGCGCGCGTATTGGCAGAACGTCGTGATCGAACGGATGCAGCGAGGCATCGACTTCGCACGCGGCCCTTGGGACTTCGATGGCTTCTCGCAACTACGGTTCGATGATGCGCAGAAAGCCGGATCCGCATTCAGCGAAGGAGACCTCGCTTCCGCTCTCATCGAGGACGAACGGAAATTCATCGGAACGCTCCACATCGTCGCGACCGAGCAGCATGTGGTGATTCCGGTGCCGGAGGCCCCGCAGCGAGCGAAACTGCTCAAGCGCATCTCGACGCTGAAGCGGCGTCCCGATGTGACCGAGGAGGATTTCCGGCGCGAGTGGCGGGTGCATGCGGACTACGTGCGCAAGATGCCCGGCGTGAGCGGCTACCGGCAGAACGTGGTCGTGTCGCGGGAGCTCGTGAAGGGCGAACCTTGCGGCTACGAGGACTTGCCCATCGACGGCATCGTGGAGTTGTGGTTCGAGGACGCCGCGACGCTGGAGGCGGCCTTTGCGTCGCCAGCGGGGCAGGTGACCATGGCGCACGCGAAGACCTTCTTGCACGAGATCACGGCCTTCGTTGTCAGCGAGCGCCGAATTATCTGAAAAACGCAAGCCGCGGCGTGGTCATCGCCCGTCCGCCCTGGCCGGCCCGGCCGCCATGCCCAGGTCCTGCTCGAAGGGGACTCTGGGGTAGTGAAAGCCCACCGGACCGTCGGGCAGCGAGTTGACGTACTGGTGGACCAGCTCGTCGCTGCTGTCGCGCAGGGCCTCGGGCGGGCCCTCGGCCACCACGCGGCCGTCGGCCAGCAGGATCACATGGTCGGCGATGGCGAAGGTCTCCTCGATCTCGTGCGAGACGAACAGACTCGATAGGCCCAGCGAGTCGCCCAGCTGCCGGATCAGCACCGCCACGGTGTGCAGCGAGATCGGGTCCAGCCCGGAAAACGGCTCGTCGTAGATCAGCAGCTCGGGGTCCAGCGCGATGGCTCGGGCCAGCGCCACGCGCCGCGTCATGCCGCCGGACAGCGCGCTGGGCATCAGGTCGCGCGCGCCGCGCAGGCCCACGGCGTGCAGCTTCATCAGAACGATGTCGCGTATCAGCTCCTCGGGCAGCTCGGTATGCTCACGCAGCGGAAAGGCCACGTTGTCCAGCACGGACATGTCGGCGAACAGGGCGCCGAACTGGAACATCATGCCCATGCGGCGCCGCATCTCATAGAGCTTGGCCTGGTCCATGGCTGCCACGTCCTGGCCCTCGAACAGCACCTCGCCCGACTGGGGCCTCAGCTGCCCTCCGATCAGGCGCAGCGTGGTGGTCTTGCCCGATCCCATAGGCCCGATCAGGGCGGTGACCTTGCCCCGCGGAATGCGCAGCGACACGTTCTGCAGGATCACGCGATCGCCGTTGCCGTATCCGAAGCTGAGGTCGCGCAGTTCGACGATGGGTGTGCCGGGGCGGTTTGCCATGGGTGCGGGTGGATGGCCGGTGCTGGGCTCATCTTACTCTCGCGTCATGGTGCCAGGCGAGTGCGCTCATGTGCGTGCGCAGTGGCGAGGAGGGGGATGGATCTGAGCGGCGTTTCGGCGGCTGCCTCCGGCCATTGAAGCGACAGTCGATCTCGAGCCCGAGACCGGACTGTCAAAGTGAAGCAAGTGCCCATTGCGGACGTTCGCGACTCACTGAAGCAGACCCTCGTAAACCATGCGGGCCAACTCCTCTACGGCTGGGCGAACTTGCCTGACGGCAACCGACGAATCAGATCTGAAGCTGCAGCGTCGGGACGAAGCGTCCGTCCTGGAAGTCCCACACTCCAATCGTCGGGTCAGCCTTCGGTAGCAATTGCCTGCCGAATTCCACGGCAGGCGAAAGCGGCATGGCTGGGAAGACGTGCATGCGCCGGTATCCGGCATTTCGAACCTGCGCCATGAACGCGGTGAACGCGATCCTCCTGAAGTGCCGGATGTCGTCAGCATCCTCAACCAGGACGGGTGTCGGACTGGCATACTCTTTCGAAAAGCGAAATATCGGAGGAGTCGCACTTTGAACGTCTTTGAATTCCGGAAGCACTTGGTCGACGAGTACTCCGATTTCACCCGCAGCTTCACCCGCATCAAGGCAGACGACATCCGCGCGTTTGTGGATGCAGAGTACGACTCGCAGAAATTTTGGCCAGAGCCCCTGGTTCAGGTCAATCCGAACTTCAAGGAGGGTGGGTCGGTCGAAGAGTTCGCCTTGTCCGGACACCTTCATCCCAAGTGCGCCGAAATCTTCCGCTTTGGCAAGGGCCCATCGTCAGCCGGCCACTCCCTTCCGTTGCATAAGCACCAGGCCGAGGCTATCAGCCTCGCTGCCGCGGGTGAGAGCTATGTCCTGACTACCGGAACCGGCTCGGGTAAGTCCCTGAGTTACTTCATCCCTATCGTTGACGCTTGCCTCAAGGCCAAGGAGGTTGACCCGGTACCGCGCACTCGTGCCATCGTGGTCTACCCCATGAATGCGCTGGCCAACAGCCAGTTGGAGGAGCTCAAGAAGTTCCTTGGCGTTGACCCAGCCACCCGACCCGTCACGTTCGGCCGATTTACCGGTCAGGAGGGCCCGGAAGAGCGCGAGGCCATGAAGGCCAACCCGCCCGACATTCTGCTGACCAACTTCATGATGCTCGAGCTGCTGCTCACGCGTCAGAACGCCGTCGACCAGCAGGTTGTGGCGAACGCACGGGGGTTGCGTTTCCTGGTGCTTGACGAGTTGCACACGTACCGCGGGCGCCAGGGTGCCGACGTGGCGTTGCTGGTTCGGCGCGTCCGTGAGGCACTGGCCGACAAGCTCGTATGTATCGGCACCTCGGCGACGATGGCGACCGACGGGACGGAGATGGAGCGAAACGCCACTGTTGCACGCGTTGCGACGCGTTTGTTTGGCACCTCGATTCCAGACCGCAACATTATCACCGAGACTCTTCGCCGGACCACGCCAGAGACGGAAACCGACAAGACCGTCTCGCCCAAGTTGGCCGCCGCCATTCTGGCCGGTGTCCCCGAAGACCTGTCGTTTGATGAAATGGCCAGGCATCCCGTCTCGGTTTGGGTCGAATTGACTCTGGGGCTGACCTACGAAAGCGGCAAGCCACGGCGGGCCAAGCCCAAGACGCTGAGGCAGGCGGTCGGGCTGCTCGCTGAAGCGTCAGGCCTGCCCGAACCGCAGTGCAACGACTACCTGCAGAAATTTCTGTTGCGGGCCTACAACGTGACCGACGCCACCGGCAAGTCGCTTTTCGCGTTCAAACTGCACCAGTTCATCTCGGGTGGTGGCAAGGTCTACGCCACGCTTGAGACCCCGGGAAAACGTGCTGTCACCCTCGACGGGCAGCAGTTTGTCGCCGGCGACCGCAGCCGCCACCTGTACAACGTCCATTTCTGCCGGGACTGTGGCCAGGAATATGTGCCTGTGTGGGACGCGGAAGGCCCCGAAGGGCGTGTTTTCCAACGTCGTAGCATCGATGAACGGCAGCACGAGGATGAAGGCGTCAAGTTCGGCTTTTTCATGCCCGACGTGGACCGCCTCTGGAATGATGCCGACCCGGAAAAATACCCTGAGACCTGGGTTGAAGAGCGAGCCGATGGCGAATGGCGGGTCAAAAGTGCGTACAAGAAGTACATCCCGCAGGCCGTCAAGGTCCGGCCTGACGGTGTCTCGACCATGGCCGAGGGGCTAAGTGGTTGGTTCGTTCCTGGCAGCTTTCGCTTTTGCCTGGCGTGCAACACCAGTCACGCCACTTCGGGCAAGGACTCGTTACGTCTGACCTCACTGTCTGGTGAGGGCCGTAGCTCGGCCACCACCATGCTGACCTTGTCCTCGCTGCGCTACCTGTACGAGCAGGACAAGCAGCTTTCGCAAGAGGCCAAGAAGGTCCTCGGCTTTTCCGACAACCGGCAGGACGCCGCACTGCAGGCTGGCCACTTCAACGATTTCCTGCAGGTCCTGCTGACACGGGCAGCCTTGCTGTCCGCTGTCCAGCGCACCGCGGGGGCTCCACTCTCGGAAAAGGAAGTCGCCAATGCGGTGTTCGAGGCACTCGGCTTTGAGCGTGACGACGCGGCGGTCAGGGCCGAGTACATGCAGCAGCCCGAGGTCAAGGGCAACACTCGGCGCCAAGTGCAAGACGCCATGCGCGCCATTCTGGGTTACCGCAGCTTCTACGACCTGCGGCGCGGCTGGCGTTTCAACAACCCGAACCTGGAGCAGTTAGGCCTGGTCCGCATCACCTACCAGGACATCGATGACCTCGCCGCCGACGAGTCGGAGTGGGCGGAGGCGCCCCAAGTGCTGCAGGCGGCGCGTCCAGCCGAGCGGGCCCTGGTGCTGCAAACGCTGTTCGAGACCATGCGCCAGGGTTTGTGCATTGCGACACGCTACCTGGACCGCACCGAGCTTGACCAACTGCGTACCCTGAGCTTTGCCAATCTGCGAGAGCCCTGGGGCTTCACCGAGGACGAGCGCCCCGTGCCCGCGAAGTGGTTTGTCACCAGCCGGCCCCCGGAAAATGCCGGGCCACGTGGTCGCAAGCTGAACATTGAGGACTACCTCGTCATTGGCTCCAGCCGCTCGCGCCTAGGGCGCGAACTGCGCAAGGGCAGCACTTGGGGTGGGGCCAATCCGTTCTACAAGCAGGTCAACGACCACACATACCCGGAGGTCGTCGGTGCCCTGCTCAAAGCTGCGGAAAGCTATGGCCTGGTTCGCAAGGAAGAAACCGATGTCGGTCTGACCGGGTGGCAGCTCAACGGTAGCGCCCTGCTGTGGACGGCGGGAGATGGCGCTAGCCCCATTCAGTCGCACGACAATGCATTCTTCCGCAATCTGTATCGCAACATCGCCCATCTGCTGGCCGAGCCGGCGCACCAGTTGTTCGACTTCGAAGCGCGTGAGCATACGGCGCAGGTCGAGCAGGAGGACCGCCTGGAGCGCGAGGCCCGATTCCGATTTACCGACAAGGACCGCAGCGAGTGGATGAAGTCGCATGGCACCGAACTCAACTGGCTGCCCGTGCTGTTTTGCTCACCCACCATGGAGCTCGGCGTCGATATTTCGTCGCTGAACACAGTCTACATGCGCAACGTGCCGCCGACGCCGGCCAACTACGCGCAGCGCAGCGGGCGCGCCGGGCGGGCGGGTCAGCCGGCGCTTGTCATCACCTACTGTGCCTCGCAATCGCCGCATGACCAGTACTACTTCCGCGACCCGGTCCGCATGGTGCATGGGCAGGTCAACGCACCCACGCTGGACCTCGCCAACCGCGAGCTCGTGCAAAGCCACATGCAAGCCATCTGGCTGGCCGAGACCGGCAAGAAGCTGGGAAACAGCATTCGCGACCTGCTGGACATGGAAAAGCCTGACGAGCTGCCGATTACCGGGGACCTGGAATCGGACCTTGGCAAACCAGAGGCCCAGAAGCGTGCCCACCAGCGCGGCTTGGCCGTGCTGGCCATGCTCAAGGACGAGCTCACGCCAGAGCGTGCGCCCTGGTACACGCCGACCTGGCCGGAGTCGGTGTTTCAGCGGGCTTACCGTGAGTTCGACAGCTCGCTCAATCGTTGGCGCGACCTTTACCGTGCGACGGCGCGGCAGATTGAGCTCAACTTCAAAATCGAGAACAACCCGGCCGCCAGCGAACGCGAACGCCGTGAGGCCCAGCAACGGCACAACGAGGCCCGCAAGCAGCGCGACCTGCTGCTGGCCGGTGACAGCGCCTTCAATTCGGACTTCTATACCTACCGCTACCTCGCAAGCCAGGGCTTCCTGCCGGGCTACAACTTCCCGCGCCTGCCGCTGCTGGCCTATATCCCGGCGCGCCGCGGCAACATCGGCCGCGAGAGCTTCCTCTCCCGCCCCCGTTTCCTGGCACTGGGCGAGTTCGGCCCATACAGCCTCATTTATCACGAGGGCAGCCAGTACCGGGTGACCAAAGCGCTGCTCACCATCACCAGCCAGGACCAGGTGTCAGAGGGGGTCCGGCTGACCACCGAGGTGGCGCGCCTGTGTCCGTCGTGCGGTTACGGCCATTTCCGCTCGCAGCGCGATGCCGACCGCTGCGTTTCCTGCGGGGCCTCGCTGTCAGGCGCCGAGGAGGTCAAGCACCTCTATCGCATCGAAAACGTGTCGACCAAGCGGGCCGAGCGCATCACCGCCAACGAGGAGGAGCGCACGCGCCAGGGTTATGAAATGCAGACCACGTTGCAGTTCGCTGAGGCGGACGGCAAGCTGCAAATGGTGACGTCCGAGGTGGCCGACAAAGACGGGCCGCTGCTGGAGCTCCAGTACGGGCCGGCGGCCACAGTCTGGCGCATGAATTTCGGATGGCGCCGTCGCAAGGAGAAATCGGTCAAAGGCTTCATGATGAATCCCGTCACCGGCCATTGGGTGGGCGGAGTGGATGATGGCGGTGAGGAGAACGGCGACGACGCCCCGCCTGACAAGACGCCGCCACAGCGTATCGTTCCATTCGTCGAAGACCGCCGCAACATTCTTATCATTCGGCCGCACTACAAGCTGGGTGAGCTTTCTGCCACCTCACTCACCACGCTGCAGTACGCGCTCAAGCGCGGCATCGAGTCGGTCTACCAGCTCGAAGAGAGTGAGTTGATGGCTGAGCCCTTGCCCACGCGCGACAACCGGCAGGCCATCCTGCTGTACGAGGCGGCCGAGGGCGGGGCCGGCGTGTTGACCCGAATTGCGACCGAGCCGAAGGCGCTGGCCGCCGTGGCCGTCGAGGCGCTCGAAATCATGCATTTCAAACGTCCTGCGGCCGGTGCGCCATGGACCAAGGCGTCTCTGGATGAGGAGCTGGATGCCAAAAGCCAGCCCGTCTGCGAAGCCGGCTGCTACAAGTGCCTGCTCTCGTACTACAACCAGCCCGACCATCCTGTGATTGACCGCAAGGACAAGGACGCCAGCGGACTCGTACTCGACATGCTCTGCCGACTCACAGGGGCCGCGTCCAAGATGGGAACACAAGGCAGGGCGCCCGAGCATCATTCCGCTGAGTTGAACCGGGTGGCCGGCAGCACGCTGGAGCAGGCCTGGCTGGTCTATGTAGAGGCGCATGGTCATCGCAAGCCCGACCGGGCGCAGCACGTCATCGAGTCCGCGCAGACCTGCGCTGATTTTTTCTACGACGACTACAACCTGGCTGTGTTTATCGACGGCCCCCATCACGACGCCGATGCCCAGCAGGCCAAGGATGACGCCATCAACCGCAAGCTGGACGAGCAGGGCTACCTGGTCGTCCGCTTCCCGAAAGACCGGGCTGCATGGCCTGCCATCTTCGCCCAAAACGCCGACCTCTTTGGGGCCGGCAAGAACGAATAAACAATGAATGCTCCAACCCCCGAGTTTTACCCGGGCAGCCTCGTATCGGCCCGTGGCCGCGAATGGATAGTGCTGCCCGAGTCCGACCAGGACACCCTGCGTCTGCGTCCTCTGGGCGGTGGTGAAAAAGACGAGTCCCTGATTTATCTGCCGCTGGAGCGCCAGCCCGTCCAGCCCGCCACCTTCCTATGGCCGCGCATCGAGCAGGCCCGTAACCATGCCGCCAGCCAGCTACTGCTGGACGCGCTGCAACTCAAGCTACGCAACGGCGCTGGCCCGTTCCGCAGCTTCGGCAATATCGCCGTCGAGCCGCGCGCCTACCAGCTCGTGCCGCTGCTGATGGCCATGAGGCTACCCACCGTGCGGCTGTTGGTTGCTGACGATGTCGGTATCGGCAAGACCATCGAGGGGGCACTGATTGCCCGCGAAATGCTGGACCGTGGCGAAATCGAGCGCCTGGCCGTGCTGTGCCCACCGCACCTGTGCGAGCAGTGGCAGCGTGAACTGGCCGAACGATTTCACATCCATGCCGTGGTGGTGCGCAGCGCCACCGCCGCCCGGCTGGAGCGCGACTTGCCGCCCGGCACCTCGGTGTTTGACGCCAACCCGTTCACCGTGGTCAGCCTGGACTACATCAAGTCCGAGCGCCGCCGCGAAGCCTTCCAGCGTTTCTGCCCCGAGTGCGTCATCGTCGACGAGGCGCACACCTGTACCCAGGGCGGCCAGGGCCGACAACAACGCTACCAGCTCCTTAAGGGCCTGGCCGAAGACGCCAACCGCCACATGGTGCTGCTCACGGCCACGCCCCACAGCGGCGACGAGGACGCCTTCTTCAACTTGTTGGGTCTGCTTCGGGCCGACTTCACGCAGCTCAAGGACCTGCCGCCCGGCGCCCGTATGGACCTGCGCGACGACCTGTCCCGTCACTTCGTCCAGCGCCGCCGCCCCGACATTGCCGAATGGCAAGACACCTCGATGTTTCCGGACCGCAAAACGGCCGAAATTACCTACCGACTCACCGGAGCCTGGGGCCAGCTCTTCAACGATGTGCTGGGCTACGCCCGCGAACTGGTCGAGCGCGCCGAAGGCCAGGGCTTGCGCGAGCAGCGCATGAACTGGTGGGCCGCGCTGGCCCTGCTGCGCTGCATCTCCTCGTCGCCGGCCGCTGCCGCCAACGCCCTGCGCACCCGGCTGGATGGTGCCGTAAATGTCGGAGAGTCCGACGAACTCACGCTGGAAGACATCGAGGCCCAGGCCGGCGACCGCGTGCTCGATGGCCTGGAGGATGCCTTGTCCGCCGATGACATTGAGCCTGCTGCGCAAACCGAAGACAGCGCCCTCCTGCGACAACTCATCGCCGACGCTGAAAAGCTGGCCGGTGCCACCAACGACCCCAAGCTCGCCAAGCTGCTGGAACACCTGACACTGCTGGTCAAAGAAGGTTTCCAGCCCGTGGTCTTTTGTCGCTACATCGCCACGGCCCACTACCTGGCCGACTTTCTGCGTGGCAAGTTCAAGGATGCCACCGTCAAGGCGGTCACAGGCGAGCTCACGCCCGGTGAGCGCGAAGCCGCCGTGGAAGAGTTGGGCGACACGGAGATGCGCATTCTGGTCGCTACCGACTGCCTGTCTGAAGGCATCAACCTGCAAGGCCTGTTCACCGCGGTGGTCCACTACGACCTGAGCTGGAACCCCACGCGTCATGAGCAGCGCGAAGGCCGCGTGGACCGCTTCGGCCAGAAGGCGCGTGAAGTGCGCAGCACCATGCTCTACGGTGAAGACAACCCGGTCGATGGGGCCGTGCTGCAGGTCATCCTGCGCAAGGCCGAGAGCATCCGCAAGGAGCTCGGCGTGCTGGTCCCCATGCCCGACGACCAGGGCAAGCTCACCCAGGCCCTGCTCAACGCCGTGCTGCTGCGCAAACACAACCAGGTGGGAAACACTACGCAGGTCAGTCTCGACTTTGGTGAACCCGCCAAAGAGATTGAAACCGCTTGGCAAAGCGCCCGTGAAAAGGCCGCCAAGAACCGCTCCATCTTCGCCCAGCGCCGCCTCAAGCCCGAAGATGTGCTGCCCGAATGGCGCAAGTCGGCTGCCGTGCTGGGGGGCGAGGACGACGTGGCGCGCTTCGTCGCGCGTGCTGTGGCCAAACTCGGCGTGCCCTTGGAGCCCTACAAGCAGCACCACAAGCTGCACCTCGACCAACTGCCGTCCTCCGTCAATGAACGGCTGGCCGCTGACGGTTTTACCGGCACCCTGCGGGTGGACTTTCACCAGCCCGCAGCCCAGGGGGCGCTGTTCATCCACCGCACTCACCCGCTGGTGGTGGCTCTGGCCGACACCCTGCTGGAGCGCGCGCTAGCATCGGAAGACGCCTCAGAAGACGACGTGGCCCGCGCTGGCGCCGCCTTCGTGGGTCATGTCAGCCTCAAAACCACCGTGCTACTGCTGCGCCTGCGCCACCAGCTCAGCGTCACGCGTGGCAACCAGACCCGCCTGATGCTGTGCGAAGAAACCGTGGCCGTCAGTGCCGTTGGCGCGGATGCCGTCACGACCCTACCGACCGACCAGGCCCAAGCCCTGCTGGGCGCCGAAGCCACACGCAACATGCCCCCTGTGATTCGTGACCGCCACCTGCAGCAAGCCCTCGATGCCATTCCATCCTGGCAGCCCCAATTGGAGGCCATCGCCCGCGAGCGTGCCCAGGCCTTGCTGCAAGACCACCGGCGCGTGCGTGAAGCCGCCGACGCCAAGGGCAGCTATCAGGTCACGGCCAGCTTGCCGGTGGATGTGATGGGCGTCTATGTGCTAGTTCCAGCCGCAGCGGGGGGCTGACCCATGGCTCGCCGCACCACCACCCAACTCGCCTACCAGGCCATCCGCATCGAAGGCGGTCTGATTCCCGCCGATGAGCTGGCGCGCCTCACCACGCTGCAAGCCCCTGATAAGACCGAGCAGACCGACAGCCACTATGGCATCCCCAAGGGCCTGAAGCTGCGCGATGAAGTGGCACGCTACTGGAAGATTGCCCAAAACCTCTGGACCGACTTCCAGCCCCTGCGTCAGCGGCAGGACGTGGATACGCACCAAGTCACCGTGCGTGATTTCCTAGTGCCGTTGCTGCGCGACGTGCTGGGCTTTACCGACCTGGCCGCTGGTGCCAGCGTGAAGGCTTCCGGCCACAGCTACAACATCGGGCACGCCGCAAGGGCCGGGCACCTGCCCCTCATCCTCGCCGCCCACAACCAGCAGCTCGATGCCCCCGCCGAGCGCTTTGGCGAATTCAACCCCGACACCGGCAAAACCCGCCGCCGCTCGCCCTTTATGCTGGCGCAGGAGGCGCTCAACGCCTCGGACCAGTCCCTCTGGGCCATCACCGCCAACGGCCTCACACTGCGCATCCTGCGCGACAACCCCAGCCTGACCCGCCCCGCCTATGTCGAGGTGGACCTCGAAGCCCTGTTCACGGAAGAGCTCTACGCCGACTTCACCGCCTTCTGGCTGCTGGCCCACGCCAGCCGCTTTGCCAAGCCCGAGGCTAATGCAGCCGACTGCCCCTGGGAGCGCTGGCGCACTGCAGGGCAAGAAGCCGGCGTCACCGTGCGCAGCAACCTGCGCTATCAGGTGGCCGAGGCTCTGCGTGCCCTGGGAACAGGCTTTTTAAGCCACCCGTCCAATACCCGCCTGCGTGAACAGCTACAAAATCAGGAGCAGGCTGAAGGCTTGGGCAAGCAGGCGTTCTTCGAGGAGCTGCTGCGCCTGGTCTATCGCCTGATTTTTCTGGCCACCGTCGAAGACCGCATGGACCCCACCACCGGCCTGCCGCTCATCTTCGCGCCCGACACGCCCCCAGACGTGCGGCAGCGCTATCTGGCCGGCTACTCGCTGACCTGGCTGCGCGACCGCGCCGTGCGCCGCAGCAGCCACGACGCGCACGGCGACCTTTGGCAGGCCATGTCCATCACCTTCGATGGTCTGGCGCAAGGCCAGCCCGCGCTCGGTCTGCCCGCCTTGGGCGGCCTGTTCGATGCCGATCAATGCGCCCACCTCAACACCGCGCAAATCGAAAACCGCTGGCTGCTGGCCGCCATCTTCCAGCTTGGCTACTTTCGCCAAGCCACGGGCCTGACCCGCGTCAACTACCGCGATATGGGCCCCGAGGAACTGGGCAGCGTGTACGAAAGCCTGCTGGAGCTGGTGCCCGATATCCAGTCCCTGAGTCAGCCGCACGCCGCCAAACTCGCCTTTGTGGGTGACGACGACACCGCCGCCAGCACCAAAGGCAACACCCGCAAACTCACCGGCAGCTACTACACGCCCGACAGCCTAGTGCAGGAGCTCATCAAGTCCGCGCTGGAGCCGGTGATTGCCGACACCGTGCGCGCCAACCCGCAGCAGCCGGTTGATGCCCTGTTGGCCCTGACCGTGTGCGACCCGGCTTGTGGCAGTGGTCATTTTCTGCTGGCCGCCGCTCGCCGGCTGGCCGATGAAGTGGCCAAGCTGCGCGCGCCGGGAGGGGCCCCCATGCCTGCCGACTACCGCCACGCCCTGCGCGACGTCGTCAGCCATTGCATCTATGGTGTCGACAAGAACCCCATGGCCATCGCCCTGGCGAAAACCGCGCTCTGGCTCGAGGCCTACACCCCCGACCGGCCATTGACCTTTCTCGACCACCACCTGCAGGTGGGCGACGCGCTGCTGGGCGTGCTGGACCCTAAGATTTTGGAAAACGGTATTCCCGACGCAGCCTACGCCGTGCTCAGCGGCGACGACAAAGCCACCGCCGCCGAACTCAAAAAGCAAAACAAGGCCGACCTCAAAAGCTGGAAGGCCGTGGCCGCCGGCGACCTGTTCCAGGCCAGCCAGCTCGCCGCGCAGGCCGATGCGGTGGAACACCTGGCCGACGACAGTCTGGAGGGCATCCACGCGAAGCGCAGCGCCTGGGCGCAGGCCGCAGCGCAGGCCCAGCAAAGCACCCTGGCGCGCTTGGCCGACACCTACGTGGCCACCTTCCTGGCACCCAAGCTGCCCGTCGACCGCGAGCGCATTCCGCTCTCGGGCTACCTCTGGGGCTTGCTGCACGCCACACCGGGTCGGAACGCCAAGCCGGAAATTGCCGAGGCTGCTTACGAGCTGTGCCGCAGCCACAGCGTCTTCCATTGGTGGCTGGCCTTTCCGCAGGTGGCGTCCAAGGGCGGCTTTGCCGTCATGCTGGGCAATCCGCCGTGGGAGCGCATCAAGCTGCAGGAGGAAGAGTTCTTCGCGACCCGCAGCCCGCTGGTGGCCAGCGCGAAAAACAAGGCCGAGCGCAGCCAGCGCATCGAGCTGCTGCGCCAGGGCCTGCTGCTGCACACCCTGTACCCCGATGTCGAAGCTGCCGAGGGCCTGCATCCACCTAATCGAGCCGAGATGCACCTGCATCAGGAATTCATCAGCGCCCGGCGTGGCGCCGAAGCCGCCAGCCTCTACGCGCACGACAGTGGGCGTTTTCCACTGACCGGCGTGGGGGATGTCAACACCTATGCGCTGTTTGCCGAAACCCTGTTCCAGCTCACCGCCCCGACGGGCCGCGCTGGCTTCATCGTGCCCACGGGCATTGCCACAGACGACACCACGAAAGTTTTTTTCGGTGCGGTCGTTCGAGCTGGCAGATTGGCGCAACTAGTCAGTTTTTACGAGGTGCGCCGATGGTTTCCTGCCACGGACGAACGAAAGCCGTTTTGCCTCTTCACCATTGCTGCATCGCTACAAGCCAGATTCATTTTTGACGTTGACAAGATAGAAGACCTGTACGAGGCGCAGAAATGGTACGAGCTGACGTCGCAGGATTTTGAACGGCTGAATCCAAATACGTTGACCCTGCCAACGTTCCGCAGCCAGCGCGACGCCGAGCTGACCAAAAAGCTCTACTGCGCGGCCCCGGTGCTCATCGCTGAAGGCCAGGGCGAGAGTGAGCCAGACTTGAACCCATGGGGCATCCGCTTTTCGACGATGTTCCACATGTCGGGTGATAGCGAGCTGTTCAAGGACGAGTCTGCAGCGGCTGGCGAGCCACCCCGGCTGCCGCTGTACGAAGCCAAGATGATTCACCAGTTCGACCACCGCTGGGCCACCTACGTGGACGCGCCGGAAAAGCCGAACGGGCTCGACACCGCCGACGTGGGCGACGCGCAGAAGGCCGCCCCCTCCTTCACCGTGCGCCCGCGCTACTGGGTGGACGAGCGCCAGGTGCTGGCCCGCATCGCCCGCGTGCCCAGCCGCGTCGCCAACGCCTGGCTGGCCTGGAGCGAAGCGTTCGAATCGAACGGTGGCACCGACCCCGCCAGCTCGTCCGTGCGCGGGGCTCATGCCGCCAGCCACACCCAGCTCACCTTGGCCCTGGCCAGTTGGGTGGCGGGTGAGCTGTTCCGCCGCAGCGCCGGCCAGCCCACCCAGCAGACCGCCGTCAACAAGCCTGGCTGGACTGCCGCCGTGGCCTGGCAAGCCACTCAGACGGCCGAAGCGACCCTGGCCACCCGGCACCCGGCCCTGGCCCAGGCCCTCAAAAGTGACGGCGCCACCGGCAAAAAAGCTCTGCCCGAATTCAACAAGTGGGCGCTGCAGGATGCCGAGCTGGGCCTGAGCGACGAGGAGCTGGCCGAGCTGGAGACGGTGCAGAAACCGCAGACGGTGGGGGCGGCTGGAGATGCTATCAATTCAGGAGCTGCTTGCGGACATTCCGCAAGGCGTGGAGGCAGTTTCGATTTGAAGTTCCTTGACGTCTGGATGGACCGCCGCAGCCCGCGGTGGTTGATGGGGTGGCGGGACATTACCAACGCAGCAGCGGAGCGCACGGTGATTGCGTCGGTGGTGCCGAGGGTGGGCGTGGGGCACACCATGCCGCTCTTTTACGCCAATCAGCCACCCGCGCACCAAGCGGCAATGTTGGCGAACTTGAGCAGCTTGGTTTTTGACTACATCGCGCGGCAGAAGGTCGGCGGCACGCACTTGACCTACGGGTACCTCAAGCAGTTCCCCGTCCGCCCTCCCGACCGCTACACCGAAGCCGACCTCGCCTACATCGTCCCCCGCGTGCTGGAACTCACCCACACCGCGCACGACCTGCAGCCTTGGGCCGACGACCTGGCCGCCTGGGACCCCCGCCCCGCGGAGCAGCGCAGTACCCCCTTCGCCTGGATGCCCGAACGCCGCGCCCAACTGCGCGCCGAGCTCGACGCCTACTACGCCCACCTCTACGGCCTGACCCGCGACGAACTGCGCTACATCCTCGACCCCGCCGACGTCCTGGGCCCCGACTACCCCTCTGAGACCTTCCGCGTGCTCAAGAACGGCGAAGAGCGGGCCTTTGGTGAATATCGCACGCGACGGCTGGTGCTGGCGGCTTGGGACCGTTTGGACGCAGCCGTCGTTGCGTCCACAGCCTCGGCCAAGCAGGACCAACGCGTCGTGTACTCCGACCACGGAGTGATTCGCAACGAGAGCGAGGCTGAGTTGGCCGGCCTGCTCGCTGCGCTGGTAGAGCACTCCTCAACAGGATTGTCTGCGGGCGATGTTCAGGCCATGGTTGTGCGTGCCACGAAGCCAGGCTACCCCGAGCTGTTTCTCGGCCCAGAGGACGCTTCGCGGCTGACTGCTTTGGTCTCGCGCTACGCCGCTCTGACATCGCCAAATCTCTTGGAGCCGATTCCGCGCTTCTTGCAGCGTTTGGTCGCGAGTCAGTCGATTCGCAGCTTGCGCGTGGGCAACGGGACTGTTTTCCAGAACGGGGCGAGCTCTTTGCCGGCAGATGTCCGGAGTACGCCGGAGCTTCATGAGTTGGCCAAACTGATGTTGGACCTTGACGCCCGCTACCAGAATGCCCAGAAGTCGGAAGGGGCGTCACCTGGGTCTGAGGGGCGCGCGAGCGGGACCCGCTAAGGAGGTGTGATGGACGGCTGGCTTCAGCAATATTCAACAACCCGGGTGCAACCGCGTCTTTGGGTCGAGCGCCTTTGGCTCCTGGAGTCGAAGGAGCCGCAGGTTGTGGTGCGGACTGTCGCATTGCACCCAGGACTGAACATCGTCTGGGCGAGGGAGCCAGAATCGCCTGATGCCTCTGGACTTGCCAGCGCCGGCCACGGGGTTGGAAAAACATCACTATGCCTGCTGATGCGCTACTGCCTAGGGGACGAAGCACCCTCGATAACATCGTTGCGCGAAAAGGCCGTAGCGGGATTTCCCAAGGGCGGCGTGGCGGCCAAGGTCCATGTGGATGGGACGGCTTGGCTTGTCTACCGGCCCTACGGCGCCTACAGCCAATCCATTGCGGGCATCGGCAATGACCTTGAATCCTTGTTGGCGGGTCAGCTACCCGGCGATTTCCCCGCATTTTCTATGGCTCTTCACGAGGCCTTCATCGCGAAGCTGCCGGCCTCGACATTACCAGGCAGTAGCCAACCTTTGGAATGGCGGCACTTGCTCGCATGGTGTATTCGCGACCAGAAGACACGCTTCGACGGATTTTTCCATTGGCGTGATGGTGACGGCTTGGGTTTTAGGCGCTCTCGGCAGGACCCACCCCTATTCGTTCGGGCCGTGCTCGGTTTGCTGGATGCCGAGGCTGATCGACTGATTCGAGACGTCGAGACCGCTCAAACGGCCATGAACAGCCTCGAACAGAAACTGCTGGAGCTGGAGCGCGAGCCCGTCTACGGATTGACCCATGTGGAGCGACAGCTGCGGACCCTGCTCAAGGCCGATGAAGACCTGCCCGTCTTGGAAACGACCTTGGGCCCGTCATTGCAGTCGTTGGTGGCAGATGCACTTGCGGCGGCGCAAAGGGCCGAGGAGGTATTGGACCGGGAGACCGAAGCCGCTGAAGAGGCGCTGGCTCCGCTGCTGGTCAGGCTCGAAGGGCTCCAACGCGAGTCGGCGATACGGTCGAAGGAGACGGAAATCGCCCAGTCTTTGCTGGACGCCAACGAGAAGGAGTACATCCGCCTCATGACGGAGCTTCAACAGCTGGACAATCTCGCGGGACATTGTCGTCACGGCGACGTCGACTTTTCCGCATGCGACCACATTGCCATGCGCCGTGGTACCCCAAGCCTGCCGTGGCGTATTAGCCAGCGTGAAGTCGAGGCCGACAAACCCAAGCTGCACACCAAGTTGCAGGCAGCGAAGCAAGCGGAGCTATCGGCCTCTGCTGTACTGAAGGCGCGAGAGTCCATCGTGAGCGCAAAGCGAGCAGAGGTTCGTCGCCTTCAGATGCGAAAGGGAACGAGCGCGGCGCAGAGGGCGCACCTCAAGTCGGTTTGGGCAGACCTGGAGTTGCGTGCTGCTGCTCGTGCCGAGGGGAAGGACTCTCCGGCACTGAAACGCGCCCGAGACCAACAAGAGAAATTGATGCGGGACCTGAACACCAAGAAGGCCGCCCTGGTCAAACGGAACCAGGAGCGCTCAGAGCGGGCGGAAAAAATCAAGGATTTGACGCGCACTATTGCTACGAGACTACTTGGCGAAGAGGGCTACGGCCGGTTCGTGCCCGAGTCTGACGACCATCCATTTGAACTTGCGGTGGGTGGCGAGGCCTATCAAGTGCTTGAAGTGCTGCTCGGGGACATCACCTGCATCATCGATGCTGCAACCGCTGAAGCTAGTCATCACCCGGGCTTCGTTGTGCACGACTGCCCCCGCGAGGCAGACATGAGCGAGCGCTTGTATCGCGAGTTATTGTTGACGGCAGCGGAAGCAGCGGCGGGTCTCTCTGGCAACGGTGCTACGCCGTTCCAGTACATCGTGACGACGACATCGGCGCCGCCAGCGGCACTGCAGAGTTCTGAGCACATCATTCTTGAGTTGCTTCCCGGCGCCGAAGATCATTTGCTATTTAAACGGCGCCTTCTTCCACAACTCAGCCTTGCGGAAGTTGTCTGAAATCATGGGACTCGTCAAGTGCGACTGGGAGAAGGGCGAAGTATGGGAGTGGTCAGCTCCTCTGGCCTTTGAGCGTGAGGCCATTAGGCTTCGCGTCGACGACCACAAAAAGAGTGGGGATAGGGAGAACCAGTGGGACTACTGAAAGACAAGTACGCATCACTTGCACCCCAGGTCCAGTATCTCTGTGACGAAATCGTGCTGGCGCAAGCATGGAAAAAATCCCACACCTACATTCGTCGGCACAACTGGTATGCCGATACCCTCGAGCTCGATTGTTCAGCGGTTGACCTCGACCGGAAACTGAGCGAGTGGCGTACCGCGCTCGTCAATGGAGATTACCAGCCGGCTCCGTTATGGTTAGTGCCTGCCCCGAAGAACGCTCCATGGATCTTCAGCCCCAAACTGGCTGGAGCGTGGGGGCCAAAGCCGGAAAAAAAGGAAGACGGTAGCGAACAACCCAAGCCTCTCGTTCTCCGGCCGCTTGCCCACTTGGGCATCAGGGAGCAGACAGTGGCCACGGCACTTATGCTCTGTCTCGCGGATTGCATCGAATCAGCGCAAGGTGACCCGGCTACCAAGCCCCTTGAGGCCGCTCACAAGAATGTCTACAGCTACGGCAATCGCCTCTTCTGCAGCTGGACGAACGATGGTTCCCGGGCCCGGTTCTCGTGGGGAAACTCAAACACGTACAGCCGCTATTTTCAGGATTACCAGCAGTTCGTCGCGCGACCCAACGAGGTGGCTCGCTTGGTGGACCAACAGAAGGATGATGATGAGCTGGTCTATATCGTCAAGTTGGACCTCAGTGCCTTCTTTGACAACATCGACCTTGACCGCCTGGTTGCGTGTCTGAAGCGTGAATATGCAGCTTTTCGAAAGACGGACAAGTCGTTACCTAAGGCGGAAGCAGATTTTTGGGAATTGGCTCGGCAAGTGCTTAACTTTAGTTGGCGCGATGAGGACCGAACTTTGGCGCCACTGTTTCGGGATGGTGTCCTGCCCTCTGGGTTGCCTCAGGGCCTTGTGGCTAGCGGGTTCCTTGCCAACGCCTATTTGATGGACTTTGACCGGGTCGTCGGCCTGGCCTCGAAGCGCGGGGCAAGCATTGATTCCGAGTTCGGTATTCGGGTCTACGACTATTGTCGATACGTGGACGACCTTCGGTTGGTCATCTCCGTTCGAGCTCCTGAGTCTGCAAGTGCTGAGGCTCAGGTCGCCAAGGCCGTCGCAAAATGGGTTCAGGGACATCTAGATGTGTCTACCAGACTCCCGTCGGGAAAGAAGTCCCGGTTGTGTATCAACGGAGAAAAGACGGAGCTGGAGCTCTACAGCGCAGTTGCCGGCGAGTCCGGTGTCGCCGCGAGAATGAAGTCATTGCAGCAGCAACTGAGTGGCCCTTTTGACATTGCAACCCTTCAACAGTTGGAGGCAGGCCTGAACGGTCTGCTCGCATTGGCGGAGCTTGGTCTAAAGGAGTCATCTTCGGTATCCGCTGCTGGCGAATTGCCGCAGCTGGCCGCTGTCGCCAGACCCAAACTTGAGGTGCGCGACGACACGCTGACGCGCTTCTCGGCGTATAGGCTGACCAAGTCCCTTCGCATGCGCCGTAGCATGACGGACCTGAGCGAGCAAGGCGACGACGGGACTGCAAAGGACGCACTGCTCCACGATTTCGAAGTGACTGCACGCCGATTGGTTGCGGCGTGGGCGGTGAACCCCTCGCTGGTGCAAGTCTTGAGGTATGCCTTGGACTTGTTTCCGGCGCCTGAGCTACTGGAGGCAGTAACGGAGGCACTGACGCGAAAGCTGATGGCAAGCCCGGAAGTGTCAGCTGCCGAGCATGCTGTTGTCTTCTATGTGCTCGCTGAACTTTTCAGGGCAGGGGCGACGGAGACCGGAAAGCGGGCCGCACAAGACGCGGGCTTTGAGGCCGGCAACGTGGGCAAATACCGGGAAAGCCTGGCTGTGTTCGCGCAGACCATGCTTGAGTGGGAGCGCGTGCCTTGGTACGTTCAGCAGCAAGCGGCATTGCTACTTGCCACGGTTGAACAGACGAGCAACATGCTGAGTGCCGGCGAAGAGCTCCGCTTTTATCGAAAGCTCCACGAGTTCTTGCAGTGCCAGAGCCGCAGCCGCGACTTGTCAGCGATAGACGAGGTGTCGATTTCACTGGTAGGGCATCAGCTTCGTGAGCGACCGAAAGAGTACGTCCAGTGGTTTAAGCGGTTCGCAGCGGGCAGAACGAGGGCGCAAATCAGAGCAGCGCTCCAGTTGATTGGTCAGACAGACCAACAGCTTTTCAACGGCATAACCCGCCCAGGGCGGGGCGCGGCAGCGGCGGAGGCAGAGCTCATTCCCCGACATCTCGGCAGCTATGTGGACGCGCGTTGGCAGCCCGATCCGCCACCATTGCCCGTCGATGCCTGGATTTCATTCGCCAGAGCCATCACCCATCCTGACGCTGTGTTCGAACAGGAAAACGCGCTGCTACAACTCGGCTTGGCATTGACCACCCTGCCAAAGAAGGCGCTGAAGCAACCTGAATTGCTGACACCTTTGTCAATTGAGCTCTGTTGTTCTGACTGGTCCAAACTTCTGAACCCAAGCACGCTGGTACTCCGTCTTCGCCATATCGCTGACAGTGGTGCGCCTGACCCCCTTTACGCGACTCCGAGCTGGTGTACGGCGGCCCAGTCCTGGATGTATGCATTTGGTCGACTCTTGCGCGCGGCCGCGACTGGCGAGCTGGATTTCACGGCACGACAATGGCTGCTTCGTGACGAGCCTGGCTGGTATGCCGGTTTTCGAAGTACCTGGCACAAGCGACGAATGGGGATGGTGCATACCGCAGCCGATTTGGGAGGTACAACAGCCGCAGTCACGCCGTGGTTCTCAAACCTCTTGCTGGGGCTGCTGAGATGGCCAGGCATCGCGAATGGCCACGCATCTGTCGACGTCGATGCTTTAAGCACAACAGACGACCTTGCCAACATCCTTAAGAAAAGGTTGGAAGACCAGGCGCAGCTGTTCGGCCGCAGTTCGAATATGCCTGTGTATCGCTTTCCAGTTGATTGGCCTTTGAAATCTCGAAGGACACTGCGAGTCGTGCTAGTGCAAGGCTTGATGCCGGCAGAGGGGGACTTCCTCAGCGATGGAATTGCCGGCTTGAGCGCCCCCCGATTTCGCGCGCGTCACAGGAACCATACCGCAGCCTTGCTCCATATGGCATACAGCCAGCTCGTCGCGCGTGACACGGTACTTGGAAAGGAGCATAAGCCACAGGTCGATTTGGTCATCTTCCCTGAATACACAGTTCATGTTGATGACCAGGACCTGATGCGGGCGTTTTCGGATGCGACCGGCGCGATGCTGTTCTATGGGCTCCTCGGTGCAACTGTTCCCGGCTCTAAGAAGCCCGCGAATATGGGTAGATGGCTTGTGCCGCAGCGCAGAGCCGGTCGACGCTCCTGGGTCGAGGTGGACCAAGGGAAATGGCACGTTACCGAGGATGAGAAAAAACTTGGGGTGTCGCCATGGCGGCCCTACCAGGTTGTTATCGAGCTGAACTGGAACGATGAACCAGGATATCGGATTTCGGGCGCGGTGTGTTATGACGCCACGGACATTGCCCTCGCCGCCGACCTGAAGGACGAGACTCACATGTTCATCGTCACCGCGATGAACAAGGACGTGAAGACCTTTGACAGCATGGTTTCGGCGTTGCGTTATCACATGTACCAGCATGTGCTCATTGCGAACTCCGGCGAATTCGGCGGCTCGACGGCGCAAGCGCCATACGACCAGGAACACAAGCGGCTGGTGTCCCACGTGCATGGACCTCAGCAAATTGCTGTCAGCGTTTTCGATGTCAAGGTGGACGATTTCGGGCCGAGGTTGAATGCGGCAAAGCCTGGGGTCAAGGTCGTTAAGAACGAACGCATTGGCAAGACCCGGCCAGCGGGGCTTGCAAGGAGAAAATGAAATGAGCGAAAGCCTTTTCAAAGAAGTCCACTACCCGCTCGGGACCCTGATTGGTGACATCGGTCTCGGCCGAATTGGCCTGCCGGACATCCAACGGCCGTTCGTTTGGTCCAACGCCAAGGTCCGCGACCTGTTCGATTCAATGTATCGAGGCTATCCGGTCGGCTACTTCCTGTTCTGGCAGACCGGCGTGGAGGGTGTTGATACCAAGGTTATCGGCGATACGAACAAGCAGAAGGCCCCATCACTGCTCATCGTGGACGGCCAGCAGCGCCTGACCTCGCTGTATGCCGTGATTCGACGTGAAGCAGTGCTTCGAGAGAACTTTGAGCGCGAGCACATCCGCATCGCCTTTCGCCCGCAGGACGGCAAGTTCGAGGTGCCTGACGCCACGACCGAGCGTGACCCCGAGTACATCTTGGACATTTCCGGAGTATTTTTGCGCGCGTCCACCTACGACACCATCAGCGATTACCTAGAACGTCTCCGTGCGGCGCGCGAGGTTAGCAAGGAGGAGGAGGCAACTATTGCCAAGGCTATTGGTCGCCTGTCCGGCCTGACCAGCTTCCCCTTCATCGCGCTGGAGCTGTCGCTAACCTGCACCGAAGAACAAGTGGCGGACGTGTTCGTCCGCATCAACAGCGAAGGCAAGAAGCTCAATCAGTCGGATTTCATCTTGACGTTGATGTCGGTGTTCTGGGACGACGGACGCTCCCAACTTGAGACCTTCTGCAAGGATGCACGGCGCCCTGCGCCAGCCGGGCAGGCGAGTCCCTTCAATCAGCTCTTCCAACCCGACCCCGACCACTTGTTGCGCGTAAACGTAGGCGTTGCCTTCCGTCGGGCCCGCCTGGAGCATGTGTATTCCATCCTGCGCGGCAAGGACTTGGCGACGGGCCAGTTCAGCCAGCAACAGCGCGACAGCCAATTCAGCCTGCTGCGCCAAGCGCAGGCTCGTGTGTTGGACTTGACCTGCTGGGCAGACTTTCTGAATGTGGTGCGTAGCGCTGGCTACCGGAGTGAGCGGCATATCAGTTCCATCAACGGCCTGGTCTTCGCCTACCAGCTGTACCTTCTCGGGCGCACCGAGTACCAGGTCGAAGGCTTTGACCTGAAGAATGCCGTCGCGCGCTGGCTGTTCATGTCGTTGTTGACCGGGCGCTACACGTCTTCGCCAGAGTCCAAGATGGAAATGGACCTAGCCTCACTGCGCGAGGTCACCTCCGCCGATGCGTTCCTGGCCCAGCTGCGCAAGGTGGAGGAAGCCACGCTGACTGACGACTACTGGACCAAGACCCTGCCGATGGACCTGGCGACTGCGGCAGGTCGCAGCCCCGCCTTGTTTGGTTTCTACGCGGCAAAGACCCTGTTGGGGGCTCGCGCATTGTTCTCGAAAAGCCCGGTATCTGACTTGCTGGACCCTCCGGCTCAAGGCCAGAAAAGGGCGCTTGAGCGCCACCATCTCTTCCCCAAGAAGTACTTGAAGACTCTGGGAATTGAAGGCGTGCGTGACACAAATCAGATTGCCAACTACACGCTCGTTGAATGGGACGACAACATCGCCATCTCAGACGACGCACCGACTACGTATTGGCCCAAGTACGCCCAACGATTCACGTCCGCAGAACTGGATGAAATGTGTGGCTGGCACGCGTTGCCGAAAGACTGGTGGACGATGTCCTACACCGACTTTTTGGCCGCACGCCGCCCCCTCATCGCCGCAGTCGTTCGGGACGGTTACAAGAAGCTCGCCGGAGTTACGGCGTGACCCCACTGGAGCGAACCCGCCTTGAGAAAGCCGCCGCTGACTGCGGCTTTGAACTCTCGCCCGAGCTTGTCGAGAAACGACTGGTATTTCGCTCGGCCCAGTTTCCAGAGTCCGTCACCGTGGAGCCGCTAGGCAGTGACGATTTCGCGCTGCAGGCATCAGAGCCCATGCTGTTACCCGTGCCAGAGGAAGCAGCCGACGTTTTCAGGGTGCATGGCTGGAACGTCCTTTACGAGGTGCTCGACAAGGCTGCTGCCACGGCCCGCACCATGCCCAACCGTGTGGCGCAAAAATTCCACCAGGCGACGGCGACGCTGCCCAAGTCCACCGAGGCCGAACGCTTGGTCGTGCAGCGCGTTGGCCAAAACCTGTTTCGCACCGCGCTTCTGGACTACTGGCAGGGCCGTTGCTGCGTGACGGGCCTGGCCGTGCCTGAGCTGCTGCGGGCCTCCCACATCAAGCCCTGGGCCCAATGCGATTCGGACGAGGAACGATTGGATGTGTTCAACGGGCTGCTGCTGGCGCCGCATCTGGACGCGCTGTTTGACGGCGGTTGGATGACTTTTGCGCCCGACGGCGCCGCACTTTGGTCTGCTGCCTTGCCGCCGGAATCCCGTGACATCCTGGGATTGGCCTCATCGCGCGCATTGCACGGTTTGCAGGCGCAGCACCGGCCATATCTGGCCTTTCATCGCAGCCAGGTCTTCAGGGGCTGAGTCCACCCGCAAACGCAGCGCCCGATGTCCGTTCAGCGCACATCCCGTCGCTTCAGCCAATCCCGTCGCCCCGCATGAGCTCGCCAGTGGGTGCTGCAGGCTGTGCTACAGCAGCAACCCCGGCAGAATGTCAGCCACAGTTTGATCGAACCAACAGGGCGAAGCTTTACTACTGCGGCGAACGAGGGCAATTGATTCCCCACGAGCGACTGTTTCCATGCCTTCCGCTGAGTGTCGGCTTCTGGCCGTTATGGAGAGCTCGACATAACGGCCATTATGAGAAGGCCCCAGTTATGAGAAGTTCTGGGATGGGGTAGGCCGGCAGGCCGCGTAAACGCTTGCGATCTGGGGCGTGGCGGCGCGTTGCACTGGACATAAATC
>SCMQ01000019.1 GCA_005503335.1 Comamonadaceae bacterium 2FH
TGGGAGTGCCAAGGCTGTCATGACCTCAAGCTCTCGAACCGCCCGGTGCGGACCCGCATGCCGGGTGGTGTGGCAGGGGTGCCTCCGATCATGGAGGCCCCCTATGCCGATTCTGGCCGGCGCAATGGCCTGCCTCAACGCTGCAGAGGGCGCGAGGACGCCAGGAAGATGCCGGGCAGGATCAGGGCCGCGCCGACCGCATGGTGCAGGCCCATGGGCTCGCCGAGCACGCCCCAGGCGGCCAGCGCCGCGTACAGCGGGCCGAGGTAAAGGCTGGCGGCCACGCGGCTGGCGCCCAGCACCTTTTGCGCATGGCCATAGGCCAGGTACGCGCCTATGCCGGGCACCAGGGCGGCCACCACCACCAGCGCCGTGGCCTGCCCGCCCCAGGCCGGCGTATCCGGTAGGCCGAGCTCCCACAGCGCAAACGGCAGCAGCACGGCCACGCCGCCGGCGCAGGTGCTGGCCAGCCGGGCCTGGGCGCTCAGCGGGCTGGTCCATTTCTTGAGCAGCAGGGCGTAGCCGGCCCAGGACAGCATGGCCAGCACGATCCAGACGTCGCCCGGCACCCAGGAGACCTGGGCCAGGGCCAGCCACCGGCCCTGCACGATGACATGCATCACGCCGGCCAGCGCCAGGGCCACGCCCAGCATCTGGCGCGGCCACAGGCGCTCGCCCAACCAGAACCAGGCGCCCAGCGCGATCAGCACCGGCGAGGCGGCGTAGATCAGCGCGATGTTCATGGCCCCGGTGGTGCGCGCGCCCAGATAGACCCAGGCACCGCAGATCAGCATGCCCAGCGTGCCCAGGGCCAGGTGCTGCGGCCAGGCCGCGACGACGGCGCGGCGCTGCGTCCACAGCTCCTGCCGCACCAGCCAGGCCAGCAGCAGCCCGGCCAGGCCCCAGCGGCCCAGCGCCAGCAGGTGCGGGGTCACCACCGCGGGCGCCTTGCGCGCGATGATGTAGTTGACCGACCACAGCGCGGGCGTGATCCACAGCAGAGCCAGCGCCTGGCGCTGGCGCGTTTCGGGGTTGGGCATGGGGCAGGGGGAGGCAGGCGGCGAAGGGCTTAGCCTAGCACGCGTACCCAAGGGCACAAAAAAACCGCCCCGGTTCGTGGCCGGGGCGGTTCGGTCGGACGGCCGGGTAGGCCGCCCGTTTCAATGGGGGGCGAGGCTCAGAGCTCGGCCAGGCGCTTCTCCAGTGCGGCCTTGGTCTGCACCAGTTCCTGGGGCAGGTGGTAGGCCAGCTGCTGGAAATGCTCGTCGTGCAGCTTGAATTCCTGCTCCCAGGCGGCCTTGTCGATGCGGGTGACGGTCTGGAACTGCTGGTCGCTGAAGGCCAGGCCGGTCCAGTTGATCTCGGCGTACTGCGGGGCGAGGCCGAACATGGTGTCCTGGCCCTGGGCCTGGCCCTCGATGCGGTCGATCATCCACTTGAGCACGCGCATGTTCTCGCCGTAGCCGGGCCAGACGAACTTGCCGTCCTCGCCCTTGCGGAACCAGTTGACGCAGAAGATCTTGGGCAGGCTGTGGCCGGTTTTCTCGAGCTTGTGCGCCATGTCCAGCCAGTGCTGGAAATAGTCGCTCATGTTGTAGCCGCAGAAGGGCAGCATGGCGAAGGGGTCGCGGCGCACCACGCCCTGGGCGCCGAAGGCGGCGGCGGTGGTTTCCGAGCCCATGGTGGCGGCCATGTAGACGCCCTCGGTCCAGCTGCGGGCCTCGGTCACCAGGGGCACGGTGGTCGAGCGGCGGCCGCCGAAGATGAAGGCGTCGATGGCCACGCCGCTGGCGTCGTCCCACTGGGCGTCCAGCGCCGGGTTGTTGGTCGCGGCCACGGTGAAGCGGGCGTTCGGGTGGGCGGCCTTGGCGCCGGTCTGCTTGGCGATCTCGGGCGTCCAGTCCTTGCCCTGCCAGTCGATCAGGTGGGCCGGGGTGACGCCGCTGTCCTTCTCCATGCCTTCCCACCAGATGTCGCCGTCGTCGGTCAGCGCGACGTTGGTGAAGATCACGTCCCGGTCCAGGCTGGCCATGCAGTTGGGGTTGGTGAGCGTGTTGGTGCCGGGGGCCACGCCGAAGTAGCCGGCCTCGGGGTTGATCGCGTAGAGCTTGCCGTCGGCGTTCGGCTTGATCCAGGCGATGTCGTCGCCGATGGTCGTGACCTTCCAGCCCTCGAAGCCAGCCGGCGGCACCAGCATGGAGAAGTTGGTCTTGCCGCAGGCGCTGGGGAAGGCGGCGGCCACATGGTATTTCTTGCCGGCCGGCGAGGTCACGCCCAGGATCAGCATGTGCTCGGCCAGCCAGCCCGGGCTACCGGAGGGGCCGCCAGCAGCCGCGCGGCCCATGGTCGAGGCGATGCGCAGCGCCAGGCATTTCTTGCCCAGCAGGGCGTTACCGCCGTAGCCCGAGCCGTAGGACCAGATCTCGCGCGTCTCGGGGTAATGCACGATGTACTTGGTGCTCGGGTTGCAGGGCCAGGACGTGGCGTCCTTCTCGCCCTCGGCCAGCGGGGCGCCGACGGTGTGCATGCAGGGCACGAAGTCGCCGTTCACGCCCAGCACGTCGTAGACGGCCTTGCCCATGCGGGTCATGAGCTTCTGGTTCACCGCCACGTAGGCGCTGTCGGTCAGCTCGATGCCGATGTGGGCGATGTGCGAGCCCAGCGGGCCCATGGAGAAGGGCACCACGTACATGGTGCGGCCCTTCATGCAGCCGTCGAACAGCGGCTGCAGCGTGGCGCGCATCTGGTCCGGCGCCATCCAGTTGTTGGTCGGGCCGGCGTCTTCCTTGTTCTCGGAGCAGATGAAGGTGCGGTCTTCGACGCGCGCCACGTCGGAGGGGTCGGACCAGGCCAGGAAGCTGCCCGGGCGCTTGGCCGGGTTGAGCTTCTTGAAGGTGCCGGCGTCGACCAGCTGCTGGCACAGGCGCTCGTATTCCTGCTGGCTGCCGTCGCACCAGTAGATGCTGTCGGGCTTGCACAGGGCGGCCATGTCGGCCACCCAGGCGATCAGCTTCGCGTTCTTGACGTACGCGGGCGCGTTCAGGTTCAGGCCCTGCATCACGGGTGAGTTCATCGGAAGGCTCCTAAGTTGAAAAATCGTCTTTCGAAAGGCCTGCACCTTTCGGAAAACGATTGGGGAACAGCCGGTTCGTGGAGGCGCGCCCGGCGACTGGGCGCGTGAACGATGTCTCGAGGACCGCGGATCGGCGAAAGTGTCGATTTTATGAAGCCTGCCCTGTACCTGGGTTCCAAAACAGCCATTTTCCATGCAAAACTTGCATGAGGTTATGCGTGGCCATGGCTTGCGAACAACCGGGCAGACGGCCTGTCGGCCGGGTGCAGTCTGGGTGGTCGGGCCCTCAGGCCGCACCGATGGCGATAGGGATGCGCCGGCGGCCGAAGTCGCCGGCGCTGGCGGCGAAGCGTCCCGCCAGGGCCTCGCCGCAGTCCGGGCAGCGGCCCTCGGGCGTGAGCCGGTAGTCCTTGAGCTGGTACCAGTCGCGCACGATCAGCGGCGCCTGGCAATGCGCGCACAGCGTGGTGTCGCCCTCGACGTCGTGCACGTTGCCGGTGTAGGCATGGTGCAGGCCTTCGCCGCGCGCGATCTGGCGCGCGCGGCGAAGCGTGGCGGGCGGCGTGGCCGGCACGTCGAGCATGCGGTGGTCGGGATGGAAGGCCGAGAAATGCAGCGGCACGTCGGGGCCCAGCTCCTTCATCAGCCAGCGGCTCATGGCGGCGATCTCGGCATCCGAGTCGTTGTGGCCCGGGATCAGCAAGGTGGTGATCTCGAACCAGACCTGGGTCTCGTGGCGCAGGTACACCAGGGTGTCGAGCACCGGCGCCAGGTGCGAGCCGGTCAGCTTGAAGTAGAAGTCGTCGCTGAAGGCCTTGAGGTCCACGTTGGCCGCGTCCATGCGGGCGTAGAACTCGCGGCGCGGCTCGGCATGCATGTAGCCGGCCGTCACGGCCACGGTCTGCACGCCGCGCGCATGGCAGGCGTCGGCCACGTCCATCGCGTACTCGGCGAAGATCACCGGGTCGTTGTAGGTGAAGGCCACGCTGCGGCAGCCATTGTGGGAGGCGGCCTCGGCGATGGCTTCGGGCGACGCCTGGTCCATCAGGCGGTCCATGTCGCGCGACTTGCTGATGTCCCAGTTCTGGCAGAACTTGCAGGCCAGGTTGCAGCCGGCCGTGCCGAAGGACAGCACGCTGCTGCCCGGGTAGAAATGGGCCAGCGGCTTCTTCTCGATCGGGTCGATGCAAAAGCCCGAGGAGCGGCCGTAGGTGGTGAGCCAGATGCGGTCGTCCTGGCGCATGCGCACGAAGCAGGCGCCGCGCTGGCCCTCGTGCAGCTTGCAGTCGCGCGGGCAGAGGTCGCACTGGATGCGCCCGTCGTCGAGCGCGTGCCACCAGCGGCCCGGGTAGTTCGTGTCGTTCTGCATCACGCCACCTCGCGGCTGGCGCCGCCGCGCGCGGCCAGCTCGGTTTCCTTCCACTTGCGCACCCGGTAGCAGGACAGGCGCACGCCGCGGGCCCAGAAATCGGGCGCCAGCCCGGCCTTGCGCTTGAGCTGGGCCATGAAGTCGGCGGCGTCGGGCAGCTGCTGCCAGACCTGAGGCAGGAAGGTGCTGCGCTGCGCGCCGAACTCGAACACCACGCCGTGCACGCCGGGCTCGAGCTGGGCCAGGGCCCCGGCCTCGCTGTCGAAGGCCACGGGCTCGGGCGCGGACAGCAGCGAGACCTCGATGTCGGTCTGCGCCAGCTCGCGCGCCGCCAGCGGGGGAAAGCGCGTGTCGCGCAGCGCGGCGGCCACGGCGTTGGCGGCCACGTCCACGCACAGCGGCCGGTGCGCGTCCAGCGTGCCTATGCAGCCGCGCAGCCGGTTGCGCTGCATCAGCGTGACGAAGCTCGCGCCGGGCGCGTCCAGCCAGGGCGCTCCGGCCGGCGGGTCCTCGGCCAGGTGCCTGGCCTCGCCCAGCTCGCGTTCCAGCGCCCGGCGCGCGATGGCCAGCAGCAGGGCGCCTTGCTCAGTGGCTTGCATCGCTGTCTCCGGTGAAGGCAATGGCCGCATAGCCGACCACGCGCGCGCGATCGCCGGCAGTGTCACCCGAATTGCGCAGGTCCAGCAGCTGTGGCTGCAGCCCGTGCTGGCGGGCGGCCAGCAGCAGGCCGCTGAGCGGCGTGCCGCCGCAGGCCTGCTGGTGGGTGAGCGGGCCGTCCAACTGCAGGATGCGGCTCACCGTGTCGCGGTCGCAGGCCTGGGCCTGGCGGTAGGGCAGGTAGTGCGAGAGGTCTGAGCTGATCACGATCAGGGTCTCGGGCCCGCCCCAGACCCGCAGCAACACCTCGGCCACCTCATCGGGCGTGGCGTCGCCCACGGCCAGCGGCAGCAGCCGGAAATCCGCCAGCACAGATTGCAGGAAGGGCAGCTGCACCTCCAGCGAGTGCTCGAGCGCATGGGCGGCCGGGCTGACCACCACCTGGGGCAATTCGGCCAGCGCCGCGACCGCCTCCTGGTCGACCGCGACCTCGCCCAGCGGGGTGGCGAAGGCCGCGGCGCCCGGCAGGGCCAAGCCGCGCACCGGCATGCGGTGCACCGGACCGAGCAGGACCACGCGGTGCAGGCGATCGCGCCAGGGCGCCAGGCGCGCATAGGCCGCCGCCGCCGTCGGTCCCGAATAGACATAACCCGCGTGCGGCACGACCAGGGCCTTGGGCACGGCCGGCCCGGCGGCATCCACCGCCGCCGCGGCGAGCAGCTGGCCCACCTCGCGCGCCAGGGCTTCGCTCTGGCGCGGATAGAAGCTGCCGGCGACCGCCGGCGGGCGCGTGTGCTGCATGCTGTCTCCCCCATGGACGCAGCGAGGGGCCGCGTCCCAACCGCAGGTAAGACCCGCGGGCCGGGCTCCAAGTTCCGTGCCGCCATCCGGGCGCGGCGGCGGGCGAACTCGTGGCGTGGCGTTGTGGGGGGGCGGACGGGGCGAGGGCCCCGAATTCAGGCCGGCGCTGTCTATCGGGCGCGCCATGCTGGCCGCCATCCGCAGCGGCGACGGATGGGGCGGGGAAAGAAAAGCTTGTGGGAGGGCCGGGCTCAGGCCATGAACACGGCGATGAAGGCCAGCAGGAACATCAGCACCGCGCCGGCCAGGGGCAGCACCACGGGAATGTGGTGGATCACGGCTTCGACCGGGTCTTTTTCAGCGGGGGCGTCGTGGTGTGCGGGTGCAGACATGGTGTTCCTCAAGGCTTGAATCGCGGCGATTTTACCTTTTGCCGGAACGCCCGGCCTGGCCGCACAGCATGTCGCCCACGCGCGAGAGCTGGGGGCTGTGCGGCAGGCGCAGCGTCACGGCGCCGGGCACGGCCGCCTCGGCGCGCAGGTTCAGCGCCTGCACCCAGGGCGCGAAATACTCGGCCAGGGCCGTCTGCAGCTGGGCGGCGTCGACCGGGGCGGAGGGGGTGGACTTCATTTCTGCTCCTCGGCGCTGAGCTCGGCGGCGCGCAGCGCCGCCAGCACCTCGGCCAGGTGCTCGCGGCCGCGGGTCTGCAGCACCAGCTGGATTTCCACGTTCTGCGCCGCCAGCGTGGTGAAGGCGCGCTGGTGGTGCACCTCGTCTATGTTGGCGCCGGCATCGGCCACCACGCGCGTGATGGTCGCCAGCACGCCGGGCACGTCGCGGGCGCGCACCGTGATGCGCGCCAGCCGCCCGGCGCGCACCATGCCGCGCTCGATGATGGCGGCCAGCAGCATGGGGTCGATGTTGCCGCCGCTGAGCACCAGGCCGACCCGCTTGCCGCGAAAGCGCTCGGGGTACTTGAGCATGGCCGCCAGGCCCGCCGCGCCCGCGCCTTCGACCAGGGTCTTCTCGATCTCCAGCAGCATCAGCACGGCCTGCTCGATGTCGCCCTCGTCGACCAGCAGCAGGTCGTCGACGCGCTGGCGCACGATGGCCTGGGTCAGCAGCCCGGGCGAACCGACGGCGATACCCTCGGCGATGGTGCTGGTGCCCTGGGGGTGCTGCGTGCCCTGGATGGCGTTGACCATGGCTGGAAAGCGCACCGTCTGCACGCCGATCACCGCGATGCGCGGGTTGAGCGCCTTGGCCACCGTGGCGATGCCGGCGATCAGCCCGCCGCCGCCGACCGAAATCACCAGCTGGTCCAGCGCCGGAACCGCGTCGAACATCTCCAGGCCTATCGTGCCCTGGCCGGCGATGATGGCCTCGTCGTCGTAGGGATGAATGAAAGTGAGTCCCTGCTCCTGGGCCAGCGCGTTGGCATGGGCGCGCGCCTCCTCCAGCGTGTTGCCGTGCAGCACGACCTCGGCGCCGAAGCCGCGCGTGCGTTCGACCTTGACACCGGGCGTGAAGCGCGGCATCACGATCACCGCACGCAGGCCCAGGCGCTGCGCGTGGTAGGCCACGCCCTGGGCATGGTTGCCGGCGCTCATCGCGACCACGCCGCGCGCGCGCTCGACCTCGCTGAGCTGACTCAATTTGTTACAAGCGCCGCGCTCCTTGAACGAGGCGGTGAACTGCAGGTTCTCGAATTTGAGAAACACCTGGGCCCCGACGATTTGCGACAGGGTGCGCGATTCCACGCAGGGTGTGTTGAGCACCTGGCCGTGCAGGCGCTGCGCGGCCTGGCGTATGTCGTCGAGCTGGATCATGGGCCGATTGTCCGCCGGAAAGCCCGTGGACGGACCCGGACTTTTCCGCATCGCCATCTTCCACGAACGGCAAGACTGCGCTATGTTCCGCTTGCGTGCAAGCGCCGCTGGAGGCTCATCCATGGTCAAGCGTTCGGTTCAGGATCAGGCAGGGGGACCCGTTCTGGTGTCGCCGGGACTGCTGGCCGCGCCGGTGCTGGATCTGATGTGCTCGCATTTCGTGCTGACCCTGGCCGCCAAGCAGGGGCCCAAGTTCAACGTGCGGCGCGACCTCAACGGCCTGCTGGCGCTGGCCGGTCGCCACCTGGTGTGGCCGGCGCCGGTGCTGGCGCGGCTGCGCGCCTTTCTCGCGCGGCGCTGCAAGGACAACGAGTTCTGGCGCGGCCACGAGGCCTTGTCCACGCGCGCCTTCCTCGAGCGCCACGGCACCTGGCGCGGCCCCTACGAGGAAGGCACGCTGTTCTTCTACCTCGACGAATACGCCAAGGACGCGCCCAAGGACCTGCTCACGGTGCTCAGTGCCACCGGCGCCTGGCTGACCCAGGCGCTGAAGAAGCAGTCCACCCTGGTGGAGAAGAACATCGACGCGCTCTCGGGCCTGCTGCAGCTCAACCGCGCCGAGCGCGCGCTGCTGCTGTACGGCACGCTGGCGCGCTACCAGCGCGACCTGCGCAGCCTGCTGGTGGAATTCAAGGTCAACAACGCGCCCGAGGCCTACGCGGCGATCGCCGAGGTGGCCGGCGTGAACGCGGCCGAGGTCGGCGAGGCGCTGCGCGCCGGCTCGCGCCTGGAGCGCATCGGCCTGGTGGAGAACCTGATCTCCGAGCACAACATCACCGACCTGGCCGACCTGATGAAGGTCAGCGAGAAGCTGCCCGCGGTGCTGATGCGCGAATACCGCGACCAGAGCGAGCTGATGGCCGTGTTCACCCGGCCCTGCGCCAAGAGCGCGCTGGGCCTGGCCGACTTCGCCTTCGTCGCCGAGGACGCCCAGGTGCTCAGCGCCCTGCTGCGCAATGCCGTCGCGCGCCAGGAGCCCGGGGTCAACGTGTTGCTCTACGGCCCGCCCGGCACCGGCAAGACCGAGCTGGCCAAGGTGGTGGCCCAGGCCGCCGGCCTGGACCTGTTCGAGGTCGAGTACGCCGACCGCGACGGGCATTCGCTGAGCGGGCGCGACCGCTACCGTTCGCTGCAGATCGCCCAGGTCTTCCTCAAGGGCAGCGCGCACGCGGCCCTGCTGTTCGACGAGGTCGAGGACGTGTTCCCGCCGATCTCCAGCGAGGCGGCGCAGCTGATGGCGCGCGCCGAGCAGGTGGCGGCGCCGGCCAGCGCCAGCGTCAGCGGCAAGGCCTGGGTCAACCAGATCCTGGAATCCAACGCCGTGCCCACGATCTGGGTCACCAACCGCATCGAGCAGATCGACCCGGCGTTCCGCCGGCGCTTCGCCTACCACCTGGAGCTCAAGAGCCCGCCGCCCGGCGCGCGCGAGGGCCTGGTGCGCAAGACGCTGGAGGGCGTGGACGTCTCGGACGCCTTCGTCGCGCGCCTGACCGCGCGCAAGGGGCTGACGCCGGCGCAGATCCGCACCGCGGTGCGCTTCGCCGGCCTGGCCTGCGAGGGCGGCCCGGCGGCGCTGGGCCAGGCTGCGGTCGAGACCTTGATCGAGCGCCAGCTGCGCAACGCCGACCAGGCGCTGGGGCGGCGCGGGGCCGAGGGCGGGGCGCGGCGCAGCGTGACCCATTACGACCTGGCCATGCTCAACGTCGAGACGCGCTTCGAGGTTCCGCGCATCGTGCAGGCGCTGCAGGCGCGCGGCCACGGCACGCTGTGCTTCTACGGCGCGCCCGGCACCGGCAAGACCGCGCTGGCCGAGCACATCGCCGAGCGCCTGGACAGGCCGCTTTTGGTCAAGCAGGCCAGCGACCTGATGAGCAAGTTCGTCGGCGAGACCGAGCAGCACATGGCTGCCATGTTCCGCGAGGCCGAGGCCGAGAAGGCCGTGCTGCTGCTCGACGAGGCCGACAGCTTCCTGCAGGACCGGCGCGGCGCGCAGCGCAACTACGAGGTCAGCGAGGTCAACGAGATGCTGCAGGGCATGGAGCGCTTCGCCGGCATCTTCATCTGCACTACCAACCTGATGGACCGCATCGACCAGGCCGCGCTCAGGCGCTTCACCTTCAAGATCCGCTTCCTGCCGCTCACGCGCGCGCAGCGCGAGCAGATGTTCGTGACCGAGGTGCTGGGCGGCGAGGCCGCAGGCCTGAGCGAGGCCCTGCGCGCGCGCCTGGCCCGGCTCGAGCAGCTGTGCCCCGGCGACTTCGCCGCCGTGAAGCGCCAGACCGACATCCTGGCCGCCGCCTTCGGGCCCGAGGAGTTCCTCGAGCAGCTCGAGGCCGAGCACCGGCTCAAGCCCGAGGTGCGCGAGGCGCGCGCCATGGGCTTCGTGCAGTGAAGACGCGCGCGGCGCTTCAGGCCGGGGTGGCGGGCCCCTTGAGCTCGACCGTATTGCCTTCCGGGTCGCTCATGTAGATCGAGGGGCCCAGGCCCTCGGCGCCGTAGCGCGTCGCGGTGTCACCGGCCGCCACGCCGGCGGCCTCGAGCTGGCGCCGGATCCCGGCTTCGTCGAAGGGGTCCACGCGCAGGCAGAAATGGTCGAGATTGCGCCCCTGGTCGCCGGGCGGGGCGCCGCCGGCACGGCCCAGCGGGCCATCCACGGTCACCAGGTCGATCAGGCTGCGGCCCGCGCGCAGCTGCACCAAGCCCAGGTCCTGGACGCGCCGCTCGACCTGGCAACCCAGCACCGCCACGTAGAAGCGGATCATGGCCTCGAGGTCCACGACCCGAAGCACCAGATGGTCGATCTCGCGGATGTGGATCATGCGGACGGCCCTGCTTGTCGCTTCCTCGATACTAGGCGGGGCCGGTCTCCCCCGCAAGCCGCGGGGCGCGCTCAGACCTCGCCGCCGCACACCTGCAGCACCTGGGCGCCGTATTTCTCGAGCTTGGACGCGCCTATGCCGCTGACCCCTTGCAGGTCGTCCAGCGTTTGCGGGGCCAGCGCCGCGATCGCGGCCAGGGTGGCGTCGTGGAAGATCACGTAGGCCGGCAGGTTGTGCTCGCGCGCGACCTCGGCGCGCCAGGCGCGCAGGGCCTCGAAGCGCGCCTGTGCCTCGGCGCCCAGGGCGGCCGCCACGGCGGCCGGCGCCTTGGGGGCCGACCGGTCGCGCCGCGTGCGGCGCCCGGCCGGCGCCGAGACTGACTCGCGCAGCATCACCGGCACCTCGCCGCGCAGCACGGCGCGCGAGGCCTCGGTCAGCTGCAGGGTGTTGAAGGCCTGCGGGTTGACGGCCAGGGCGCCGGTCGCGATCAGCTGGCGCAGCACGCCGCGCAGCTGGGCCTCGCCGAGCGCGGCCCCCAGGCCGAAGGTGCTCAGGCTCGCGTGGCCGAACTGCGCGACCTTGTCGGTCTGCTTGCCGCGCAGGATGTCGATGATGTGGCCGGCGCCGAAGCTGATGCCGCTTTGCTGCTGCACGCGGTAGACGGTGGACAGCAGCTTGCGCGCGGCCTCGGTGCCGTCCCAGACCTCGGGCGGGTTCAGGCAGTTGTCGCAATTCCCACATGTGGCCCCCACGCTCGGCACTTCGTGTCCTCGCTGCCCCCCGAGGGGGCCGTGTCCGCCTTGGGGCGGCCCGGCGGCGGACGGCTGGCTTCCGTACACTTCCCCGAAGTAACCGAGCAGGCGCACGCGCCGGCAGTCGGTGGCCTCGGCCAGGGCCAGCAGGGCGTCGAGCTTGCCGACCATGACCTGCTTGAAATCCTCGCCGGCCGGGCTCTCGTCGATCATGCGGCGCTGGTTCACCACGTCCTGCAGGCCGTAGGCCATCCAGGCGTCGGCCGGCAGGCCGTCGCGCCCGGCGCGGCCGGTCTCCTGGTAGTAGCCCTCTATGTTCTTGGGCATGTCCACATGGGCGACGAAGCGCACGTCGGGCTTGTCTATGCCCATGCCGAAGGCGATGGTCGCCACCATCACGATGCCGTCCTCGCGCAGGAAGCGGTCCTGGTGGCGCTGGCGCACGGCTGCATGAAGGCCCGCGTGGTAGGGCAGGGCGTTGAGGCCGGCGTCGGCCAGGGTCTGCGCGATGTCCTCGACCTTGCGGCGCGACTGGCAGTAGACCACGCCGGCTTCGCCGGCATGCTCGCCCTCGATGAAGCGCAGCAGCTGGGTGGTCGCGTCCTTCTTCTCGACGATGGTGTAACGGATGTTGGGCCGGTCGAAGCTGCTGACGAACTGCTGCGCGTCCTCGAGTTGCAGGCGCTCGACGATGTCGGCGCGCGTCAGCGCGTCGGCCGTGGCGGTGAGGGCGATGCGCGGCACGCCGGCGTAGCGCTCGTGCAGCACCGTGAGCTGGCGGTACTCGGGGCGGAAATCGTGGCCCCACTGGCTCACGCAATGCGCCTCGTCGATCGCGAACAGGGCCAGCTGGCCGCGCTCGTGCAGGCTGTCGAGCTGGGCCAGGAAGCGCGGCGTGGTCACGCGCTCGGGCGCGGCGTAGAGCAGGGTGATCTCGCCGCGGCGCAGGCGCTGCTCGACCTGGGCCGCCTCTTCGCCGCTGAGCGTGGAGTTGAGGAAGGCCGCTTCCACCCCGGCCTCGTGCAGCGCGCCGACCTGGTCGTGCATCAGCGCGATCAGCGGCGAGACCACGACGCTGACCCCGTGCCCCGCGCGCTGGCGCGCGATCGCCGGGACCTGGTAGCACAGGCTCTTGCCGCCGCCGGTGGGCATCAGCACCAGGGCGTCGCCGCCGGCGCTGACATGGTCGATGATGGCCTGCTGCGGGCCGCGGAAGGCGTCGTAGCCGAAAACCTCGCGCAGGATGGACAGGTGGGTCAAGGCAGAAAAGGGGGCAAGGGGGAAAGGGGGAGAACAGGAAGAGTCGGCCAGCCCGCCATTGTCTCGCGAAATTCTCCCCCCGAAATTGCCCCGCCGGGCGCCGGGTCGGCCGCCTCTTCCTACAATCGGGGCCCTATGAAGCCGCTGACCTACACCCGCGCCCAGGCGCTGCCCGAGATCCTGAAGCACCGCATCGCCATCCTCGACGGCGCCATGGGCACCATGATCCAGCGCTTCAAGCTGAGCGAGGCGCAGTACCGCGGCGAGCGCTTCAAGGACTTCCACAAGGACGTCAAGGGCAACAACGAGCTGCTCTCGCTGACCCGGCCCGACGTGATCCGCGACATCCACGAGGGCTATCTGGCCGCCGGCGCCGACCTGATCGAGACCAACACCTTCGGCGCGACCCGCATCGCCCAGGCCGACTACGACATGGCCGAGCTGGCGCGCGAGATGAACCTGGACTCGGCCCGGCTGGCGCGCGCGGCCTGCGACAAGTTCTCCACGCCCGACAAGCCGCGCTTCGTCGCCGGCGCGCTCGGCCCCACGCCCAAGACCGCCAGCATCAGCCCCGACGTGAACGACCCCGGCGCGCGCAACGTGAGCTTCGAGGAGCTGCGTGCGGCCTACTACGAGCAGACCGAGGCCCTGGTCGAGGGCGGCTCCGACCTGCTGCTGGTCGAGACCATCTTCGACACGTTGAACGCCAAGGCCGCGCTGTTCGCCATCGACGAGTATTTCGAGGCCTCGGGCGAGCGCCTGCCCATCCTGATCAGCGGCACCGTGACCGACGCCTCGGGCCGCATCCTGAGCGGCCAGACCGTCACCGCCTTCTGGCACAGCGTGCGCCACGCCCGGCCTTTGGCGGTGGGCCTGAACTGCGCCCTGGGCGCGGCCCTGATGCGGCCCTACATCCAGGAGCTGCACAAGGCGGCGCCCGACACCTTCATCAGCTGCTACCCCAACGCCGGCCTGCCCAACCCCATGAGCGAGACCGGCTTCGACGAGACGCCCGAGGTCACCAGCCGCCTGCTGCAGGAGTTCGCGGCCGAGGGCCTGGTCAACATCGTTGGCGGCTGCTGCGGCACCACGCCCGACCACATCGGCGCGATCCACCGCGCCGTGGCGCCGCTGGCCACGCGCGCCTTGCAGGCCGGCCCGTTCTACCGCGAAGCCGCCTGAGCGGCCGCGGCGGCCTCGGCCATCAGCGCCACGAAGCGCTGCGCGCCCAGGCCCAGCGGGCGCGCGCGCGACCAGACTACGTCCACCCACAGCGTGAGCGCGTTGCTCAGGTTCTCGAACGACAGCGCCACCAGGGCGCCGGCCTCCATGCGTGCGCGCACCAGGGCGTGCGGCAGCCGGCCCCAGCCCAGGCCGGCCTCGATCAGCGCCAGCGCGGCAATGTGGTTGTCGGTGCGCCAGTGGTGGCGCGCGTAGACGAAGCGCGGGTCGCGCTGCGCCGGGTCGCGGCTGGCGACCACGATCTGGCGTGTGCCGGTCAGGTGCTCCTCGCGCAGCCGGGCGGCCCCGGCCGGCTCGCCGCGTGCCTGGGCCGCCGCGCGCGCGGCCTGCAGCACCGGGTGCTGCGGCGCCATCACCGCTACCAGGGTCTCGCTGCCGACCTCCTGAAAGCCCTCGCTGCCGTCTATGCTGGGCCGCTCGAACACCAGGGCCAGCTGGGCACGGCCGGCGTGCAGCAGGGCCAGGGCGTCGGTCTGGGGCGCGGCCAGCACCTCGACCTGCAGCAGCGGGTACTCGGCGGCCAGGGCGGCCAGCGGGCCGCTCCAGCGCCCGGCCAGCAGCTCGGGCGCGATGGCCAGCGTCAGGCATTGCTCCAGCCCCTGGTGCAGGGCCTGGGCCTGCACGTTGAGTTGCTGCAGCTGGGCCGCGAGCTGGCGTGCCTGGGGCTCGAGCGCGCGCGCCGCGGGCGTGGGACGGGGCTCGCGGCCCTGGCGGTCGAACAGCGCCAGGCCGAGCTCGGCCTCCAGGTGGGCCATGGTCATGCTGACGGCCGAGGGCACGCGGCCCAGGGCGCGCGCCGCGGCCGAGAACGAGCCCTGGTCGAGCACGGCCAGGAACACCTGCACGCTGTCGCTGGAAAAAGCCATGGCGTCCGATCTTTCAGAAAAACTGATATTTATTGACTTTATATGTCAGCGACACGCCGATAAAGTGCCTCCCATGTCGTCCGCGCCGTCTTCGATTTCCGCCGCCGCCCCCTCCGGGCCCCTCTGGTTCAGCCTGCAGGGGCTGCGCCGCCGCCTGCTCTACGTTAGCGTCTTCGAGGGCCTGGCCGTCGCCTGCACCAGCTGGGGCCTGTCGCAGATGTCGGGCCAGGACCTGGCCCATGCCGGGGTCATGGGCCTGGCCTCCTCGGCCATCGCGGTGTTCTGGAACTTCCTGTTCAACGCCTGCTTCGAGCGCTGGGAGGCGCGCCAGGCCCGGCGCGGGCGCAGCCTGGGGCGCCGCATCGCCCACGCGGCGGGTTTCGAGGGCGGCCTGGTGCTGTCCCTGGTGCCGCTGTTCGCCTGGTGGTTCGGCGTCAGCCTGTGGCAGGCCTTGGTGATGGACCTGGGCCTGATCCTGTTCTTCCTGGGCTACACCTTCGTCTTCAACTGGGGCTTCGACCGGCTGTTCGGGCTGCCGGCCTCGGCCTGTCCTGTGGTGACCTGAGCGCCTCGGCCGCGACGCCGAGGCCATTGCCGTAAAATCTGCCCTCCCCCCAAGGAGCGTTGCAGCGGACAGGTGTCAGGTCCGTCAGGCTTGGGGAACCGATCTCCGCAACGACGCTCGCCTGAACCGTGCCTTGCCCAGGTGAGACCATGTCCGATATTTCCGTCCCCCCCATGAAGCTGTCCGGCCTGGAGCCGGTCGCCATCGGCGAAGGCTCGCTGTTCGTCAACATCGGCGAGCGCACCAACGTCACCGGCTCCAAGGCCTTCGCGCGCATGATCCTGAACGGCGAGTTCGAGCAGGCGCTGGCGGTGGCGCGCCAGCAGGTGGAGAACGGCGCCCAGGTGATCGACATCAACATGGACGAGGCCATGCTGGACAGCCAGGCCGCCATGGTGCGCTTCCTGCAGCTCATCGCCTCCGAGCCCGACATCGCGCGCGTGCCCATCATGGTCGACAGCTCCAAGTGGAGCGTGATCGAGGCCGGCCTGCGCTGCATCCAGGGCAAGGGCATCGTCAACTCGATCTCGATGAAGGAAGGCGTGGAGGAGTTCAAGCGCCAGGCCCGGCTGATCAAGCGCTACGGCGCGGCCACCGTGGTGATGGCCTTCGACGAGCAGGGCCAGGCCGACACCTATGCGCGCAAGACCGAGATCTGCGAGCGCGCCTACCGCATCCTGGTCGACGAGGTGGACTTCCCGCCCGAGGACATCATCTTCGACCCCAACATCTTCGCCATCGCCACCGGCATCGAGGAGCACAACAACTACGCGGTGGACTTCATCGAGGCCACGCGCTGGATCAAGCAGCACCTGCCGGGCGCCAAGGTCTCGGGCGGCGTGTCCAACGTGTCGTTCAGCTTCCGCGGCAACGACCCGGTGCGCGAGGCCATCCACACGGTGTTCCTCTACCACGCGATCCAGGCCGGCATGGACATGGGCATCGTCAACGCCGGCATGGTCGGCGTCTACGACGAGGTCGAGCCCCAGCTGCGCGAGCGCGTCGAGGACGTGGTGCTGAACCGCCGCCCCGACGCCGGCGAGCGCCTGGTCGAGATCGCCGAGTCGGCCAAGGGCGCGGCCAAGGACGACAGCAAGAAGCTCGAATGGCGCGCCGGCACGGTGGCGCAGCGCCTCTCGCACGCGCTGGTGCACGGCATCAACGACTTCATCGTCGAGGACACGGAAGAGGCCTACCAGGCCATCCTGGCCCGCGGCGGGCGGCCGCTGCACGTGATCGAAGGCCCGCTGATGGACGGCATGAACATCGTCGGCGACCTGTTCGGCCAGGGCAAGATGTTCCTGCCCCAGGTGGTGAAGTCGGCGCGCGTGATGAAGCAGGCCGTGGCCCACCTGGTGCCCTACATCGAGGAAGAGAAGAAGCAGCAGGAGGCGGCCGGCCTGGACGTCAGGTCCAAGGGCAAGATCGTCATCGCCACGGTCAAGGGCGACGTGCACGACATCGGCAAGAACATCGTCACGGTGGTCCTGCAGTGCAACAACTTCGAGGTCGTCAACATGGGCGTGATGGTGCCCTGCCACGAGATCCTGGCCAAGGCCAAGGTCGAGGGCGCCGACATCGTGGGCCTGTCGGGCCTGATCACGCCCAGCCTCGAGGAGATGCAGTACGTGGCCGGCGAGATGCAGAAGGACGACTACTTCCGCATCAAGAAGATCCCGCTGCTGATCGGCGGCGCCACCACCAGCCGCGTGCACACGGCCGTGAAGATCGCGCCGCACTACGAGGGCCCGGTGGTCTACGTGCCCGACGCCTCGCGCAGCGTCAGCGTGGCCCAGGGCCTGCTGTCGGACCAGGCGCCGCAGTACGTCGCCGATCTCAATGCCGACTACGACAAGGTGCGCCAGCAGCACGCCAACAAGAAGCAGGTGCCGCTGTGGCCGCTGGCGAAGGTGCGCGCCAACAAGACCCCAATCGACTGGTCGGGCTACGAGCCGCCCAAGCCGAAATTCATCGGCCGGCGCGTGTTCAGGAACTTCGACCTGGCCGAGCTCGCCAAGTACGTCGACTGGGGCCCGTTCTTCCAGACCTGGGACCTGGCCGGTCCCTATCCCGCCATCCTGCAGGACGAGGTGGTCGGCGAGCAGGCGCGCAAGGTCTTCGCCGATGCCCAGCAGATGCTGCAGCGCCTGATCGAGGGCCGCTGGCTCACCGCCAATGCGGTGCTGGGCCTGTACCCGGCCAACAGCGTGCGCGACGACGACATCGAGCTCTACACGGACGAATCGCGCAGCCAGGTTGCGCTGACCTGGTACGGGCTGCGCCAGCAGACCGAAAAGCAGGTGATCGACGGCCAGATGCGGCCCAGCCGCTGCCTGGCCGACTTCGTCGCGCCCAAGGGCGTCGCGCCCGACTACGTGGGCCTGTTCGCCGTCACGGCGGGCCTGGGCGTGGACAAGAAGGAGCAGCAGTTCCTGGCCGCGCACGACGACTATTCGGCCATCATGCTCAAGGCCCTGGCCGACCGCCTGGCCGAGGCCTTCGCCGAATGCCTGCACCAGCGCGTGCGCACCGACCTCTGGGGCTACGTGCCGCAGGAGGCGCTGGGCAACGAGGAGCTGATCGCCGAGAAATACCAGGGCATACGCCCGGCGCCCGGCTACCCCGCCTGCCCGGACCACAGCGTCAAGCGCCCCATGTTCGAGCTACTGCAATGCCGCGAGATCGGCATGGGCGTGACCGAGAGCCTGGCCATGACGCCGGCCGCCAGCGTGAGCGGCTTCTACCTCAGCCACCCGCAGAGCACCTACTTCAACGTGGGCCGCATAGCCGAGGACCAGTTGCAGGACCAGGCCGCTCGGCGTGGCCTGCCCGAGGCCGAGCTGCGGCGCCTGCTCGCGCCCAACCTGGGCTGATCTGTAGCGTCTTACCCCGCGTTACAAATCAGACACTCAGCTTTGCTCGAGGCTGTGTAACTTTCCCCCTGCTCGGCCGTTATGGCTGGAACGGCGCTGCGCGACCCGCTTCCGGGTTGCTTGCCATGCGCCGTGTTTGACACAAGAGAGGGAAAGCATGACGACAACCTATGAACAAGCCGCGCGGCAGGGCGCCACGCCCGCACGCAACCCAGCGCTTCTGTGGGGCGTGATCGGCGCCCTGGGCACGGCCGTCGTGGCGCTGGCCGCCGTCCTGGTCTGGGTCCAGCGCCCCGCGCCGACACCGCTGGCCGCGCCCACCGTGGCGGGGGCCCCGCTGGCTCCGGCCCCCGCCGGGCAGGCTGCAGGCAGGGAGGAACTGCTGCAGGACGGTCCGGCCGAGCCGCCGGCCAAGCCGGCCGCCAAAGCGGTCGAGAAAAGGCCTGCAGCCACCCCGCGCCCTGTGCCGCATCCCGCGCCGGCGCCCATGGCCAAGGCGCCCGCGGCGGCGATGCCCGCCCCCGCGCCTGAGCCGGCACGCGCCATCTGCTACAGCTGCGGCACCGTCGAGTCGGTGACCCAGGTGCAGCGCGAGGCACCGACCTCGGGCATGGGCGCGGTGGCGGGCGGCGTGCTCGGCGCCGTGGTCGGCAACCAGGTCGGCAAGGGCGGCGGCCGCACGGCGGCCACCGTGCTGGGCGCCGTCGGCGGCGGCCTGCTGGGCAATACGGTTGAGAAGCGCATGCGTCCCCAGACCGTCTACCAGATCGGCGTGCGCATGGAAAATGGCCAGCTGCGCACCGTGGAGCGCGCCGCGCCGGTCAACGTGGGCAGCCGCGTCACGCTGGAGGGCGAGACCCTGCGCACCGCCGACGGTGCCGTGGTGCCCGAACTCCAGCGTCCCGCACCCGCGCCGCAGCAGGCGCCGGGGCCGGTCTACACCAGCGGTGGCGGCTGAGTCTGCATCCCGCCTGCCGATTACGATCGAACTCCCCTAGCTTCAGAGAACCATGATGAAAAAAATCCTCCTCGCCAGCCTCATGAGCGCCTTCGCCCTGGGGGCGCTGGCCCAGCCGCCCGCCAAGTCCGGCGGCAAGGCGCTCTGTGATCAGTGCGGCACGGTGCAGGCCGTCAAGCAGGAAAAACGCAAGGGTGAGGGCGGCGCGGCCGGCATCGTCGGCGGTGCCGTGGTCGGCGGCCTGCTGGGCAACCAGGTCGGCGGCGGCACCGGCAAGACCCTGGCCACGGCCGGCGGCGCCGTGGCCGGCGGCGTGATCGGCAACGAGGTCCAGAAGCGGGTCACCAGCAAGACGGTCTGGGTGACCACCGTGCGCATGAAGGATGGCAGCATCCGCAACTTCGAGCAGGAAGCCCAGCCGGGCTGGGCCGCGGGCAACGTGGTCCAGGTGCAGCAGGGCGGGGCGCTGATGCGGCGTTAAGCCCGGGTCTGCGGCGCGTCGGTCGGCGGCGCCGGCTTGGCCTTGCCCAGCAGCGGGCCCAGCAGGTCCATGGGCAGCGGGAAGACGATGGTCGAGGCGCGGTCGCCCGCCACCTGGGTCATGGTCTGCAGGTAGCGCAGCTGCATGGCTTCGGGCTGCTGGGCCAGCATGCGCGCGGCTTCCAGCAGGGAGGCCGCGGCCTGTTTCTCGCCCTCGGCGTGGATCACCTTGGCGCGCCGCTCGCGTTCGGCCTCGGCCTGGCGCGCGATGGCGCGCACCATGGACTCGTTGAGGTCGATGTGCTTGATCTCCACATTGGTGACCTTGATGCCCCAGGCATCGGTCTGCGCGTCCAGGATGCGCTGCAGGTCCAGGTTCAGGCGCTCGCGCTCGGCCAGCATCTCGTCGAGCTCGTGCTTGCCCAGCACCACGCGCAGCGTGGTCTGCGCCAGCTGGCTGGTCGCCATCAGGAAGTTCTCGACCTGGATGATGGCCCTCTGCGGGTCGACCACGCGGAAGAACAGCACGGCATTGACCTTCACCGAGACGTTGTCGCGCGAGATCACGTCCTGCGGCTCCACGTCCATGGTCACGATGCGCAGGTCCACCCGCACCATCTTTTGAATCCCGGGAATCAGCAGCACCAGCCCCGGGCCCTTGACCTTCCAGAAGCGCCCGAGCTGGAACACCACGCCGCGTTCGTACTCGCGCAGGATGCGGATCGCGCTGGCCAGCAGCGCCGCCAGGAACAGCAGCAGCGGCAGCAGCACGTTGCCCAGGCCGAGGTCGATGATCATGATGAGGCTCCTTGTCGTGTCGCTTCGGGTTCGGCCTGCACGTCCAGCGTCAGTCCCCGCACGCCGACCACGCGGACCGCCTGGCCGGGCTGCAGCGGCTCGCGGCAGCTCACGCGCCAGCGCTCGCCCTGGACCTCGGCCCAGCTGTCGCCGTCCGCGACATGCAGCACCCGGCCCGGGGCACCGATCAGCGCCGCATGGCCGCTGACCACGGGGCGCCGGTGCGCTTTCAGCGCCAGGCCCCCACCCAGCAGCACCACGGCCGCCGACAGCAGGGCCAGGCCCACGATCAGCGGCAGCGGCACGCCGAAGCCCGGCAATTCGGTGTCGAACAGCAGCAGGCCGCCGGCGACGAAGGCCGCGATGCCGCCCACGCCCAGCACGCCGAAGCTCGGCGCCAGCAGCTCGGCCACGAACAGTCCCATGCCCAGCAGGATCAGGGCCAGGCCGGCGTAATTGACCGGCAGCAGCTGCAGCGCGAACAGGCCCAGCAGCAGGCTGATCGCGCCGAACACACCGGCCAGGCCCAGGCCGGGCGAGGAGAACTCGAACAGCAGTGCGTAGATGCCCAGCATCATCAAGAGCAGCGCGATGCTGGGCTGGCTGACCACCGACAGCAGCCGGTGCCGCCAGTCGGGCGGCCTTGTCTCGAGCGTCAAGCCGCGCGTGGCCAGCTTCAGCTCGCCGCCGGCCGTGCGCAGGCTGCGGCCGTCGAGCCGGGCCAGCAGCTCGGCGGGGTCGCGCGCCAGCAGGTCGATCACGCGCTCGCGCAGTGCTTCCTCGGCCGTCAGGCTCACGGCCTCGCGCACCGCGCGCTCGGCCCATTCGGCGTTGCGCCCGCGCAGCTGGGCCAGGCCGCGGATGAAGGCGGCGGCGTCGTGCACCTGCTTGGCAGTCATGGCGTCGGCGGGCGGCGCGGGAGCCTTGTCCTTGCCTTGCTTGGCATCGCCCTGGCCGCCCCCCGGTGCGCCGGGCGGCTTGCGCTCGGTGCCGGGCAGGCCGATGGCCACCGGCGTCGCGGCGCCCAGCGTGGTGGCCGGCGCCATGGCCGCCACATGGGCCGCGTAGAGGATGTAGGTGCCGGCGCTCGCGGCGCGCGCGCCCGCGGGCCGCACGTGGACGGCCACCGGCACCGGCGAGGCGAGGATGGCCTGCACCATCTGCCGCATCGAGCTGTCGAGCCCGCCCGGGGTGTCCAGCTCCACGATCACCAGTGGCGCCCCCTCCTGCGCCGCCCGGCGCAGGCCGCGCAACAGGTAGTCGGCACTGGCCGGCCCGATCGCGTCCTGCACCTGCAGCACCGGCACGCTCGCCGTGCCTGCCAGCGAGGTCGGCAGGGCCAGCAGCAGCAACGCTGCCGCAACGATCCAGAACTTGCGCATGGGGCTCATGCAGGCCTCCGTGCGCCCGGCCGGCGGTGCCGGAATCCGGGTCGCACAGCGCAGATGAAAGCACGATGCGGCGCGGCGCAGGGGCGCACGGGCGCGAGCCCCTGATGTCGGCTGGGGATTCGGGACGCCGCCCCGGCGTCAGGCCGGCCGCAGCGCCCGCCGGTACTGTATGGCCTCGGCCACATGGGCTGCGCCCACCCCGGCGGCGCCCGCCAGGTCCGCGATGCTGCGCGCGACCTTGAGCACCCGGTGCGTACTGCGCGCCGACCAGCCCAGGCGGGCGGCGGCGGTCTGGGTGAAGCGCAGGGCCTGGTCGTCGAGCGCCAGCTGGGCGTCGATCTCGCGCCCTTGAAGCGCCTGGTTGGGCTTGCCCTGGCGGTCCAGCGCGCGCTGCCGGGCCCCGACCACGCGCTCGCGGATGGCGGCCGTGCCCTCGCCGGCCGGCGCCCGCAGCAGCTCTTCGGCGGGCAGGGCCGGCACCTCCACATGCAGGTCGATGCGGTCGAGCAGCGGGCCGCTGAGCTTGCCCTGGTAGCGCGACACCTGGTCGGGCGTGCAGCGGCAGCTGCGGCCTGCGGCGCCCAGGTAGCCGCAGGGGCAGGGGTTCATGGCCGCGATCATCTGGAAGCGCGCCGGGAACTCGGCGCGCCGCGCCGCGCGCGCGATCGCGATGCGGCCGGTCTCCAGCGGCTCGCGCAGCGCCTCCAGCGCGGCGCGCGGAAACTCGGGCAGTTCGTCGAGGAAAAGCACGCCGTGGTGGGCCAGCGAAATCTCGCCGGGCCGCGGCGGCGAGCCGCCGCCGACCAGGGCCACGGCGCTGGCCGAATGGTGCGGGCTGGCCGTAGGCCGCTGCGACCAGTGGGCCAGCGAGAAGCGCCCGCCCAGGCTGGCCAGCGCCGCGCTCTCCAGCGCCTCGACCACCGTCATGGGCGGCAGCAGGCCGGCCAGGCGCTGGGCGAGCATGGACTTGCCCGAGCCGGGCGGGCCGACGAGCAGCAGGCTGTGGCCGCCCGCGGCGGCGATCTCCAGCGCGCGCTTGGCCGCGGCCTGGCCCTTGACGTCGGCCAGGTCCGGGCCGGGAGCGGCCTCGCACGGAATCGCGGGCGTCACGCGGGCCCAGCCTTCGCCCTCGGCCGGGGCCGCGGGGGCGGGCAGAAACTGCTGAACCACGTCGAGCAGGTGGCGCGCGCGGTACACCTGGGCGTCGGGCACCAGGGCGGCCTCCTCGGCGCTGCCGGGCGGCAGCACCAGGCGGCTAGCCACGCCCTGCTGGTGCAGGGCCAGGCTCATGGCCAGCGCGCCGCGCACCGGGCGCAATTCGCCCGACAGCGAGAGCTCGCCCGCGAATTCGTGGCCGGCCAGGCGGGCGCCGGCTATCTGCCCGCTGGCGGCCAGGATGCCCAGGGCGATAGGCAGGTCGAAGCGGCCCGAGTCCTTGGGCAGGTCGGCCGGCGCCAGGTTCACGGTGATGCGCTTGTCATGCGGGAACTCGAGGCCCGCGTTCTGCAGGGCCGAGCGCACGCGCTCTCGCGCTTCCTTGACCTCCACCTCGGCCAGGCCGACCAGGGTGAAGCTCGGCAGGCCGTTGGCCAAGTGCACCTCCACGGTGACCGCCGGCGCTTCCAGCCCCAGAACGGCGCGACTTTGCACCAAAGACAAACTCATGGATACTTTCCTCCCAAGACTGGTGCATTGAACGGTTTTCTGCTGCAAATCGTGGCGTAATGCACATTGTTGGTGCCTTGTGCGGGACCATCTTAGTGGTCAAACGCGGCAAGGCCGGCCAGGGTGCACGGATCATGCCCTGTGACAAATTGGCACGTTCCATGCTTGGTTTGAGAAGCTCCTTTCAACAACCTACCAATGGAGAAGTCGATGACATCGAAGTCCGCCAAAGTTCTCGCCGTTGCCGCCCTGGCTGCCCTGCCCATGCTGGCCAGCGCCCAGCTGACCGCCAACGTCAGCCTCACCAGCAACTACAAGTTCCGTGGACAGGATCAGGACCAGAGCCGGACCAAGACCTTCAAGCCGGCGATCCAGGGCGGCTTCGACTACGCCTTCGGCGGGACCGGCTTCTACGTCGGCAACTGGAACTCCAGCGTCGACTGGCTGAGCGGCAACAGCCTCGAGAGCGACGTCTACGGCGGCTACAAGTTCAGCTCCGGCGCTCTGGGCTTCGACGTGGGCGTACTGGCCTACCTGTACCCGGGCAACAACTTCGGCAACACCACCGAGCTCTACGGTGCCGTGAGCTACGGCCCGTTCACGGCCAAGTACTCGCACACCGTGTCGGACGGCTACTTCGGCGTCGGCAAGGCCACCGACGACGGCAAGGGCACGGGCTACCTGAACCTGGCCTATGCCCAGGAAGTCGCCAAGAACGTGACCCTGAAGGCCTCGGTGGGCTTCACCAACTTCAAGGCAGTCACCGGCGCTGCCGACTACACCGACTACAGCGTTGGCGCCTCCTACGACTTCGGCGGCGGCGTCTCGCTGACCGGCGCGGTGGTCGGCGCCAACAAGAAGGCGTCCTACCCCTACGCCATCGATGCCAGCAAGTCGGTCAACAAGAGCGCCTTGATCGTGACGCTCACTAAGACCCTGTAAACACAGACCACAGCAGCGCGGCGCCCGGCGCCGCGCTCTTTCAAACCGAGAGGAACCCCAAATGAAACTGGTGACAGCGATCATCAAACCGTTCAAGCTGGACGAGGTGCGCGAAGCCCTGTCCGGCATGGGCGTGCAGGGCATCACCGTGACCGAAGTCAAGGGCTTCGGCCGCCAGAAGGGCCACACCGAGCTGTACCGCGGCGCGGAATACGTGGTCGACTTCCTGCCCAAGGTCAAGATCGAGGCCGCCGTGGCCGACGACCTGGTCGAGCGCGTCATCGAAGCCATCGAGGGTGCCGCCCGCACCGGCAAGATCGGCGACGGCAAGATCTTCGTCTACGACCTCGAGCAGGTGATCCGCATCCGCACCGGCGAGACCGGCAAGGAAGCATTGTGAGATTTGCGGGACCGGCTGGCGCGCGCCGCGCCCGGCCTGTCCTTCCCGAATAAAGCACAAGACGAGAGAACACGGACATGAAGAAACTGCTTGCCTCCCTGGCCTTGGGCCTGAGCCTGCTGATGGGCGCCGGCCTCGTGTCGGCCCAGGCGCCTGCCGCCGCGCCGGCGGCGACGGCACCGGCCGCCGCCGAAGCCAAGCCCGCCGAAGCCGCTCCCGCAGCGGCGCCCGCCGCCGCTGCTGCGGCCGCGCCTGCCGCTGCCGAAGCCAAGCCGGCCGAAGCCGCCGCCGCTCCGGCACCGGTGCCCAACAAGGGCGATACCGCCTGGATGCTGGTCTCCACCCTGCTCGTGATCCTGATGGTCGTGCCCGGCCTGGCCCTGTTCTACGGCGGCCTGGTGCGCAGCAAGAACATGCTGTCCGTGCTGATGCAGGTCATGGTCACCTTCTCGCTGATCGTGGTGCTGTGGTTCATCTACGGCTACAGCCTGGCCTTCACCGAGGGCAATGCCTATTTCGGCAGCTTCGACCGGCTGTTCATGAAGGGCATCTGGGACAACGCAGCCGGCACCTTCGCCAACGCCGCGACCTTCAGCAAGGGCGTGGTGATCCCCGAGATCGTGTTCGCCGCTTTCCAGGCCACTTTCGCGGGCATCACCTGCGCGCTGATCGTCGGCGCCTTCGCCGAGCGCATCAAGTTCTCCGCCGTGCTGCTGTTCATGACGATCTGGTTCACCTTCAGCTACCTGCCCGTGGCGCACATGGTCTGGTTCTGGATGGGCCCGGACGCCTACACCGGCAAGGAAGTGGTGGACGCGATGACCGCCAAGGCCGGCCTGATCTGGCAGTGGGGCGCGCTCGACTTCGCGGGCGGCACCGTGGTGCACATCAACGCCGCCGTGGCCGGCCTGGTGGGCGCCTTCCTGGTGGGCAAGCGCATCGGCTACGGCCGTGAGTCCATGGCGCCGCACAGCCTGACGCTGACCATGGTCGGTGCCTCGCTGCTGTGGGTGGGCTGGTTCGGCTTCAACGCCGGCTCCGCCCTGGAAGCCAACGGCTTCGCCGCCCTGGCCTTCATCAACACCCTGGTCGCCACCGCCGCCGCCGTGCTGGCCTGGTGCGTGGGTGAGGCGCTGATGCGCGGCAAGGCCTCGATGCTGGGTGCCGCTTCGGGCGCCGTGGCCGGCCTGGTGGCCATCACGCCGGCCGCCGGCAACGTCGGCATCGGCGGTGCCCTGGTGATCGGCCTGATCGCCGGCTTCGCCTGCCTGTGGGGTGTCAACGGCCTCAAGAAGCTGCTCGGCGCGGACGACTCGCTGGACGTGTTCGGCGTGCACGGCGTGGGCGGCATCGTCGGCGCCCTGCTGACCGGCGTGTTCAACTCGCCCAGCCTGGGCGGCCCGGGCTTCGTGGCCGACTGGGTCACCGCCAGCGTGGTGACGGCCGCCGACTACTCGATCGCGGCCCAGGTCTGGACCCAGGCCAAGGCCGTGCTGCTGACCATCGTCTGGTCCGGCGTGGTGTCCTTCATCGCCTACAAGATCGTCGACCTCACGATCGGCCTGCGCGTCAGCGAGGAGCACGAGCGCGAAGGCCTGGACATCACGTCCCACGGCGAAACCGCCTACAACCGCTGATCCGTGCCCGCGGCCTGCCCTGGCAGGCCGGCGGTTCCCGGCATCCAGGGCCCGCCTCCGGCGGGCCTTTTCCATTGGAGCGCCCGGCAGGGCCTGCGTGCACAATGCGTCGGCCAGATTTCATCCGATACCGTCCATGACCCATACCCTCCAACTGTCCAGCGAGCGGCTGCGCTGCGAGATCGCCCCTGCCCTGGGCGGCTGCATCGTCGGGCTCTGGCTGGGCGAGCTGCCGGTGCTGCGCAGCCAGCCGGCGGCCCAGCTCGCCACGTCGCGCCAGTCCGCCAGCTACCCGCTGGTGCCCTATTCGAACCGCATAGCCCAGGCCCTGCTGCAGTGGCAGGGCCAGAGCTACCCGCTGGCGGCCAACAACCCGCCCGAGCCGCACGCCATCCACGGCGTGGGCTGGCAGCAGCCCTGGCAGGTGCTGGCGGCCGACGCGCAGTCGGCCAGGCTCGCCTACCAGCACCTGCCCGACGCCGCCTGGCCCTTCGCCTTCGCCAGCACCCAGGAGTTCCGCCTGACGCCCGATGCGCTGGAGCTCAGGCTCAGCCTCAGCAACCAGGCCGGACAGCCGGTCCCGGCCGGCCTGGGCTGGCATCCCTTCTTCGTCAAGCGCCCGGGCAGCCACATTGCCTTCCAGGCCCAGGGGCGCTGGGAGATGGGCGAGGACAAGCTGCCGACCCGGCGCGCCAGCGTGCAGGGCCTGGACACCGATTGCGCCTCGCTCGACCTGGACCATTGCTTCGACGGCTGGGACGGCCTGGTCCAGCTGCGCGACGAGGCCCTGCGCATGCGCATCCGCTCCGACCTCGGCTGCCTGGTCGTGTTCACCAACGGCGCGCGCGACACCGTCGCCATCGAGCCGGTCAGCCATGTCAACAACGCCGCCAACCTGGTCGCGGCCGGCCAGCGCGCCGAGGACCTGGGCCTGCGCGTGCTGCAGCCCGGTGAGACCATGAGCGCGCAGATGCGCATCGAGGTGGAGGCCGTGCGATGACTTCCTGGCAGACCTTCGTGGACCAGCCCTGCGAGCTCGGCGAATCCCCGTTCTGGCACCCCGTGGAGCAGCGTCTGTACTGGATCGACATCGCGCGGCGCAGCGTGCTGCGCGCCGATGCCGGCGGCGCCGTCGAGCGCTGGGAGTTGCCTCAGGAGCCCGGTTGCATCGCGCCGGCCGCCAGCGGCGGCCTGGTGCTGGGCCTGCGCGACGGCATCTACCGTGCGCGCCAATGGGGCGGCGAGCTGCAATGCCTGGCGCGCCTGCCGCACGACAGCGCCACCGCGCGCAGCAACGACGGCAAGTGCGACGCCCTGGGCCGCTTCTGGGTCGGCACCCTGTACGAGCCGCGCGACCAGGCCGCCGCGGCGCTCTATGCGCTCGACGCGCGGGGCGGCCGCGCGCCGGCGTTGACGCGCATGGCCGGCGAGGCCACGGTGGCCAACGGCCTGGCCTGGTCGCCCGACGCGCGCATCCTGTACTGGGCCGACACCTCTTCGCACCGCATCCGCGCCTGGGACTGGGACGCCGAGGCCAACCAGCTCTCGAACCCGCGCGTATTCCAGCAGATGCCCCCCAAGCCGCCCGGCTGGGCCTGGGGCGACCCGGCCGCCGCGCCCTACGGCGGCCGGCCCGACGGCGCCGCGGTAGATGCCCAGGGCAATTACTGGTCGGCCCAGTACGAGGGGCGCCGCCTGCTCAAGCTCTCGCCGGCCGGCGAGCTGCTGGCCGAGCTGCCCACGCCGGTGCAATGCCCGACCATGGCCTGCTTCGGTGGCGCGGACCTCAGGACGCTGTACCTGACCACGGCGCGCCATGGACGCAGCGCGCGCGAGCTGGCCGAGCAGCCGCAGGCCGGCTGCGTGTTCGCGCTGCGCGTGGACCAGCCGGGCCTGCCGGTCAACTTCTTCCAGGACTGAACGAAAAAAGCGCACAAGCCTCGTTCAAAAACATCAAGCCCGCACAGCGGTCGCGGCGGGATGGATGGACTTACCATGGCCGCATGGATTCCGCCCTTCAGACCCTCACCGAGACCGTGCGCGAAGCCGCCGCCCACGGCCAGCCGCTGCGCATACGCGGCGGCGGCAGCAAGGACTTCTACGGCCAGTCCCTGGTCGGCGAGCCGCTGGACACCCGCGCGCTCAGCGGCATCGTGAGCTACGAGCCCAGCGAGCTGGTGGTCACGGCGCGCGCCGGCCAGCCGCTGGCCGAGCTCGAGGCCGCGCTGGCCGAGCGCGGCCAGTGCCTGCCTTTCGAGCCGCCGCATTTCGGCCCCGGCGCCACCGTGGGCGGCATGGTCGCCAGCGGCCTGAACGGCCCGGCGCGCGCCAGCGTGGGCGCGGTGCGCGACTACGTGCTGGGCCTCAGCCTGCTCAACGGCCGCGCCGAACTGCTGAGTTTCGGCGGCCAGGTCATGAAGAACGTGGCCGGCTACGACCTCAGCCGCCTGATGGCCGGCGCGCTCGGCACCCTGGGCCTGATCGTCGAGGTCAGCCTCAAGGTGCTGCCCATGGCGCCGGCCGAGGCCACCCTGTGGTTCGACATGGACGAAGACGCCGCGCGCATCCAGCTCAACCGCTGGGGCGGCCAGCCCCTGCCCATCAACGCCTGCTGCTGGCAGGCGGGCCGGCTGGCCCTGCGCCTGCGCGGCGCGCGCGCTGCCGTGGCCGCGGCGCAGAAAACCATGGGCGGCCAGGCCGTGGACGGGGCGGCCGATCCCCTGTGGCAGAACCTGCGCGAGCAGACCCTGCCCTTCTTCGCGTCCCGGCCCGGCCAGGCGCTGTGGCGCCTGAGCCTGCCCGACACGGCCGCCGCGCTGGATATCGGCCCCACCCTGGTGGAGTGGGGCGGGGCGCAGCGCTGGGTCTGGCTGCCGGTGGGCGATGCCGAGCGCGTGCGCGCCGCGGCGGCGCGTGCCGGCGGCCATGCCACGCTGTTCCGCGGCGGCGACGACCGTACGCCCGTGTTCACGCCGCTGGCGCCGCCGCTGGACCGCATCCACCGCGAGCTAAAGGCCCAGTTCGACCCGGCGGGCATCTTCAACCGCGGCCGCCTGTACTCTGAATTCTGACCATGCAGACCCATCTCGCCCCCGAATTCCAGGACACACCCGAAGGCCGCGAGGCCGAGGCCATCCTGCGCAAATGCGTGCACTGCGGCTTCTGCACCGCCACCTGCCCGACCTACCAGCTGCTAGGCGACGAGCTCGACGGGCCGCGCGGCCGCATCTATTTGATGAAGCAGGTGCTCGAGGGCGCCGAGCCCACGCGCAAGACCCAGCTGCACCTGGACCGCTGCCTGACCTGCCGCAACTGCGAGAGCACCTGCCCCTCGGGCGTGCAGTACGGCCACCTGGTCGACATAGGCCGCAAGATCGTCGAGGCCAAGGTGCCGCGCCCGGCCGGCGAGCGCGTGCTGCGCTGGGCGCTCAAGCAAGGCCTGCCCTCGCCGCTGTTCGCCCCGGCCATGAAGCTGGGCCAGGCCGTGCGCGGCCTGCTGCCCGCCAAGCTCCAGGCCAAGGTGCCGCCGAAGCAGGCGGCCGGCAGCTGGCCGACCCGCACCCATGCGCGCAAGGTGCTGATGCTGGCCGGCTGCGTGCAGCCCGCCATGATGCCCAACATCAACAGCGCCACGGCGCGCGTGCTCGACGCCGCCGGCATCCAGACCCTGGTCGCGCCCGAGGCCGGCTGCTGCGGCGCGGTCAGGTTCCACCTGAACGACCAGGAAGGGGGCCTGGCGCAGATGCGCGCCAACATAGACGCCTGGTGGCCCCTGGTCGAGCAAGGCCAGGTCGAGGCCATCGTCATGAACGCCTCGGGTTGTGGCGTCACGGTCAAGGAATACGGCCATCTGCTGCAGCACGACCCGGCCTACGCGGCCAAGGCGCGCCGCATCGGCGAGCTCACGAGGGACCTTAGCGAGCTGCTGCCCGATCTCGTGGCCGCGCTGCGCGGTCGGGTCAAGGCGCCAGCCGGCCGCGTCGTCTTCCACCCCCCTTGCACGCTGCAGCATGGCCAGCAGCTGCGCGGCGGGGTGGAAAAGCACCTGGGCGAACTCGGCTTCGAGCTGCGCCTCGCGGCCAGCGAATCGCATCTGTGCTGCGGCTCGGCCGGCACCTACTCGGTGCTCCAGCCCGAGCTCAGCCTGCAGCTGCGCGACCGCAAGCTGGCCCAGCTGCAGGCCAGCCAGCCCGAGTGCATAGCCAGCGCCAACATAGGCTGCATTACCCACCTGCAAAGCGGCACCGACACGCCGGTGCGGCACTGGGTCGAGCTGCTCGACCAAGCCCTGGCCGGCTGACCCGATTCGCCGGGGCTGGCATGATGGCGGGTTTTGACCCGCCGCTTCGTCACGCCATGACCGACACCCTGCCCGACCAGGCCCCCCTTTCCGCTGTGGCCGCCGAGCCTGCCGCCACGCCTGCCGAGGTGAAAGCCGCCGAAGTTGCCGCCCCGGCCAGACCTGCCGCCCCCCGCGGCGCGCGGCGCGGCCGCCGGGGCGCTGGCCGCGGGGGGCGCCCGTCCCCCCAGGCGGCCGCGCCCGCGGCGCCCCGGCCGGACCGTCCCGCCGCGCCGCGCCGCAGCCACCCCCTGCTCGAGCGGCTGGCCGGCCTCTACCCGCGCCTGTTCGGCGAGGCGCCGGCGCCGCTCAAGCGCGGCATCTTCGAAGACCTGCTGGCCGCCCATGGCGCGGACCTCGAGCCCGAGGCGCTGAAGGCCGCGCTGGCCCTGCACACCCGCTCCACGCGCTACCTCTCGGCCATGGCCTCGGGCCAGCCGCGCCGCGACCTGCAGGGCCAGGCCGTGGAGGCCGTGGCGCCCGAACATCAGCACCATGCCCTGCTCGAGGTGTTCCGCCGGCGCAAGCCGCGCGAGGGCGAGGACCCGCGCGCCAAGCTGCGCGAGCGCCTGCTCCAGGCCTTCGAGGCCTCGGGCCTGACGCGCGAGGCCTATGCCGAGCGGGTGCGCGGACGCGACGAGTCGGCCAACGCCCTGCTCGACGAGGCCCTGGCCGAGGCCGCCGCGCGCGCCGCCAAGGACGAGGCCCTGCTGCGCGCCTTCGAGGCCAGCGGCCAGGCCGTGCCGGCCTTCGCCGAGCTTTACGGGCTGGACCCGCGCGCCGCCGAGCGCACCCTGGCGCGCGCGCAACGCCGCCGCGAGATCGTCGCGTGAGCCCCAGGGACCTGTTCGCCGGCGTGGCCTACGCGCTGGCGGCGGGCCTGATGTGGGGGCTGGTGTTCGTCGCGCCGGCCCTGCTGCCCGATTACCCGCCGCCGGCCCTGGCCTTCGGCCGCTACCTGGCCTTCGGCCTGGTGGCCCTGCTGCTGGCCCTGCCCGACCGCGCGCGCCTGGCCGCGCTCACGCGCGCCGACTGGGCCGAGGCCTTCAAGCTGTCCCTGGTGGGCAACATCCTTTATTACCTGTTCCTGTCGGCCGGCATCCAGGCCGCGGGCGTGCCGCTGGCCAGCGTGATCATCGGCGCGCTGCCGGTGGTGATCGCGGTCTGCGCCAACTGGCACGAGCGGGCCCTGCCCTGGGCCAGGCTGGCGCCCTCGCTGGGCCTGATCGCCGCCGGCATCGCCCTGGTCAACCGCTCGGAAATGGCGCGGGTCGAGGCCGGCGGAGCCGGGGCCTACTCGCTGGGCGCCGCGCTGACCGGGGTGGCCGTCGCGGCCTGGACCTGGTACCCGATACGCAACGCGCGCTGGCTGCAGCGCCACCCGGCCCTGTCGGCCACCGCCTGGACCACGGCCCAGGGCCTGGCCACGCTGCCGCTGGCGGCCTTGGGCTGGATAGGCTACCTGCTGTGGCCGGGCGAGGGCGCGTTCGCCGCCAGCGGCTGGGCCGGCCTGGGCCCCCGGCCCGGCCTGTTCCTGCTGCTGATGTTGGCCATGGGCCTGTTCGCCTCCTGGCTGGGCACCCTGGCCTGGAGCCGCGCCAGCCAGCGCCTGCCCACCTCGCTGAGCGGCCAGCTCATCGTGTTCGAGACCCTGGCGGCCCTGGCCTACGGCTTCTGGCACCGCGGCCAGGGGCCCGACCTCGGCACGGGTGCGGGCATCGCCCTGCTGGTGGCCGGCGTGGTGCTGGGCGTGCGCGCCTTTCAGCGCCAGACCACCGCCTGAGGTTCAGGCCTTTACCGCCAGCGCCGCCTCGATGTCGCCGGCCAGCTGCGCGGGCGGGGTGCGCGGGGCGTAGCGGCGCAGCACCCGGCCGTCGCGGCCGACCAGGAACTTGGTGAAGTTCCACTTGATGGCCCGGGTGCCGAGCAGGCCGGGGGCCTGGTCCTTGAGCCAGCGGTACAGCGGGTGGACGCCGGGGCCGTTGACCTCGAGCTTGGCCATCATCGGAAAGTCCACGCCGTAGTTGCTTGCGCAGAAGGCCGCGATCTCGTGCTCGGGGCCAGGCTCCTGGCGGCCGAACTGGTTGCAGGGGAAGCCCAGCACCACCAGGCCGCGCGGTCCGTAAGCCTTGTGCAACTGCTCCAGGCCTGCGTACTGCGGCGTGAAGCCGCAGGCGCTGGCGGTGTTGACGATCAGCAGCACCTGGCCGCGCCAGGCGGCCAGCGGCTGGGGCCGGCCGTCGATGCGGGGCGCGTCGAAGTCGTAAGCCGTGGTCATGGTTCCTCCGTTCAGGAGCCGGCCAGCGCGCTGCGCTCGACGCGCGTCGGCCAGGCCGAGAGCGCGGCCGCCAGGATCACCAGCGCGCCGCCCGCCAGGGTGCGCGCCGACAGCTCGGCCGCGCCCAGCAGCACCGAGGACAGGCTGGCGAACACCACCTCGGACAGCATGATCAGCGCCGTGGCATGGGCGCGCAAGCGCGCCGCGCCGTACTGCAGGGCCAGGTTGCCGGCCAGGAATGCGAGGCTCAGCAGCCCGCCCAGCACCAGCCAGTCGGCGGAGGGGGCCGGCAGCGGCGTGACGCCGCCCCTGCCCAGGGTCAGGCCCAGCAGCGCGACCGCGCTCGCCATCCCCGCGCCGCCGCCGAACATGGCCAGGGCGCGCGAGGCCTCGGGCGTGCGGTGCAGCCGGCGCAGCAGCACATTGGTCAGCGCGAAGCTGAAGCCGCCCAGCAGGGCCAGGAAGTCGGCCGCGGTCTCGGGCCAGGGCCAGGCCGAGTCCGGCGCCTTGAGCACGATCAGCACCCCGCTCAGGGCCAGCGCCAGCCGGCCCAGCGCGGCGCGCGTGGGCCGCTCGCCGAGCAGCCACCAGGCCAGCAGGATGGACCAGGCCGGCATCAGGTAGAACAGCAGCACCACGCGCACCACGTCGCCCACGGTCACGGCCCAGTTGAAGCCCACGTTGGACAGGCCCGTGGCCAGCATCAGCAGCCACAGCAGGGGCTGGCGGCTCCAGCCGCGCCAGGCGCCGGGCCGCCAGGCCAGCAGGCAGGCCAGCGAGAGCAGGTAGACCATGGCCGTGGCCCACAGCGGGTGCAGGCCCAGCCGCTCGAGCTGGCGGAACGGCCACCAGGACAGCCCCCAGACCAGGGCGTTGAGCAGCAGCGCGAGGGTGGGAAGCAGGGGCGCGTGGCCGGGCATCAATGGTGCGTGTCGCTACGGGCGATGGCCAGCAGGTGCTCGACCTCCGCGCGGTAGCGCACGAGGTTGGTCTTGTGCCAGCGCTGGATCAGCCACATCACGCCGGCCACCACCACGCCGAAGGCCGTGATCGCGCCGAAGGCCGACAGGCCCATGCCAGTGGACAGGCTGTAGAACGCGCCCAGGCCCAGGATGCAGGCCTGCTCGTTGAAGTTCTGCACCGCGATCGAGCGCCCGGCGCCCATCAGGTTGTGGCCGCGGTGCTGCAGCAGCGCGTTCATCGGCACCACCAGGAAGCCGCCCAGGCCGCCCAGCAGCACCAGGAAGGGCGCCGCCACCCAGACGTTGCCGATGAAGTTCATGCCTATCACCAGCAGGCCCATGGCGACGCCCAGCGGGATCACCGAGGTCGCCATGTCCAGCCGCATGCGCACCGAGGCCACCACCGCGCCCACGGCGGTGCCTATCGCCACCACGCCGACCAGGGATGAGGCCTCGGTGGTGCTGTAGCCCAGCGCGGCGGCGCTCCAGGCCAGCACGATGTAGCGCAGGTTGCCGCTCACGCCCCAGAACAGCGTGGTGGTGGACAGCGAGATCTGGCCCAGCTTGTCCTGCCAGAGCCGGTAGTTGCAGTGCCAGAAGTCGGGCAGCAGGCGCAGCGCGTTGCGCAGCGTGCCCAGGCGCGGGTCGCTGCGCATGGGCCGCATCTCCACGCCAGTGTGCGGAATGCGGGTGTTGAACCAGGCCGCCACGGCGTAGACGAAGATCAGCACGAAGATCGCCGCCTCGGGCGCCGTGTCCACGCCGGTGGTGAGCACCGGGAAGTCGAAGGACAGCATGGTGGGCGCGAGCATGGGGCCGACCAGCTGGCCGCCCAGCAGCACGCCCAGGATGATGGAGGCGATGGTCAGGCCCTCGATCCAGCCGTTGGCCTTGACCAGCTGGGAGGCCGGCAGCAGCTCGGTCAGGATGCCGTACTTGGCCGGCGAGTAGGCCGCCGCGCCCAGGCCCACGATGGCATAGGCCGCCAGCGGGTGCAGCCCGACCAGCATCAGCAGGCAGCCCACCACCTTGATCGCGTTGCTGATGAACATCACCTTGCCCTTGGGCAGGGCGTCGGCGAAGGCGCCTACGAAGGGCGCGAGGATCACGTAGAACAGCGCGAACATCGGCACCAGGGCGGCGCGCTGCCACTCGGCGGCCCCACCGCTGCGCAGCAGTTCGACGGCGGCCACGAACAGCGCGTTGTCGGCCAGCGAGCTGAAGAACTGCGCCGACATGATGGTGTAGAAACCGCGCTTCATCGAATGGCTGTCATGGGCAATGGCCGGGGGATGCCGGGGTCAGAAAAAAGTGTGTCTCCAAGTGACAGCGGGTTATATCACGCCGCCCGTGACGGTCCGGCGGCCTGTATCCGTGCACCATTGTGCGGCAGGGCCGCTGTTTTGCAGGCGCGCTGGGCGAAGCCAGGCGCCGGCCCGGCGGACTGCTCAGTCCCTGGTGCTGGCCTGGGGCGACTTGGCCGGGCCGGCGCCGAACGCCCGGACCTGCGCGGCCAGAAAGCGGTACAGGCGCGGGTCGTTCGAGTAGCCGACGTTGAAGCGCAGCCAGGGCGAGGGCTGCTGGTCGGGCCGGAACAGGTAGCCCGGCGCGAGCATGATGCCCTCGGCCACCGCGCGCTGCGCCACCTCGCGCACGTCCACCATGTCTGGCGCAAAGCCGGCCCACACGAACAGGCCGCCCGTGGGCCGGGTGAACAGCCGCATGCCCGCGGCGGCCAGCCCGTCGCACACGGCCCGCTGCTCGACTGCCAGGTTCTCGGCCAGCCGCGCCAGGTGCGCTCGGTGGTGGCCTTCCACCAGCACCGCGTGCACCAGCTTCTCGCTGAGCTCGGACGTGGTGAGGCCGCTGGCCATCTTCAGGTAAACCAGCCTCTCGGCCATGTCCTCGTTGCAGGCGACAAAGCCGACGCGCAGGGTGGGCGAGATGGTCTTGGAAAAACTGCCTATGTGCACCACGCGCTGCAGCTGGTCCAGGCTGGCGATGCTGTGGGCGGCCGCCGGCTGCAGGCCCGCGAAGATGTCGTCCTCCACGATGCGGAAGTCGTACTGCTCGGCCAGGCGCAGGATCTGGTGCGAGGCTGCAGGCGTGCAGCAGCCGCCCGTGGGGTTGTGCAGGTTGGTGTTGGTGAAGAACGCCTTGGGCCGGTAGCGCTGCGCGAGCGCCTGCAGCGCCTCGACGTCGGGCCCCTCGGGTGTACGCTCCACGCCGATCAGCCGCACATCGAGCGCGCGCAGCGTAGGGAAGAGGTTGCAGTAGCCCGGGTCGTCCACCAGCACCGTGTCGCGCGACTGAAGCAGGCAGCGCGCCACCAGGTCCAGCGCCTGCGACGCACCATGGGTGAGCACGATCTGGTGCGGCGCGGCGTCGATGCTGCGCGCCGCCAGCTGCGTCTGCACCTGCTGGCGCAGCGGCAGGTAGCCGTAGGGCGTGCCGTAGCTCGCGAAACTCGCGGCCTGCTTGCGCGCCAGTCCCGCGAGGGCATGGCGCAGGCCGTCGATGTAGAGATGGTCGGGCGGCAGCCAGCCGCAGCCCGCGTTGAGCAGGGTGGCGTCGTCCTCGTACACGCGCTGCAGCAGCCACAGCGAATCCACCGAGGTATTGCCCACGAAGGGCTTGCGCCGCTGCACCGTGGTGCGGCTGATGGCGGCGGTGACGAAGTAGCCGCTGGCCGGGCGCGCCTCGATATAGCCTTCGGCGACCAGCCGGTTGTAGGCGTTGGTCACCGTCATGGTGCTGATGCCGCAGTGCCGCGCCAGACTGCGTACCGATTCGAGCTTCGTGCCCGCGCGCAGAGCGCCCTTGTTGATCTTGTCGACCAGCGCATCGTAGACTTGGCGCACCAAGGGCGTGGGCAGCTTGCTGTTGATAGTGATCACGTGGTCCTGGTTCCCGCAGGGCGTTGCGACGGGCGATGCACTGTCTATGTACATCTGCCCGACCCATGCGGGAAATCCTGCATGCATCGGTGCAACTGTTATAGCGCACAGCGCCGCAACTGTATATATCCAACAGGGGAGGCGGCCCCTACATTTCCTTCATGCCTCTTTGCTTGCGTGCAGGGGGTGCTGGCGGCGGGCCCCGGCCTGTCATGGAAGGCTTCTCTCCCGGAATGGACATGCAAATGCAGAAGATCGATGTCATGAGCGCCGTCGCACCAGCCATCCGGCGCGGGCTCTCGCGCCGCCAGCTCGCCTGCGGCATGGCGGCCGGGCTGGTGCTCGCGGCCGCGCTGCCGGCGCAGGCCCAGGCGCCGGCTTCCACCCTCAAGATCATCGCCCAGTCCAACATCACCATCCTCGATCCGATCTGGACCACGGCCTACGTGACGCGCAACTTCGGCTACATGGTTTACGACACGCTGTTCGGCACCGACGCCCAGGGCGGGATCAAGCCGCAGATGGTCGACAAGTGGGCTGTTTCCAAGGACAAGAAGTCCTGGACCTTCACGCTGCGCGACGGCTTGGAGTTCCACGACGGCAAGCCCGTCACCAGCGAGGACGTGGTGGCTTCACTCAAGCGCTGGTCCAGCCGCGATACGCTGGGCGGCCTGCTCGCCAAGTCCATCGACAGGTACGAGACGCCGGACGCGAAGACCTTCATCATCGTGCTCAAGGAGCCCTTCGGACTGGTGCTCGAGGCCCTGGGCAAGCCCTCGTCGAACGTGCCCTTCATCATGCCCAAGCGCGTGGCGGACACGCCGGGCGACCAGCAAATCAAGGAAACCATCGGCTCCGGCCCCTTCATCTTCAGGGCCGATGAGTTCAAGCCCGGCGAACGCGTGGTGTTCGCCAAGAACCCGAAATACAAGCCGCGCGCCGAGGCGCCCTCGGGCACCACCGGCGGCAAGCAGGTCTACGTGGACCGCGTCGAGTGGCTGATCATCCGGGATCCGCAGACGCAGATGAATGCGCTGATCGCCGGCGAGGCCGACATCCTTGAGCAGCCGGCGTTCGAGCAGTACGCCACGCTGCGCGTCAATCCGAACATCCAGCTGGTCGATGCGCAGCCTTCGGGCCTGCAGTACATCTTCCGCTTCAATCACCTGCAGCCGCCGTTCAACAACGAGAAGATCCGCCATGCGGCGATGATTGCCATGGGCCAGGAGCAGTTCCTCAAGACCCAGGTGGGCACGCCCGGCCTGTACAAGTTCTGCAAGAGCATGTTCCCCTGCGGCACGGCCTTCGAGTCGCAGGCCACAGGCGACTACACCGGCGTCGCCAACCCGCAGAAGGCCCGGCAGCTGCTGCAGGAAGCCGGCTACAAGGGCGAGCCCATCGTCCTGATGCGGCCGACCGACCAGGCGCCCATCAGCAAGCTGCCGCTGGTGGCCAAGCAGCAGCTCGAACAGGCCGGCTTCAAGGTCGACCTGCAGACCATGGACTGGCAGACCCTGGTGTCGCGCCGCGCCAAGAAGGACGCGCCCTCGGCCGGCGGCTGGAACGCCTTCCTGACCGCCTGGGTGGCCGAGGACATCCAGAACCCGTTGACCATGGCCATGATGAACGCGCGCGGCGACAAGGGCTGGTTCGGCTGGCAGGACGACGCCAAGCTCGAGGGGATCAAGGCCCAGTTCGCCCGCGCCGGCACCGACGCCGAGAAGAAGAAGCTCGCGGAAGCCGCCCAGCTGCGCGCCTTCGAGACCGTCAGCCACGTGCCGCTGGGCCAGTACAGCGTGCCCGCGGCGGTGCGCAAGGGCGTCACCGGCATCGTGCCGGCCGGCGCGCAGGTCTACTGGAACATCAAGAAGCAGTGATCCGCCGCGGGCGGATCCCGACAGGGAATCCGGCATGTTGACATTTCTCGGCAAACGCCTGCTGGCCACGCTGCCCGTGCTGCTGGTGGTAGCCATCGCGGTGTTCATGATCGTGCGCCTCACGCCGGGCGATCCGGCGGCCGTCATCGGCGGCAACGGCGCCACCAGCGAGGACATCGCCCGCATCCGCGAGCAGCTCGGCCTCGCCAAGCCGCTGTGGACGCAGTTCGTCATCTGGAGCGAGGGCGTGCTGCGGGGCGATCTGGGCTATTCGTTCTTCCTCAACAAGCCCGTGCTGGAACTGATCGCCCAGCGCATGGAGCCCACGCTCTCGCTGGCCGGCGGCACGCTGCTGCTGGCGATCGCCATCGCGCTGCCACTGGGCACGCTGGCGGCCTGGCGCATGGGCGGCTGGCTGGACCGCGCGGTCATGGCCTTTTGCGTCGCCGGCTTTTCGGTGCCGGTGTTCGTTATCGGCTACGTGCTGATCTACGTCTTCGCGCTGCAGCTGAAGTGGTTCCCGGTGCAGGGCTACCAGCGCCTCGCGGCGGGCCTCGGCCCCTGGTTCATGCAGCTCGCGCTGCCCTGTCTCACGCTGGCCGTGACCTACGTGGCGCTGCTGGCGCGCGTGACCCGTGCCTCCGTGAGCGAGGCGCTGACCGAGGACTACATCCGCACCGCGCGCGCCAAGGGCATCAAAGAGAGGGCGGTGCTCACGCACCACGCGCTGCGCAATGCGGCCGTGCCGGTGATGACGGTGATCGGTGTCAGCGCCGCTCTGCTGCTGAGCGGCGTGGTGGTGACCGAGACCGTGTTCGCCATTCCCGGCCTGGGCCAGCTGACGGTGGATGCGGTGCTTAACCGCGACTTTCCGGTGCTGCAGGGCGTGGTGCTGTTCTTCGCGCTGACCTACGTGCTGATCAACCTGCTGGTCGACGTGAGCTACCTTTTCCTCGACCCGCGCATCCGCTACTGAACCCGACATGAACACCTGGAAAAGACTCTGGCGTAACGGTGCGGTGCGCGGCGCCGCCGCGGTGTTGGCCGTTCTGGCACTGCTGGCGTTGCTCGCGCCCTGGCTCGGCACGCTGGACCCTTCCGCGATGGATGCCTCCTTCGTTTCGGCGCCCGCCGGCACCGCCGGCCAGGTGACGCTGCTCGATGGCAGGCAGGTCGCCCACACGTTCTGGATGGGCAGCGACAGCTTCGGGCGCGACGTCTGGAGCCGGGTGCTCTACGGCACCCGCATCTCGCTCACGGTGGGTCTCTTCACCGCCGCGGTGGCGGTGCTGCTCGGCTGCCTGCTGGGCATGCTGGCCGGCTACTTCCGCGCGGTCGATGCCGTGCTCATGCGCGTCATGGACGGCCTCATGGCCATCCCTGCGGTGCTGCTGGCCATCACGCTGGTGGCCGTGCTGGGCGCCAGCCTGTCCACCGTGATCCTCGCCATTGCCGTGCCTGAAGTGCCGCGCGTCACGCGGCTGGTGCGCGCGCTGGTCATGGGTCTGCGCGACGAACCCTTCGTCGAGGCGGCGCGTGCGCTGGCCACGCCCAACGCCGTGATCCTGTGGCGCGATATCCTGCCCAACGCGCTGGCGCCGCTGATCGTGCAGGGCACCTTCATCGCCGCCTCGGCCGTGCTGACCGAGGCCATCCTGAGCTTCCTCGGCCTGGGCCTGCCGGCCGACGTGCCGACCTGGGGCAGCATCATGGCCGAAGGCCGCGTGCAGTTCTCGCAGAGCCCCGGCAACGTGATGTTCCCGGCCCTGTTCCTGGTGCCCACGGTGCTGGCCATCAACCTGCTCGGCGACGGCCTGCGCGACGTGCTCGACCCCAAATTCTCCCAACGCGTGTGAGCCCAGCCATGACCGACCAGACCATCCTCCACGTCGAAGGCCTGCAGGTGGCCCTGCCCGCCGACGCCGACCGGCCGTTTGCGATCGAGAACCTCTCGCTGCGCATCCGCGCCGGCCGCACGCTGTGCATCGTCGGCGAATCGGGCTCCGGCAAGTCGGTGCTGGCCACCACCGTGATGGGTCTGCTCGCCAAGGGGCTGGAGATCCGCGCCGGCCGCATCGCGCTGGCGGGCGAGACCCTGCTGGCCGACGGCCGCTACCTGCCGCAGCCGCGCCTGCGCGCCCTGCGCGGCACCGGCATGGCCATGGTGTTCCAGGAGCCCATGACCGCGCTTAACCCGGTGCATACTTGCGGCGAGCAGGTCGACGAGCTGCTGCGCACCCACACCGGCTGGCCGGCGGCCAAGCGGCGCGCGCACATCCTCGCCATCTTCGAGCGCGTGCGCCTGCCCGAGCCCGCGCGCATCTATGCGAGCTACCCGCACCAGCTCTCGGGCGGGCAGCGCCAGCGCATCGTGATCGCGATGGCCATCGTCCTCAAGCCCAGGTTGCTGATCTGCGACGAGCCGACCACCGCGCTGGACGTGACCACGCAGGCCGAAATCCTCAAGCTGATCGCCGAGCTGCAGGCCGAGCAGGGCAGCGCCGTGCTGTTCATCACGCACGACATGGGCGTGGTCGCCGAGATCGCCGACGAGGTGATGGTGATGCACCGCGGCCAGGTGGTGGAGCAGGGGCCGTGCGAGCAGGTGCTGCTGCAGCCGCGCGAGGCCTACACCCGCATGCTGCTCGACGCCGTACCCGGCATGACGCCGCCCGCGCCGCGCGCGCCGGCCGGCGGCCCGCCGATGCTGGCGGGCCGGGGCGTGAGCAAGACCTACGTGCGGCGCGACTGGCTGGGCCGCGCGCGCCACAACACCGCGCTGCACGATGCGGCCGTGGCCGTGCACCGCGGCGAGACCGTGGGCATCGTCGGCGAATCGGGTTCGGGCAAGTCCACGCTGGCGCGCTGCATGATCCGCCTGATTGACCCAAGCGCGGGCATCATCCAGTGGGGCGACACCGAGGTGCAGGACCTGTCCGAAGGCCGGCTGCGCCCGCTGCGCTCGCGCGTGCAGGTGGTGTTCCAGGACCCGAACCGCTCGCTCAACCCGCGCCGCCGCGTCGGCTCCTCCATGGTCGAGGGCGCGATCAATTTCGGCATGGACGCGCGCCAGGCGAGCCAGACGGCCGAGCAGCTGATGGACCGCATCCAGCTGCCGCGCCAGGCGCTCGAGCGCTACCCGCACCAATTTTCCGGCGGCCAGCGCCAGCGCCTGGCGATCGCGCGCGCCATCGCTTGCCAGCCACAGGTGCTGGTGGCCGACGAGGCCGTGTCCGCGCTCGACGTGTCGGTGCAGGCGCAGATCCTCGACCTGCTGCGCAGCATCCAGGCTGAGCTGGGCCTGGGGCTCTTGTTCATCACGCACGACCTGCGCGTGGCCGCCCAGCTGTGCGACCGCGTGATCGTGATGCACCAGGGGCGGATCGTGGAAGAGGGCTTGACCTCGGAGGTTTTCGCCCGCCCCGCGCACCCGTACACACGCAAGCTGCTGGCGGCAGCGCCGAGCGCCGAGCTGGGGCATCGGCACGCCATCTCTCAATAGGACAGACAACATGACATTGGCAATGAGCTGGGACGAGTGGGCCGCGCACGACGCCGTGGGCCTGGCCGAACGGGTGCGCAAGGGCGAAGTGACGCCCGCCGAGCTGGCGCGGCAGGCCGCCGCCGGCGTGGAGAAGGTCAACCCCGCGGTGAGCGCCGTGGTCGAGGTGTTCGAGGACGTGGTGGCCGATCCGCGCAAGGACGGCATGAACCCCGACGGCCCCTTCGCCGGCGTGCCCTTCCTCATGAAGGACCTGGGCCCCACGCTCAAGGGCCGGCTGCAGGAGCAGGGCTCGCTCTTCATGCGCGGCAACCGTCCCACGGCCGACACCTGGCTCACCAGCCGCATGCGCAACGCTGGCCTGAACCTGATGGGCCGCACCACCACGCCGGAATTCGGCGTCTGCAGCTCGGCCGAGAACCCGGCGGTCTACGTCACGCGCAATCCCTGGAACACCGACTACACCACCTGCGGGTCCTCCGCCGGCACCTCCGCCATCGTGGCGGCGGGCGTGGTGCCCATGTCGCATGCGACGGACGGCGGTGGCTCCATCCGCATCCCGGCTGGCTTCAACGGCAACATCGGCCTGAAGCCCTCGCGCGGCGTGTTCTCCATAGCCCCCCACCTGTCGGACATCACCGGCTACGTGTCGATCCAGGGCTGCCACAGCCGCACGGTGCGCGACACCGCCACCTTCGTCGACGTCTGCCGCGGCGGCGCGCCGGGCGAGTTCATGCCCTACTGGATGCCGCCCGAGCCCTATGCCGAGCTGATCCGCAAGGACCCGGGCCGCCTGCGCATCGCGCTCTCGCACGAGTGGGGCGACTACCGCGCCACGCCGCACATCGTGGCCGAGCTGGAGCGCGCCGGCCGCTTCCTGGAAGGCCTGGGTCACCACGTGGAGTGGGCGCTGCCCCAGGCGGACCTGCGCGCCGCCTTCGCCGCACAGACCACCTGCTACATCAGCAACTTCGCGCAGGTCATCAACGGCATGCTGGCCGGGCGCGGCCTCGCGCGCCCGCCGGCTGAGCTGATCGAGCCGATCAACATCCGCATCTGGGAGGCGGGCAAGGACATGTCGTACGCCGAGCGCTACCAGATGCAGGGCGTGTTCAACAGCACGGCGCGCGCGTTCGGCAGCTTCTTCGAGGACTGGGACATCATCCTCACGCCCATTACCGCGCTGCCCACGCCGCGCGTGGGCACCATGGAGTACCTGACGATCAGCGACAACCCGGATGTGCTGGACTGGTTCGCCAACCTGTGGAAGTTCTTCGCCTACACGCCGCTGTCGAACCTGTGCGGCATCCCGGCCATCTCGCTGCCGATGGCGCGGCAGGAGAACGGGCTGCCCTTCGGCATCCAGGCGCAGGCCAGACAGGCCAACGATGGCCTGCTGCTGCAGCTCGCGGCGCAGATCGAGCGCGCCCTGGGCGGCCGCTGGAACGACGGCCGCCAGCCCGGCGTGCACGTGCGCAGCGCCTGAACCTTGCGAAGGCGGTTCCCGGCACGGCTGTGCTGCCGGCATGGCGCCTGACGCTGGGGTGGTGGTGCCCGCCCTGACCGCGGGGCGCTGCGGCGCCGATGCCAGAATACGCTGGTACCGCCAGCCCCTTCCCTGACGCTCCATGCCCCGTCCCATCCACGCCACCATCCACACCGAAGCCCTGCGTCACAACCTCGCGCGCCTGCGTGCCGCCGCGCCCGACGCCCGGGTCTGGGCCGTGGTCAAGGCCAACGCCTACGGCCACGGCCTGGAGCGGGCCTTCGAAGGCCTGCGCGGCGCCGACGGCTTTGCCCTGCTGGACCTGGCCGAGGCCGAGCGCCTGCGCCAGCTCGGCTGGCGCGGCCCCATCCTGCTGCTCGAGGGCGTGTTCGAGGCGCGCGACCTCGAGCTGTGCTCGCGCCTGAACCTCTGGCACACGGTGCACTGCGACGCCCAGATCGACATGCTGGCCAGCCACAAGACGCACCAGCCGCACCGGGTCTTCCTCAAGCTCAACTCGGGCATGAACCGCCTGGGCTTCACGCCGGCGCGCTTTCGCTCGGCCTGGACGCGGCTGAACGCCCTGCCGCAGGTCGACGAGATCTCGCTGATGACGCATTTCGCCGACGCCGACCTGGCCGGCGGCATCGACGCCCCGCTGGCCCGCTTCACCGAGGCCACCCAGGACCTGCCCGGCGAGCGCAGCCTGGCCAACAGCGCGGCCACGCTGCGCCACGGCCTGGAGCCGGCCGTGCGCGCCGACTGGGTGCGCCCCGGCATCGCGGCCTACGGCGGCGTGCCGGACTATCCCGAGCATGACGCCGCCCACTGGGGCCTGCAGCCCGCCATGAGCCTGAACTCCCGCCTGATCGGCGTGCAGCAGCTGCAGGCCGGCGACGCCGTGGGCTATGGCTCGAGCTTCCGCGCCAGCGGCCCCCTGCGCGTCGGGGTCGTGGCCTGCGGCTATGCCGACGGCTACCCGCGCCACTGCGCCACCGGCACGCCGGTGCTGGTCGACGGCGTTCGCACGCGCACCCTGGGCCGGGTCAGCATGGACATGATCGCGGTGGACCTCGGCGTCTTGCCCGAGGCGGGCCTGGGCAGCGAGGTCACGCTCTGGGGCCGCGCCGGCAACGGCGCCCTGCTGCCCATAGACGAGGTGGCCCAGGCCGCCGGCACCGTGGGCTACGAGCTCATGTGTGCGCTGGCGCCGCGCGTGCCGGTGACGGTGGCGCCTTAGCCTCCCAGGCACTGAGCCTCAGCCCTGCGTCGGCGAGAAGCGGGCCACCAGCTCCCGGCCCTCGCCGGGGTAGCTCAGGCGCACCTGGGTCACCGGGTGCTCGCTGCTCCAGGTGCGCCGCTCTATCACCAGGCAGGGCGTGCCCTTGCGCAGCTTGAGCGCGCGCGCGGTCTCGGCGTCGGCGCCCTCGGCGCGTATGCGGTGCTCGGCCGAGGTCCAGGGCACGCGGCCGAACAGCCAGGCGCCCGGCGCCAGCTCGGCGAACGCCTCCTCGGCCGCCTCGGGCACCACGGCCAGGTTGATCAGCCGGTCCTCCAGGCAGAACGGGCGCTCGCCCGCGTAATGCAGGCAGGCCAGGGCCAGCACCGGGCCGGTCTGCGCCATCACCAGGCGCTCGCGGTCGGCGCGCCCGCTGCGCCGCTGCTCGCGCTGCAGGATCTGGTAGTGGTAGGGCAGGCCCAGCTCTGCCACCTCGGCGCGTATGTCCTGGATCTGCAGCACGGCCGAGCGCGACTGCGAGCGCATCACGAAGCTGCCGGCCTTGCGCCGCCGCTCGATCAGGCCGGTGCGCGCCAGCTGGGTCAGCGCCTTGTTCGCCGTCATGCGCGAGCAGCCGTAGCTCTCGGCCAGCTCCAGCTCGGACGGCAGGTGAAAGCCCGGCGGCCAGCGCCCCGAGAGGATCAGCTCCTCGATCTCGGACAGGATGCGCTGGTGCAGCGAGGTGGGGGGCAGTGGTTCCATGTCGCGCACGATTATCCAGACGGTGGGGATGGGAACCGGCCGTGGCACACATGCCAAAACGGTCGGCTCTGCTATTATGTATATACATTATGACCCGCTTCGCATCCCAGGAGACCCCCATGAGCACCCCCCTCACCCTGCATCCCGGCGCCGCGCCGCTGGCCGACTGGCGCGCCATCTACTTCGGCGCCGCCGCGCGGCTCGACCCGGCCTGCGCGGCCGCCGTGCAGGCCAGCGCCGACACCGTGGCGCGCATCGTCGCGCGCGGCGAGCCGGTCTACGGCGTCAACACCGGCTTCGGCAAGCTGGCCAGCGTGCGCATCGAGCCTTCCGACCTCGAGCGCCTGCAGCGCAACATCGTGCTCTCGCACGCCGCCGGCGTGGGCGAGCCCATGCCCGCCAGCGTGACCCGGCTCATGATGGCGCTCAAGCTGGCCAGCCTGGCCCAGGGCGCCTCCGGCATCCGCCCCGCCACCCTGGCCCTGCTGGAGGCCATGCTGGCCAAGGACCTGATTCCCGTCGTGCCCTCGCAGGGCTCGGTCGGCGCCTCGGGCGACCTGGCGCCGCTGGCCCACATGACGGCCGTGATGATCGGCGTGGGCGAGGCCCAGACGCCGGCCGGCCGCCTGCCCGCGCGCGAGGCCCTGGCCCAGGCCGGCCTGGAGCCCGTGACCCTGGGCCCCAAGGAAGGCCTGGCCCTGCTCAACGGCACGCAGTTCTCCACCGCCAATGCCCTGGCCGGCCTGTTCGAGGCCGAGCGCCTGTTCCAGGCGGCCCTGGTGACCGGCGCCCTGGCCACCGATGCCGCGCGCGGCTCGGACGCGCCCTTCGACGCGCGCATCCACCGCCTGCGCAAGCACCGCGGCCAGATCGAGACCGCCGAGGCCCTGCGCACCCTGCTGGCCGGCAGCGCCATCCGCGCCTCGCATGCCCAGGGCGACGAGCGCGTGCAGGACCCCTATTGCCTGCGCTGCCAGCCCCAGGTCATGGGCGCCTGCCTGGACCTGCTGCGCCAGGCCGCCGGCCTGCTGGAGACCGAGGCCAACGGCGTGTCGGACAACCCGCTGATCTTCACTGCCGAGGGCGAGGCCTTGTCGGGCGGCAACTTCCACGCCGAGCCCGTGGCCTTCGCGGCCGACATGATCGCCATGGCGGTCTGCGAGATCGGCTCGCTGGCCGAGCGCCGCGTCGCCATGCTGGTGGATCCGGCGCTGTCGGGCCTGCCGGCCTTCCTCACCGCCCACCCGGGCCTGAACTCGGGCTTCATGATCCCGCAGGTCACGGCCGCGGCCCTGGTGTCGGAGAACAAGCAGCGCGCCTACCCGGCCAGCGTGGATTCGATCCCCACCTCGGCCAACCAGGAGGACCATGTGTCCATGGCCGCGCATGGCGCGCGCCGCCTCATGCCCATGGTCGAGAACGCCACCGCCGTGATCGGCATCGAGCTGCTGGCCGCGGCCCAGGGCTGCGACTTCCAGGCCCCGCTGCACAGCAGCGCCGCGCTGGAGGCCGTGCGCCGCACCCTGCGCGAGCGCGTGCCGCGCCTGGAGGAAGACCGCCACATCCAGCCCGACATGCAGGCCGCCATCGCCCTGGTGCGCTGCGGCGCGCTGGCGCAGGCGGTGGGGCTGGCGCTGCCGCAGGTGGCGGCGCACTCGGCCTGAGCGGCACGCCGCTCAAGCTGCCGCCTGACCTCCCTCTCCCTGTGGGAGAGGGCCGGGGTGAGGGCAGGGCGGCCGGGTTACAGTGAATGCTCCGGGCCGCCCGGCGCGGCCCCGCCCAAGGAGCCCCATGAACCTGCCCGCCACCCTCATTCAAGCCTTCGCGCCCACCGGCGCGCTGCGCGCCTCGATCAACCTTGGCAACCCCCTGCTCGCGCGGCGCGACGCGGCCACCGGCCAGGCCGTCGGCGTCTCGGTGGACCTGGCGCGCGGCCTGGCCGAGCGCCTGGGCGTGGCACTCGAACTGGTGGTGTTCGAGAAGGCCATTGAATCCGTGCAGGCCGTGGCCGAGGACCGGGCCGACATCGGCTTCTTCGCCATCGACCCGCTGCGCGGCCAGGAGATCGCCTTCACCGCGCCCTACCTGCTGATCGAGGGAAGCTACCTGGTGCGCGCGGACTCGCCCCTGCAGTCCAACGACGAGGTGGACCGCCCCGGCCAGCGCGTCGTGGTCGGCCAGGGCAGCGCCTACGACCTGTACCTCACGCGCACCCTGCACCAGGCCGAGATCGTGCGCGCGCCCAACTCGCAGGCCGTGGTCCAGCAGTTCCTGGCCCAGGGCCAGGAGGTCGCGGCCGGCGTGCGCCAGCAGCTCGAGGCCGACGCCGCCGGCCGCCCCGGCCTGCGCCTGCTGCCCGGCCGCTTCATGGTGATAGCCCAGGCCATGGGCCTGGCCAAGGCGCGCGGCCCCGAGGCCACTGCCGCGCTGGCAGCTTATGTGGAGGACATGAAGGCCAGCGGCTTCGTGGCCGGGGCGCTGCTGCATCATGGGGTGGAGGGGGCTTCGGTGGCGCCTTGACGGCCTCTGAAGATTCTCGGCGCGGCGTTCAGACCCTCAGCACAATCGGCTGCGCGGCCGTCCTCGACTCCAGGTGCGCATGCGCCGCCGCGGCCTGCGCCAGCGAGGCGAGCGACCCCGCGAAGCTGTCCCGGCCCACGCCGTCGTAGACCAGGTCCACGCCTTGCCCGCCGGTGATCGCCGCCACGCGGGCCGCCACGTCCTCCTCGCGGTACAGGATCACCTCGCGGCAGCCCGCGGCGCGCGCAGCCTGCACCTTGGCCGGCGAGCCGACGGTGCCTATGACCTGGGCGCCGAGCCGGCTCGCCCATTGCACGAGCAGCCGGCCGACGCCGCCGGCCGCGGCCTGCACCAGCACCCATTCGCCCGCGCGCAGGGGGTGCACGCGGTTCACGAGCATGTCCACGGTCAGGCCCTTGAGCAGCAGCGCGGCCGCCTGGCGGTCGTCGAGCGCGTCGGGCAGCTTGAGCGCGAGTGCCGCCGGCAGCAGGCGTTCGCTCGCATAGCAGCCGTAGCGCCCCGTGACGTAGCCTATGCGGTCGCCCGGGCGCAGGTCGTGCACGCCCGCGCCCTCGATGCCCGGGATGCCGGGCAGGGCCAGCGTGTCGTACAGCCCCGAGCGCACGTACACGTCGTGGAAGTTCACGCCGACGAAGGTCTGGCGCAGGCGCAGCTCGCCGGGTCCCGGCTCGCCGACCACGACCTCGCGTGGCTGCAGGACCTCGGGCCCCCCGTGTTGCTCGATGACGATGGCAAGCGCCATGGTGCTGGTTTCCTTGTCGGTTCTGCTCAGGCGAAGCTGGCGCGGATGCGTCCGATCCAGCCGAAGTCGGCCTCCAGGTCCTGGCCAGGCAGCACGGGAATCGGCGGCACGCAGGCGCCGGTGGTGACGAACTGGCCGGGCTCTATCGTCTGACCGGCCGAGCTGAGCTCGTTGACCAGCCACACCAGGGCTTCCACCGGATCGCCCAGCACGTTGCTGCCCAGGCCCTGCGGCTTGCGGCCGTCGCTGACCTGCGCCTGGACCTGCAGCGTGGGCAGCGTGCCCAGGCGCCCGTCGGCCGGCAGGGCGGCGCCCAGCACCATGTCGTTGCTGCAGGCGCAGTCGGCGATCAGCTGGGCCTCGCCGGCGCGCTCGAACTGCAGGAAGCGCGAGTCCGGCACCTCGATGCCCGGGTGCACCGAAGCCACCGCGGCCAGCACCTCGTCGCGGCCGTAGCGCTGCGCGCGCGGCGCCAGCGCGCGGCCGAGGCTGAACACGATCTCGCACTCGGCCACCCGCATGCGGTTGGCCGCGAGCGAGACCCGGGCGCCGTCGGCATGCACGCGGTGCGCGAACACCGGGCCGGCCAGCGGCCCGCTCACCGCGATGTGCTGCTGGCCTGCCAGGCTGGTGGCGGCGATCTTCCAGCCGGCGACCGGCCGGCCTGTCTCGGCCGGCCACAGGGCCTGGACGGCATAGCCGTCCGCCCGCGTCGCCGGGCGGCAGTCCGGCGGCAGATCCTCCCTGTGGCTGCCCTGGGTCCAGCAGCCGGCCAGCAGCCGGGCGGCCCTGCGGGCTTCCATGTCCTGCATCGTGGCTGCTCCCTTATGTCTTGGCGCTGGGGTTGCGCATGGACAGCATCAGGTTCTCGAAGCTGCCTTCGGCGAAGCGCGACCAGAGGATCTGGTCGTCGCGGTACTTGATGAAGCTGTCGAAGATCTTCTTCCACTTCGCGTTCTTGGCCGAGAGCTCGGCGAACAGCTCATTGGTCACCTTCCACGCGGTCGTGCCGACCTCGCGCGGGAAGGGTTTGACCTGCACGCCGTTGCCCACCAGCCGGCGCAGCGCGTTCGGGTTCAGCGAGTCGTACTTGGCCTGCATGTCAACATGCGCATCGCTGCACGCGAGCGCGAAGATCTGCTGGTAGTCCTTGGGCAGCGCCTCCCAGGTCTTGGCGTTGACGTACATCGTGATCTGGCCGCAGGGGTCCCAGTAGCTCGGGTAGTGGTAGACCTTGGCGATCTTGTAGAAACCGAGCTTCTCGTCGTCGTAGGGGCCGACGAATTCGGCCCCGTCTATCGTGCCCTTCTCGAGCGAGGAGTAGATGTCACCGCCGGGAATGCTCTGCGGCACCACGCCCAGTCGCTGCAGCACCAGCCCGCCGAAGCCGCCGATGCGGAACTTCATGCCCTTGAGGTCGGCCAGCGTCTTGATCTCCTTGCGGAACCAGCCGCCCATCTGGGTGCCGGTGTTGCCGCAGGGAAAGTTGACGATGTCGTAGTCGCGGTAGAACTCGCGCAGCAGCTGCAGGCCGCCGCCGGCGTACATCCAGCCCGTCATCTGGCGCGAGGTCATGCCGAACGGGATCTGGCCGTCGAGCGCGAAGGTGGGGTCCTTGCCGAAGAAGAACACCGAGGCGGTGTGCGCGCATTCGACCGCGCCCTGCTGCACGGCGTCGGCCACCTGCAGGGCGGGCACGATCTCGCCGGGGCCATGCACGCTGATCTCGAACTTGCCGTTGGTGGCCGCCGCCACGCGCTTGGACACGACCTCGGCGCCGCCGTAGATGGTGTCCAGGCTCTTGGGCCAGCTGGAGGCCAGCCGCCAGCGGATCTGCGGCTGGGCGCGCACGATCGCGGGCGCGGCGAGGGCGGTACCGCCGGCGGCGGCTTGCAGGAAAGAGCGTCGTTCCACTTGAATGTCTCCTCGGGTTGAAGGTGGATGCCGTGTTGCACGGCGGACTGGTCTACTGGTATGATCACTGCATGAGTGACGATTATGCAGATAGCCGTCCTGGCCGTCAACGAGAAACCTCAGCCGGGCGGGCGGTGGAGCGCATTTCGCGCCGCAAGCTCTCGCACGAGGTACTGGACCGCCTGCTGGCGCGCATACGCGCGGGCGAATTCCCGGTCGGCGCCTGGCTGCCTTCCGAGCGCGACCTGATGCACGGTTTCGGGGTGGGCCGCCCCGCGGTGCGCGAGGCGCTGCAGTCGCTGGAGCGCATGGGCCTGGTCGCCATCGTGCACGGCGAGGGCGCGCGCGTGCTGCCGCTGTCGGCCGAGAAGGTGATCGCACAGATTTCCGACGCCGCCATGCACCTGCTGTCGGGCTCGAGCGACCTGCTCGAGCACCTGAAGGAGGCGCGGCTGCAGTTCGAGGTCAGCATGGCGCGCCTGGCGGCCGAGCGCGCGACGCCCGAGCAGCTGGTGCAGCTGCGCGCGCTGCTCGAGCAGCACAAGGCCAGCCTCGACGACCCCGAGCGCTTCCTCGCCACCGACCTGGCTTTCCACCGCGGCATCGCCGCGCTCTCGGGCAATCCGATCTACATGGCGGTCTCGCAGGCCGTGCTCGAGTGGCTGGAGCAGTTCCACCACGAGGCCGTGCGCGCCCCGGGCGTCGAGCGCACCACGCTGGCCGAGCATGTGAAGCTGTTCGACTGCATCGCCACCCACGACCCCGATGGCGCCGCCGAGGTGCTGACCGCCCACCTGAAGCGGGCCAACAAGCACTACGGCCCCAAACCGCAACCCCAGCCGCCCCAGCCGGCGGCTTCCCGCAGGAGAACCGCTTGAAAGACCCCACCTGGCTCGAAGTCGCGCTCAACGGACCCTGGTCCCGGCAGCGCCAGCCCCATATCCCCGTGCAAGCCGACGAGATCGTCGAGGCCGCGCTGGCCTGCGCCGGCGAAGGCGCGTCCATCATCCATTTCCACGCCTACGACCCCGCCACCGGCCGGCAGCGCGACGATTACGAGATCTACGCGCCCATCATCGAGCGCATACGCTCGCGCGCCGACGTCATCTGCTACGGCACGCTGCCGTTCGCCGGCAGCGTCGACGCGCCGAGTCCGCTGACCCCGGCGCAGCGCTTCTCCGCGGTCGACAAGCTGGTGCGCGCCGGCTTGATCGAATGGTCGGTGGTCGACCCCGGCTCGACCAACATCAGCCATTACGCCGACATCGCGGCCGGCAAGGAAGGCTTCGTCTACGCCAACCCGGAGAACCACATCCGCTACGGCCTGGCGCTGGCGCAGCAGCACCGCATCACCCCCTCCTACGCGATCTACGAGCCCGGCTTCATGCGCCTGGGCGCGGCCCTGCACCGCGCCTACCCGGGTGCGCCGGTGCCGATTTACCGGCTGATGTTCTCGCAGCAGATCGCCTTCGGCTTCCCGCCCACGGACTGGGCGCTCGACGCCTACCTGCGGCTGCTGGAACTCGAGCAGCCGGGTGCGCCCTGGATGGTGGCCGGCCTCGGCGTCGAACTCGGTGAGCTGATGGCGCAGGCGGTGGCGCGCGGCGGCCATGTCCGCGTGGGCCTGGAGGACGCGCCCATGGGCTGCCCCATCGACAACCGCAGCCTGGCGCAGCAGGCGCGCCTGCGCATCGAGCAGGCCGGCGGCCGGTTGGCCCATGCCGCGCAGGTGCGCGAGCGGCTGCAGCGTGGCGCCAAGACGGAGGTGTGACCATGAACCTGTTTCCCGGATTCGAGCGCCAGCGCTTTGAGGCCAGCGGCGCGCAGATCAACTACCTGCGCGCCGGCGCCGGCGAGCCCGTGCTGCTGCTGCACGGCTACCCGCAGACCCATGCCTGCTGGCACCGCATCGCGCCGCAGCTCGCGCGCCACTACACCGTGGTCTGCGCCGACCTGCGCGGCTACGGCGACTCCTCCAAGCCGGCGGGCCTGCCCGACCACGCCAACTATGCCAAGCGCGCGATGGCGCAGGACATGGTGGAGCTGATGGCCTCGCTCGGCTTCGAGCGCTTCCACCTGGTCGGCCACGACCGCGGCGGCCGCGTGGCCCACCGCCTAGCCGCCGACCATCCGCAGCGCGTGCACACGCTCGCGGTGCTCGACATCTCGCCCACGCTCAAGATGTTCGAGCGCACCGACATGGCGTTCGCGCGCGCCTACTACCACTGGTTCCTGATGCTGCAGCCGCCGCCGCTGCCCGAGCAGATGCTGGCGGGCCGCGTGCCCTTCAACATCCTCGGCCGCGTCGGCCGCGAGGAGCCGGACCTCAGCAAGTTCTCCGCGGAAGCGGTCAACGAATACGTGCGCTGCTTCGCCGACCCCGCGGCGATCCACGCGAGCTGCGAGGACTACCGTGCCGCCGGCACCATAGACCTGGAGCACGACCGGGCGGACCGGCAGGCGGGCCGCAAGCTGCCCATGCCGATGCTGGCCCTGTGGGGCAGCGAAGGCGTGGTCGGCAACATGTTCGACTGCCTGGCCGACTGGCGCGAGGTGGCCGAGGATGTGAGCGGCCGGGCCCTGCCCTGCGGCCATTTCGTGCCCGAGGAGGCGCCCGAGGAAACCCTGGCCGAGATAGCGCAATTCCTGCGCCGGCATCCGCTGGAGGCATCATGAGCGAGTCCTCCTTCGACCCGCGCCACAAGAGCCGCGCCCTGCTCGACGGCCCCGACCGCGCCGTCGCGCGCGGCATGATGAAGGCCGTCGGCTTCAGCGACGAGGATCTGAAGCGGCCGCAGATCGGCGTGGCCCATTGCTGGATCGGCACCATGCCCTGCAACTGGAACCACCGCGAACTGGCGGCCCAGGTGATGGCCGGCATACGCGCCGCCGGCGGCACGCCGCTGGAGATCAACACCGTCTCGATCAACGACGGCATCACCACCGGCTCCGAGGGCATGAAGACCTCGCTGGTCAGCCGCGAGGTCATCGCCGATTCGGTGGAGCTGGTCGCGCGCGGCCACATGCTCGACGCGCTGGTGGTGATCGCCGGCTGCGACAAGACCATCCCCGCCATGGCCATGGCGCTGGGGCGCCTGAACCTGCCCGGCCTGCTGCTCTACAGCGGCTCCATCCACGCGGGCGCCTGCCATGCCAAGGACGGCCTGTTCGCCGGGCGCAAGCTCACCATCCAGGACATCTACGAGGCGATAGGCGCCTTCAACGCCGGCCGCATCAGCGAGCGCGAGTTCAAGGATGTCGAGGATCACGCCTGTCCCGGCGCCGGCGCCTGCGGCGGCCAGTTCACCGCCAACACCATGGCCACGGCCTGCGAGATGCTGGGCCTGGCGCCCATGGGCGTGGGCGGCATCCCGGCGGTGGACGCGGGCAAGGCCGAGGCCGCCCGCGACTGCGGCCGGCTCGTCATGGAGCTGCTGCGCCAGGGTGTCGCGCCGCGTTCGCTGGCCACGCGGCGCAGCTTCGAGAATGCCATCGCCGGCGTGATGGCGACCGGCGGCTCGACGAACGCCGTGCTGCACCTGCTGGCGATCGCGCGCGAGTTCGGCGTCGAGCTCGCGATCGACGACTTCGACACGATCTCGCGCCGCACCCCGGTGCTGGCCGACCTGCGCCCCTGGGGTCGCTACACCGCGCCCGAGATGCACGAGGCCGGCGGCATGGCCGTGGTCGGCAAGCGGCTGGTGCAGGCCGGCCTGCTGCACCTGGACGAGCGCACCGTCACCGGCCGCACGATAGGCGAGGAGATCGCGCGCGCCCCCGAGCCCGCGGGCCAGCAGGTGATACGCCCGCTCTCGGACCCGCTCAAGCCTCAGGGCGGCCTCGGCATCCTGCGCGGCAACCTGGCGCCGGGCGGCTGCGTGATCAAGCTTTCGGGACAGTCCAAGACCGTGCACCGCGGCCCCGCGCGCGTGTTCGAGCGCGAGGAGGACGCGTTCCAGGCGATCAAGAACGGGGGGGTGCAGCCGGGCGACGTGCTGGTGCTGCGCAACGAGGGGCCCAAGGGCGGCCCCGGCATGCGCGAAATGCAGCTCGTGACCGGCGCACTGCAGGGCGCCGGGCTGGGTGAGACCGTGGCCCTGGTCACCGATGGGCGCTTCTCCGGCGCCACGCGCGGCTTCGTCATCGGCCATGTCGTGCCCGAGGCCGCGGAAGGCGGTGCTATCGCGCTGGTGCAGGACGGCGACACCGTGGTGATCGACGTCGCGCAGCGGCGCCTGGACCTGGAGATCCCGCCCGAGATGCTGCAGGCGCGGCTGGCCGGCTGGACCCCGCCACCGCCGCCCGCCGCCGCGACCGGGGTGCTGGGCAAGTACGCGCGCCTGGTGTCCGACGCCTCGCAGGGCGCCGTGACCTCGGCGCTCGGCTGATCGAAAAGCGCTCAGGCTCAGCCCCGGGCGCCGTCCCCACGGCCGGCGGTTTCCTTGAGCTCCTCGGTCAGCCACTGCGCCAGCGCCTGGGTCTCGGCGCGCGCCCGCAGGTGCGGCGCGATCCACAGCGCCAGCTTGTGCGGCCCGGGCACGAAGCCGAACGGCGCCACCAGCTTGCCGGACTGCAGGTCGTCCAGCACCAGCATGCGCGGCACCGGCGCGATGCCCAGCCCGCAGGCCGCCGCCTGGATCAGGACGTAGAAATGCTCGAAGCGCTCGCGCACCTGCAGCTCCAGGCCTTCGACGCCGGCTGCGCCGGCCCATTCGGTCCAGGCGTCGGGCCGCGTCTTGGTCATCAGCAGCCTGGCGTCGGCAAGGTCGGCCGGCCTGCGGATGCGGGCGCTGCGCATGTAGTCGGGCGAGCAGACCGGCCCCACCCATTCGGTCACCAGCTCGCGCACCACCACGTCCTCGGGCGGCCTGATCATGGTGTTGCGGATCGCGACGCCGATGTTCTCGCGCACCACGTCGACGGGTCCGTAGTTGACGTTGAACTGCAGCTCGATCCCCGGGTGCTGGTCGTGGAAGCGCGCCAGGCGCGGGATCAGCCAGTGGGTCAAGATGGAGGCCGAGCAGGACAGCGTCAGTGGCCCCGGCTTGAGCTGCTCCAGCGCGGCCTGCATCAGGTTCAGCGCCGCGGCCACGCCCTCGGCCAGGCGCGCGCCTTCCGGCGTGGGATCGGTGGACTGCGAACCGCGCGTGAGCAGCATGACGCCCAGGCTCTCCTCGAGCGCGCGCACATGGCGGCTGATCGCGCCATGCGTGACCGAGAGCTCCTGCGCCGCCGCCGTCATGCTGCGCAGCCGGGCCGTGGCCTCGAAGGCGCGCAGGGCGTTGAAGGAAGGTCGGGGCAGGTTCGACACGGTGTGACTTTTTATCACAGGCGAAAAAGTTTAAATCGTTTGTCCGGCGCCGGGCGAGCCTCCATCATTCCCTCACAGCGAACCGCGGGCATGGTGCCGCGCGGCGTGACTAAGGAAGCAAGGGCAGTGGTCATGTTAGGCAACGACGGCGGCGGGCGCGCGGAATTCAGGGCGCGCTACTTCGTGGAGAGCCCCGAGCCGCTGCAGAAGGCGGCCGAGATCATCGCGGGCGAACAGTCCTCGGGCACCTTCCTGGAGCTGCCCGGTGAAACCGCGGAGCTCAAGCAGCGGGCCCGCGCCCGTGTCACCCGCATCGACCCGCAAGCCCCGGCGCTCGAGCCCATGCTGCACAGCGCCCTGGTCGAGCGGCGCGGCCCCGCCGGCCTGTTCCACCGCGGCGAGATCGAGATCGCCTTCCCGGTGGCCAACGTCGGCGCCAACCTGCCGACCCTGCTGGCCACGGTGGCCGGCAACCTGTTCGAGCTGGGCGAGCTGACCGGCGTGCGCCTGCTCGACCTGGAGCTGCCGCGCGAGTACGCGCAGTGCTTCCCCGGCCCGCGCTTCGGCGTGGCGGGCACGCGCGCCAAGGCGGGCGTGCAGGGCCGCCCGCTGATCGGCACCATCATCAAGCCCAGCATAGGCCTGAGCGCCGAGCAGACCGCGGCCCTGGTCGACACGCTGCTGGCCGGCGGCATCGACTTCATCAAGGACGACGAGCTCACGGCGGACCCGGCGCACGCGCCGTTCGAGCAGCGCCTGGCCGCCGTGATGCCGGTGCTGCACCGCCATGCCGACCGCCTGGGCCGCATGCCGATGTACGCGATCAACATCAGCGGCGGCATAGACGAGATGCGCCGGCGGCACGACCAGGTGCTGCGCGCCGGCGGCAGCTGCGTGATGGTCAGCATGCAGTGGGTCGGCTTCTCCGCGCTCGAGCACCTACGCGGCTACTGCGAGCTGCCTATCCACGGCCACCGCAACGGCTGGGGCGCGCTGACGCGGCATCCCGGCCTCGGCATCTCGTTCGCCGCCTGGCAGAAGCTGTGGCGCCTGGCCGGCGTCGACCAGCTGCACGTGGGCGGCCTGCGCAGCAAGTTCTGGGAGCCCGACGCCTCGGTCACCGAGGCCGCGCGCGGCTGCCTGCAGCCCTTCGGCGGCCTCGCGCCCGTGATGCCGGTGTTCTCCTCCGGCCAATGGGCCGGCCACGCGCCCGACCTGTACGCGGCGCTGGGCAGCACCGACCTGATGCACCTGGCCGGCGGCGGCATCGTCAGCCACCCGGCCGGCGTGGCCGCGGGCGTGGCCAGCATGCGCGAGGCCTGGGAGGCCGCGACCGCCGGCGTGCCGCTGGAAACCTATGCCGCCGAGCGCCCCGCGCTGCGCGCGGCGCTGGCCAAGTTCGGGAGCCTGGCATGAGCCTCAAGCTCGCGTTCTACGGCGACGACTTCACCGGCTCGACCGACGCGCTCGAAGTGCTGGCCTTCGCCGGCCTGCGCACCGCGCTGTTCCTCGCACCGCCCTCGGCCGTGGCGCTGGCCCAGGCCGGTCCGCTGGACGCCTTCGGCGTCGCCGGCGACAGCCGCGCGATGACGCCGCAGGAGATGGACGAGGCCCTGCCCCCGGTGTTCGATGCGCTCGCCGCCAGCGGCGCGCCCATCGTGCACTACAAGGTCTGCTCGACCTTCGACAGCGCACCCGGCATAGGCAGCATAGGCCGCGCGATGGAGATCGGCCGCCGCAGCTGCGGCGCCCCCTTCATCCCGGTGGTCGCCGCCACGCCCTCGCTGCGCCGCTACTGCGCCTTCGGCCATCTGTTCGCGCGTTCGGCCACCGACGACCAGGTGCACCGCATCGACCGCCACCCGATCATGCGCGTGCACCCGGTGACGCCCATGGACGAAAGCGACCTGCGCCTGCACCTCGGGCGCCAGACCGCGCTGAAGCTCGCCGGCCTGGCCTTCCCCGAGCTCGATGCCGGCCCCGACCGCGCCCAGGCCCAGCTGCAGTCGCTGCTCGCGCAGGGCGCCGACGCCGTGGTCTTCGACGGCCTGACGGCGGCGCACCTGACCGAGGTCGGCCAGCTGCTGGCGCGCCACGCGGTCCAGTCCGCGCCGCTGTTCGTGGTCGGCGGCTCGGGCGTCGAATACGCGCTCACGCAGTGGTGGCGCCAGGTACAGGTGCTCAGCGGCCCGTTGCCCGAGTACCGGCAGTTCAGCGCCGCCGACCGCGTGCTCGCGATCTCGGCCAGCGCCTCGCGCCTGAGCGCGCAGCAGGTCGACGCCGCCGTCGCGGCCGGCTTCGCCGAGCTCGCGGTCGACGCCGCCGCGCTGCAGGGCGAGCGGCGCGCGCCCGCCCTGCTCGACGAGCTCGTGAGCGCCGCGGTGCAGCGCCTGCGCCAGGGCCGCAGCGTGATCCTGCACACGGCGCGCGGCCCGCATGACCCGCGCATCGCCGCGGCCTGCGCGGCGCTCGAGGCCGAGGGTCTCACGCCTGAGCGCGCCCGCCACGAGGCCGGGCGCCGGCTCGGCCGCCGGCTCGGCCAGCTCGCCCAGGCCATCCTGCGCAGCGAGCCGCTGCAGCGGCTGCTGCTGTCCGGTGGCGACACCTCGAGCCAGATCGTCAAGACCCTGGCGCCCGACGCGCTCGTGGTCGCGGCGCGCCTCGCGCCCGGCGCGCCGCTGTGCCGCATGGTCTCGGCCCAGCCCTGGCTCGAGGGACTCGAGGTCGCCCTGAAGGGCGGCCAGATGGGCGACACCGACTTTTTCGAAACTGCCCGGCTCGGCCGGAGCTGAACCCGCCGACCCCGGCGCCATACCTGAAGGAGACGACATGAAGACCTGGAAGACCCTCATCATCGCGGCCGCCGCGACCCTGCCGCTGGCCGCCCTGGCCCAGCAGGCCGGCGCCGATTTCAAGGAGCGCACCATCCGCGTAAGCCACGTGGTGCCCAAGGACCACCCGTTCCAGGTCGGCATCGACAAGTTCGCCGAGATCGTGGCGCAGAAGACCGGCGGCAAGATGAAGATGCGCGGCTACCCCGACGGCCAGCTCGGCGCCGAGCTGCAGTCGATCTCCTCGGCCCAGGGCGGCGTGCTCGAGATGACCCTGGTGTCCACCGCGGCCACGGCATCGGTGGTCAAGGAGTTCGGCGTGTACGACCTGCCCTTCCTGTTCAGCGACTTCAAGGAGGCGGACCTGGTGCTCGACGGCCCGATCGGCCGCAAGCTGCTGGACAAGCTGCCGGAGAAGAACCTGGTCGGCCTGTGCTACTTCGAGAACGGCTTTCGCCATGTGACCAACAGCCGCCGCCCGATCAGCAAGGCCGAGGACCTCAAGGGCCTGAAGATCCGCACCATCCAGAACCCGGTGTTCATCGACATCTTCAACACCCTGGGCGCCAACGCCCTGCCCATGCCCTTCACCGAGGTCTTCACCGCGCTCGAATCCAAGGCGATCGACGGCCAGGAAACCCCGTACAGCAACATCTGGGGCAACAGGTTCTACGAGGTGCAGAAGTACGTGAGCAACACCGGCCACATCTACGGCGCCGCCGTGGTGCTGGTGGGCAAGAAGTTCTGGGACCAGCTCAGCGGCGCCGAGCAGAAGCTGCTGCAGGAATCCTGCAACACCGCGCGCGACCACGAGCGCAGCTTCAACCGCGCAGAGGACCCCAAGCTGCTGGCGCAGATCAAGGCCAAGGGCGCCGTCTACACCGAGATCGCACCGGCCGAGCGCGCCCGCATGCGCGAGCTGCTCAAGCCGGTGTACGAGAAATACGCACGCAACCTGGGCGAGGACCTGGTCAAGCAGACCCTGGCCGAGCTCGACAAGCACCGCGTCGCCGCCAAGTGAGCGCCCATTGATCCGAGGAGACCAGCAATGAAGAAAGTCGTCGTGCTCGGCGCGGGTGGCAAGATGGGTTACCGCTGCTCGGCCAACCTGCGGGGTGCCCCCTACGAGGTGTCGCATGTGGAAGTCAGCGAGGCGGGCCGCGTTCGGCTCAAGGAACTGGGCATCCGCTGCGCGCCCGCCGATGCGGTGCTCCCGCAGGCCGACGTGGTGATCCTGGCCATCCCGGACAACGTGATCGGCAGGGCCACGCGGCTGCTGGCCAAGCAGTTCAAACCCGGCGCGATCCTGATCGCGCTGGACGCGGCGGCGCCGTTCGCGGGCGAATTGCCCGAGCGCGAGGATCTGACGATCTTCGTCGCCCACCCCTGCCACCCGCCGATCTTCAACGACGAGACCGATCCCGAGGCCAAGCGCGACCATTTCGGCGGCGTCAAGGCCAAGCAGGCCATCGTCTGCGCCCTGCTGCGCGGCCCGCAGGCGCATTTCGACCTGGCCGAGGACGTGGCCAAGCGCATGTACGCGCCGGTGATGCGCTCGCACCGCGCCACGGTCGAGCAGATGGCGATCCTCGAGCCGGTGCTGTCCGAGACCGTCTGCGCGACCTGCCTCACGGTGATCCGCGAGGCCACCGACGAGGCGGTGCGCCGCGGCGTGCCCAAGGAGGTGGCGCACGACTTCATCCTCGGCCACCTCAACGTCGAGCTCGCGATCCTGTTCGACCAGCTGCCCGGCGTGCGCATGTCGGACGCGGCCAACCGCGCCGTCGAGCGCGCCAAGCAGCAGATCTTCGCGCCCGACTGGAAGAAGGTGTTCGAGCCGGAGGCGATCCGCGAGAGCATCCTGCAGATCACGAACGTCGAGGCCTGAGGTCATGGCCAAGCTCGTCGACGGCTACTTCCGCCTGCTCAAGGCGCTGATCGCCCTGTGCCTGGTGCTGATGGTGGCACTGGTGTTCGGCAACGTGGTGCTGCGCTACGCGTTCAACACCGGCCTGACGCTCAGCGAGGAGCTCTCGCGCTGGCTGTTCGTCTACCTGGTGTTCCTGGGCGCGGTGGTCGCGATGCGCGAGCATGGCCACCTGGGCATGGACGGCCTGGTCAAGCGGCTGCCTGCGGCCGGCAAGAAGGCCTGCCTGGTCGCCAGCCATCTGCTGATGCTGTGGGCCACCTGGCTGCTGCTCCAGGGCAGCTGGGTGCAGACCCAGATCAACCTCGGCACGACCGCGCCCTCGTCCGGGCTGCCGGTCGCCGTCGTCTACGCCGTGGGCCTGGTCTACGGCGTCTCGGTCGGCGCCATCCTGCTCGCCGACCTGTGGCGCGTGCTCAGCGGCGCGGTCGCCGACGACGAGCTGGTGATGGTCAGGGAGTCCGAGGAACTCGAGGAGCTGGAGCAGCTCGAGGCCAGCTTCCATCCCGCCGCGGCCGCGCCGCGCGAGAAGACCGCCTGAGGGAGGCCGCCATGCCCGTTGCCATCTTTCTCCTCTCGCTGCTGGGCGCGATGGCGCTCGGCATGCCGATCGCCTACGCGCTGATCGTCTCGGGCATCGCGCTGATGGCGCACCTGGACATGTTCGACGCGCAGATCATCGCGCAGAACCTGATCAACGGCGCCGACAGCTTCGCGCTGATGGCCGTGCCCTTCTTCATGCTGGCCGGCGAGATCATGAACGTCGGCGGCCTGTCGCGCCGCATCGTCAACGTCGCGATGGCCGCCGTCGGCCATGTGCGCGGCGGGCTCGGCTACGTGACGGTGGTGGCGGCCTGCGTGCTGGCGGCCCTGTCCGGCTCGGCGCTGGCCGACGCGGCAGCCCTGGCCAGCCTGCTGGTGCCGATGATGGTGCGCGCCGGGCACGACAGGGCGCGCGCCGCGGGCCTGGTGGCCTCGGCCGGCATCATCGGCCCCATCATCCCGCCCTCGATCGGCTTCGTGATCTTCGGCGTCGCCGCCAACCTGTCGATCACCAAGCTGTTCCTCGCCGGCATCATGCCCGGCATCTACCTCGGCCTCGGCCTGATGGCCGCCTGGTGGTGGCAGGTGCGCAAGGAGGACGTGGCGCCGGCGCCCAGGCGCGCGCCCGGCGAGCTGCGCCAGGCGCTGATCGAGGGCGTCTGGGCCCTGGTGCTGCCGCTGATCATCATCTTCGGCCTCAAGCTCGGCGTCTTCACGCCCACCGAGGCCGGCGTGGTCGCGGCGGTCTACTCCTTCCTCGTCGCGGTCTTCGTCTACCGCGAGCTGCAGCTCAAGGACATCTACCCGCTGCTGGTCAGCGCCGCCAAGACCACGGCCGTCGTCATGTTCCTGGTGGCCGCCGCCCTGGTCTCGGCCTGGCTGATCACCGTGGCCGACCTGCCGGCCAAGCTGGTCGCCATCCTCGAGCCGCTGATCGCCAGCCCCACGTTGCTGCTGTTCACGCTGATGGCCCTGGTGCTGGTGGTCGGCACGGCGATGGACATGACGCCGACCATACTGATCCTCACACCGGTGCTGATGCCCATCGTCAAGGCCGCCGGCATCGACCCGATCTACTTCGGCGTGCTGTTCATGATCAACAACGCGATCGGCCTGATCACGCCGCCGGTGGGCACCGTGCTGAACGTGGTGGCCGGGGTCGCGAAGATAAGCATCAGCGAGGTGACACGCGGCGTCTGGCCCTTCGTGCTGGCGCAGACCACGGTGCTGCTGCTGCTGATCCTGTTCCCCTCGCTGGTGACCGGGCCGGCGCGCTGGTTCGCGGGCTGAGCGCCGGTGGACGCAATCCATTCATTTGCCAAGGAGACCTCAGATGCTGAAGAAGGAAGTGGCCGGCGGCCCCGGTGGCCGCGTGCTCATCATGGACTCGATCACCAAAGTCACGCCGGAGGACGCCGGCTGCTTCGTGGTGTCGGCCTCGCACGGCGGCGCGAGCTCGGGCGAGTTCGCGCTCGAGGTGCCGCTGGGCGCCGCGTTCTTCAACGACGCCGGCGTGGGCAAGGACGAGGCCGGCATCGCGGCCCTGGCCATGCTGCAGGCGCGCGGCGTGGCGGGCGGCACGGTCTCGCACACCAGCGCGCGCATCGGCGACGCGCAGGACATGTGGGAACACGGCGTGATCTCGCACCTCAACGAACGCGCCCAGGCACTCGGCCTCACCGTGGGCGAGCGCCTGGGCGATGCGCTGACGCGGCTGACCAAGGGCTGAGGCCCGGGCGGGCGAGCCAGGGCCGGTCGGCGGCGGGGTGTCTCGATGACATCCTGCTGCGGCGTCCGGGCGCCGTGGCCAACCGCTTCAACAGCGAGCCGCCGGGCCCGTCACGCGTCATTCAATGCACACCCGAGTCGCTGCCCCGGGGGCGGTATTCCTTGTCCACCAGCATGGTCCAAGTCGCGATCAGGACGATCACCGCCCCGAGCGCCACCATGACCAGCCGGTTCCCGCGTTCAAGCGCGTACTGCAGCACCCAGGGGGACATGATCAGCCAGATGCCGAGCCCGGCCTCGGTCCATTCCTCCCAGGGGCGCGGCACGAGGATCGCCCCCACGGCGGTGGCGATCAGCGCCAGGCCGATCACGACGGCGTTCGCGCTTGCCGCCATTGAGTCGGTGTAACCCAGCCACCAAGGCGACAGCATGACCACCAGGCCCACCAAGGCATTGACCACGTCCTGCCAATGCCGGAGTTTCAGTTGCTTCATGGGACACCTCCTGCCGCCAGGGTCGATCCCCCGGCAACCTTGATTGGAATCCGCCACGAAGCACTTGGTTCCTGGCCCCGGACGCCGCGGATATCCGCGACTTCTGCATGGGAAAACCGAACGCATCAAAGCCCCGCGGATACGGAAAAGCTGAGCCCCCGCGCAGGGCCCCGGCCTGAACGAAAGACACAGGACGCCCGGCTTGTCCGGGCGTTTGACTTCGGTGCTCATGCGATTGCTTGGGTGGGTGCGATGGGTGCCGAGCACGTCGATACCGGATCGTCAAAGGGCGAGACCGACCCGAAGCAGCCGTTCCCGACCAACACAAGCGTACGCTCAGTCGCGGCGACGGGGCTGAGCCGGCATCGGGAGCGTCAGCCGCGCCGAGCCGCTTCGATCGCAGCGATGTCGATCTTTCCCATTCCCATCATGGCTTCGAACGCGCGCTTGGCCGCCGCTCGATCAGGATCGGCGATCGCGGCCGTCAGGGCGCGTGGCGTGATCTGCCACGACAGTCCCCACTTGTCCTTGCACCAGCCGCATGCGCTTTCCTGGCCGCCGTTTCCGACAATCGCGTTCCACAAGCGGTCCGTTTCGGCCTGGTTGTCGGTCGCGACCTGGAACGAGAAAGCCTCGTTGTGCTTGAACGCCGGGCCTCCGTTCAAGCCGAGACAAGGGATGCCCATCACCGTGAACTCGACCGTCAAGACATCGCCCTGCTTGCCTGCGGGATAGTCGCCAGGCGCGCGATGGACAGCTCCCACCATGCTGTCCGGGAACGTCTCGGCGTAGAACTTCGCGGCGTCCAACGCGGTGCCGTCGTACCAGAGACAAATCGTGTTCTTGCTGACCATCTTGGTTCTCCTGAATTGGGACAGATACGTGCACTCACGCCGCGCATGCGTGATCGTACGCCACGGCGCCGATCGAGTGAAATCGCATTCGCAAACAGGATCAAGCTCATGGCGCGACGCGCGCTTTCACGGTACCAATGACGGCGACCCATTGCCGACGTTCTCCATTAGCGAGACCGGACATTCGCAGCCCGCGGCGGACGGCCACTTCCCGACGTTCGCGCAATTCCCCATAGCAGCCTTTGGATGAGTTGGCGGACAAAGCCCCCCGGTCCTGCGGTGTCCAGCGCCGGCTTGACCCGGGCCGCTTAGGGCGCCAGTGCGCCCTGGCAGGTGTGGTAGGGGATCGCGCCCATCGCAGCCGTGACGGCCCTCACCGTCAGCGCGTAATGTTCACCCGGGCGCCGATGGTGTGGATGGGTTCGCTTGCGGTGATGACGCACTTCTTCGCCGAGCGCGAATCGTGGCTGTCCTCCTCGTGCATCGCAACTTCGATGACCCACAACTGTCCGCTCACACCAATCGTTTCAACATTGGATGGCCGCATGCATCCAGTGGTTCGGCAGTTCGCGGACGCAGACAGGGGTCGATTCAAAAAAATATGGATGTGATGTTGAGCATCATTAATGAATATTCTATTGATTACTGGCCGTACGGTAGGCATCATCGATCTGCATGAAACCCCGCCTGTTGCAGGCGACCCGTGGCGCGGTCAACGGCCGGGGTTGCGTCAGTAATCGGGCGTCGCCGACGCCAGAAACCTTAGGAGACAAAGATGAAACCTGGACTTTTCCATGAACGACAAGCCCTCCGTCCTGATGCCCCGGGCGCCGACGTGAACCGCAAGGGCGGTGATTCGTGTGTCAAGCGACTCGACGTGGTCGTGGTCGGTGCCGGCTTCGGCGGCCTGTATGCCGCGTACCGTTTCCGCGAGATGGGCCTGCGTATCCAGGGCTTCGAGGCGGGCGGCGACGTCGGCGGCGTGTGGTACTGGAACCGTTACCCGGGCGCTCGCGTCGACCTGCCCAGCATCGATTACAGCTATTCCTTTTCGCCCGAGATCGAGCAGGAATGGACCTGGTCGGAGCAGTTTGCCGCGCAGCCAGAACTGCTGGCCTATTTCAACTTCGTGGCCACCCGGCTCGATCTGCGCAAGCACTTCCAGTTCAACACGCGCGTGACGAGCGCGGTGTGGGATGAGGCGCGCGCGCTGTGGACGGTGCGGACGGACCGCGGCGAACTCTTGGAGGCCACTTACTGCGTCATGGCGACGGGTCCCCTGTCGATTCCGAAGGACCCGGACATTCCTGGCCTGGACCGCTACGAGGGGCGACTGCTGCGCGCCGCCAAATGGCCGCACGAGCCGGTCAGCTTCGCGGGCAAGCGCGTGGGCGTGATCGGCACCGGATCGACAGGGATCCAGATCGTGCAGGAGGTGGGCAAGCAGGCGGGCGAGTTGTATGTCTTCCAGCGCACGCCCAGTTTCACGATGCCGATGCGCAACGCGCCCCTTGAGTCGGATTACTTGGCCGAGGTCAAGCGCAACTACCCCGCGATGCGCGAGATTGCCCGCAGCAGCGCGGTCGGCGGCTTGCGTCCTCAGTCCACCCGTGCCTTCTTCAGCGTGACGCCGGCGCAGCGCCAGCAGCTCCTGGAAGACGCCTGGAAGAACGGCGGCCTGGCCATGCTGGGCACCTTCGCGGATCTGATGTCCAACGAGGAGGCCAACGAGCATGTCGCCGAGTTCGTGCGCAGCAAGATCGACGAAGTGGTGAAGGATCCGGTGACCGCCGAGCGGCTCAAACCGAGGGGCTACCCCATCTTTGCGCGCCGCCCCTGTCTCGACAGCAGCTATTACGAGACCTACAACCAGCCGAACGTGCACCTCGTGGATCTGTTCGCCGATCCGATCGTGGAGATCACCGAAAAGGGTGTGCGTACGCAATCGGGTGAAGTCGAACTGGACATGCTCATCCTGGCCACCGGCTACGACGGGCTCACCGGTGCGTTGCTGGCCTTTGACGTGGTCGGTCGGGATGGGCGCACGGTGAACGACCACTGGAAGCAAGGCGCGCGCTCGTACCTTGGCCTCATGATGGACGGGTTCCCCAACCTGTTCATGACCACCGGGCCGAACGGTCCCGCCGCGCTTGCCAATATCGTCCGGATCAGCGAGCACGATGTGGACCTGATCGCAGGTGTCATCACGCACATGGACAAGCAAGGTCTGGCGACCATCGAGCCGACGCCAGAGGCCGAAAAGGAATGGATGGACCTTGTCTACACGCTCTCGCAACGTACGCTGCTGACCAAGGCCAAGACCTGGTACGTGGGTGCCAACGTCAAGGACAAGCCCCAGGGGCTGACGCTCTTCACGGGCGGTTTCCACAAGTACCGGGAGCTGTGTGCGGCTGCTGTGAAGGACGGCTATCGAGGTTTTGCGTTTCAGCGCAAGAAGCAAGCCGTCGCGGTCTGACGGCCATGCCCGTGGGGGATGGTCTGCGTGCCATCCCCAAGGTCTGGCTGCGGTTCACAGCCATGTCCGATTCCGTCAGACCGCGAGCACACCGCCATCCACTGGCAAGGTGACGCCGTTGACGTAGCTTGCCAGCGAAGAGGCAAGAAACACGGCCGGACCCGCCAGCTCCGAGGGTTGGCCGAGGCGCCCGCTGGGGATGCGGGCCAGGAAGCGCTCCAGCCGTTCGGGGCTGGCACGGGTGGCCTCGGTCATGGGCGTGACGATCACGCCCGGCGCCAGCGCGTTCACGCGTATGCCGTCGGGCCCAAGGTCGGCCGCCATCGATTGCGTGAGCATCTTCACCGCGCCCTTGGAGGCCGAGTAGCCCACACAGCCGGCCTGCGCGATGAAGGCCGCGCCCGAGGCGATGTTGATGATGCAGCCGCGCGTGCGACGCAGCGCCGGCAGCCAGGCGTGGATGGTGTTGAAGGTGCCGAACAGGTTGACGTCGACCACCTTGCGCATGTGTGCGTGTGCCCTGGGGCTGTCTATGCCCTCGCGTATCAGCACGCCGGCGTTGTTGACCAGGATGTCGAGCGCACCGATCTCGGCACGAACACGCTGAGCGAGCGCGACCGCGGCTTCGGTATCGCTCACGTCCAGCGCAAAGGCCCAGCCTTCGGCGCCCGCGGCATGCACGGCATCCAGCGTGGCCTGGCAGGCTTCGGCGCTGAGGTCGGTGACGATCACGCGCGCGCCTTCGGCCGCGTAGGCCACCGCGATGGCTTGGCCGATGCCGCTGGCGGCGCCGGTGACCAGGGCCAGTTTGTTCGCGAGCAGAGCTTGGTTTGGCATGGTGTGTGTTCCTGGTGCGGTTTCAGGTGGCTTTGCGCAGGGGTGCCACGGTGCGGCGCTGCTGGCGCTCGCGCCACCAGGCCTGCAACTGGCCGACGATGCCCTTGCGGAACAGCATCACCACCACCACGAACACGGCGCCCTGGATGATCAGCACCCACTCGGCGAAGCCGGCCAGGTAATGCTCCATGGAGCCGATGACGATGGAGCCGACGATGGGGCCCAGCATGGTGTTTAGGCCGCCGACGATGCAGATCAGGAGGGCCTCGCCCGAGGTCGTCCAGCTCACGTCGGTGAGGGTGGCCAGCTGGAAGGCCAGCACCTTCATCGCGCCGGCCAGACCCGCCAGCGTCGCGGACAGCACGAAGGCCAGCAGCTTGTAGCGGTTGACTGGGTAGCCCAGGGACTTGGCGCGCGGCTCGTTGTCCCGGATGGCGCGCAGTACCTGGCCGAAGGGCGAATGCACTGCGCGGTAGATCAGCCAGAAGCCCAGCCCGATCGCCAGCAAGCAGGCGTAGTAGAAGCTCATGGTGCTACTGGTATCGTAAAAGCCTAACAGCATGGGCCGGGGCACGCTTTGCAGGCCATCCTCGCCGCCGGTGAAAGGCATGCGCAGCGCCAGGAAGTACACCAGCTGCGCGAAAGCCAGCGTGATCATTGAGAAGTAGATGCCCTGGCGGCGGATCGCGAGGAAGCCGGTGAGCAGGCCGAAGCTGGCGGCCACCGCCACTCCGGCCAAGATGCCGGCGGCGCCATCCCAGCCCCAGACCTTGACCGCATGGCCGGTGACATAGGCCGCCGCACCGAAGAACATGGCATGACCGAAGGACAGCAGCCCGGCATAGCCGATCAGGAAGTTCACCGATGCCGCCAGCAGGGCAAAGCACATCAGCTTGATCAGGAACATCGGATAGACCAGCCAGGGCGCCAGGCAGGCCAACCCGATGCCGACGAGGATCCACCATCGGGTGGCGGTTGGCAGAACGGGCGCGGGGGTGTCAGCAGGAGACAGCATGTTCATGACGGGACTCATTCGGAACGGCCGAACAGGCCGCTGGGACGGAAAGCCAAGGTGAGGATCATCACAATGAAGATGGCAACGCCCGCATAGTCGGGCGCGAACAGCTTGGTCATGCCCTCCAGCAGCCCCAGGCCGAAGCCGGTGACGATGGAGCCCAAGATGGAGCCCATGCCGCCGATCACCACGACCGCGAAAACCACGATGATCAGGTTGGCGCCCATGTGCGGGCTGACCTGGTAGATAGGGGCGGCCATCACGCCAGCGAAGCCGGCCAAGGCGACGCCGAAGCCGTAGGTGAGCATCAGCATGCGCGGCACGTTGATGCCGAAGGTGCGCACCAAGTTGGGGTTCTCATTGGCCGCACGCAGGTAGGAGCCGATCTTGGTGCGGTCAATGAACCACCAGGTTCCCAGGCTCACCGCTAGAGCCACCGCGATCACCCAAAGGCGGTACCAGGGGATGAAGCTCACACCCAAGTCCAATCCGCCCGACAGGGGGTTGGGATAGGGCTGGCCACTGATGCCAAACTTCAGACGGAAGGCGCCCTCCAGCAACAGCGCCACGCCGAAGGTGAGCAGCAGCGCGTAGACATGGTCCGCGGCATAGAGGTGCCGCAGGAAGATCCGCTCCATCAGCAGGCCCAGTAGGCCCATGACCACGGGCGCGACCACCAGCGCCCACCAGTATCCCAGGCCGAAGTACTCCAGGATGCCCCAGGCCACGAAGGCGCCCATCATGTACTGGGCGCCGTGGGCGAAGTTCACCACGTGCAGCATGCCGAAGATGATGGCCAAGCCCAGGCTCATCAGCGAATAGAACGCTCCGTTGATCAGGCCGATCACGACCTGGCCTGTCAGGGCCGAGGTCGGAACGCCGAAGATGCTGTCCATCAGTCAGTACTCCAGGTCTGGTGCATATGCTGGCGGCGCCTCACAGGCCCAGCAGCTTTTCGATTTCGTCGCGGCGGCCAGCGATTTCCTCGCGGCTGAACTGTTCGACGACGGCGCCCTCTTCGATCACGTAGAAGCGATCGGCCAGGGAGGAGGCGAAGCGGAAGTTCTGTTCCACCATCAGCACGGTGAAGCCGCGCGAGCGCAGGGTGCGGATCACTTCACCGATCTTATGCACGATGACCGGGGCCAGGCCCTCGGTGCACTCGTCCAGCAGCAGCAGCTTGGCGCCGGTGCGCAAGATGCGGGCAATCGCCAGCATCTGCTGCTCGCCGCCGGAGAGCTTGGTGCCCTGGCTCTTGCGACGCTGCGCGAGGTTGGGAAACAGGGTGTAGATCTCGTCCACGCTGAGGCCGCCCTCTTTGAGCACCGGCGGCAGCAGCAGGTTCTCCTCGGTGGAGAGGCTGGCGAAGATGCCGCGCTCCTCCGGGCAGTAGGCCACGCCCAGGTGGGCGATCGCCTCGGGCGGTAGGCCCTCGGTAGATTGGCCATACACCTCGATCAGGCCCTGCCGGCGGGCCAGCAGGCCCACGATGGCCCTCAGCGTCGTCGTCTTGCCGGCGCCGTTGCGCCCTAGCAGACAGACGATCTCGCCCTCGTCGACCTGGATGTTGATGTCGTGCAAGGCCTGGGTCTCACCGTAGTGTCCCACCAGGTGCGAGATGCGCAGGCAGGGGCGCAGCTGTCGGGCGGCGCCCTCGGGCTGCGGGGCCTGCTGCGGAGGCAGGGACCGCGCACTGGCGGTCAGGGTATCAGACATGGGCTCCTCCCACGTAGGCGTCGATGACGCGTGGGTCGCTTGAGACTTGGGCATAGTCGCCCTCGGCCAGCACCTCGCCGGACTGCAGCACGGTGACCTGGTCGCACAGCTTGGCGATCACCTTCATATTGTGTTCCACCATCAGCACGGTGCGCCCCTTGGCGAACTGCGCGATCAGGTTCATCACCGGGTCGATGTCCTCATGGCCCAGGCCCGCCATCGGCTCGTCCAGCAGGATCAGCTCTGGCTCCATGGCGATGGTCGTGACCAGCTCCAAGGCACGCTTGCGACCATAGGACAGGTCGGCGGCCGGCGCATGCAACCAGCGCTCTAGGCCGACGCTTCGAATCAGCTCCAAGGCCCGGGCATTGAGTTCGTCCAGCATCGACTCGTTGCGCCAAAAGGCGAAGTTGCCGCCGCGCTTGCGCTGCAGGGACACCCGCACGTTTTCCAGCACGCTCATTTGCCCGAACACCGCCGAGATCTGGAAGGAGCGCACCAGGCCCATTCGGGCCACGGTGGCCGGGTCACTGGCCTCGATGCGGCGGCCGTTGTAGGTGATAGTGCCCGCGGTGGGCCGCAGGAAGGTGGTGAGCAGGTTGAAGCAGGTCGTCTTGCCGGCGCCGTTGGGGCCGATCAGGGCGTGGATCGAGTGGCGGCGCACCCGCAGGTCCACGTCCTTGACGGCGTAGAAGCCGCGGAACTGCTTGGAGAGGCCCTTCGCTTCGAGGATGTAGTCGTCGCTCATGTGTCTAGGGAGTGTTCAAAGGTGGGCGAAGGTCGCGCCGCCGTCGACCTTGATGTACTCGCCGGAGACGAAGCCGCTGGCGTCGGAGGCCAGGAAGCCAGCCACGCGGGCCACGTCTTCCGGCACGCCCACGCGGTTCATGGGCGTGCGGGCCAGGCGCTTCTGCACCATCTCGGGGGTGACGTTGACCATCACGCCTTCGGTGGCGGTGAAGCCCGGACAGATGGCGTTGACGCGGATGCCGCGCGGGCCGAGGTCGACCGCGGCGGCGCGCGTGAGGCCCAGCACGCCAGCCTTGACGCCGGCGTAGGTCAGGCCCCTGGGCAGGCCCAGGAAGGCGGCGGCCGAGGCGATGTTGATCACGCTGCCGCCCTCGCCCATGTGGGCCTCGGCGGCCTGGATGCCCCAGATCACCGACTCGAAGCCGGTGCCCACCATGCGGCGCACCATCTCGGGCGTGAGCTCGGCGATGGGGCCGTAGCGCACCCACATGGCGTTGCTCACGAGGATGTCGAAGCGGCCGAAGGCCTTCTTGAGGGCGGCGGTCGCGTCCATGAGGGTGTCGCGCTCGGCCACGTTGCCGCCGAAGGCCATGCCTTTCTGGCCCTTGGACGCCAGTTCGGCCACGGCCTCCTCGGCCAGCTCCTTCTTCAGGTCCAGCACGCCGACGGCGGCGCCCAGGTCGGCCAGGTGCAGCCCGATGGCGCGGCCGATGCCGCGCGCGCCGCCGGTGACCAGGGCCACGCGGCCTTCCAGGGCCCTGGGCGCCGCGTTCATGTTCGATGTGTTCATGTGCTTTCTTCCCTCGTCTGTCTCGAATTGTGCCGGCCGCTCAGGCCCGGTCGGCGAAGCGCGCCTCGGGCAGGCCGCGCGCGCCGGTGCCCCGCACCGCCAGCAGCCGGCCCGCGCGCGGGTCGTCGGTCTTGATGGCGTTGCCGGTGTCGCTCAGGCTGGTCACGTACAGCGTGTCCAGCCCGGGCCCGCCGAAGCAGGGGCAGCTCGGATGCGGCGTGGGCAGGTCCACCAGCCGCTCCAGCGAGCCGTCCGGGCGGAAACGCGCCAGCTGGCCCTTCATCACCAGGGCCACCCACAGGTGGCCCTCGGCGTCGACCGCCGCGCCGTCGGGGCCGGAGCCCAGCGCGGTGGTGTCGGCAAACAGTTGCATGCCCGAGGCCTCGCCGGTGGCTGGGTCGTAGTCATAACAGCGAATCTGATGCGACAGGCTGTCGGCGAAGTACAGCGTGCGCCCGTCGGGACTGAAGCCCAGGCTGTTGGAGACGCGGATGCCGCGCTCCAGCGTGCGAAGCTGCCCCGAGGGCAGCAGCTGATAGAGCTCGCCCACCGGCGTGGCCGGCGCGAGCTTGAGGGAGCCCACCAGGAAGCGGCCCGCGCGGTCGGCGCGGCCGTCGTTCAGGCGCATGCGCTCCTCGGGATGGCGAACCTGGGCCAGGCGGGTGAAGGCGCCATCGGCAGCGCAGCCTCCCCCCGCCTCGACGTCCAGGAAGCCGATCTCGTGCTCCAGCGCCACCAGTAGGCGGCCGCTCTCGCACAGGGCCAGCGAGCCGATCTCCTGCGGCAGCGTCCACTGCCGGCGCTCGCCGGTGGCGGGCGCCAGGCGGTGGACCAGGCAGCGCTTGGAGTCGATCCAGTACAGCGCTTGGCGGCGCTCGTCCCACAGGGGGCACTCCCCCAGCCGGTCTCGCTGTTCGCCGAGGAATTCGATCTGCAGCATGGACGCGGCTGGCGCGAGGCCTTGTTCGGGCAACGCCTGCTTACTTCTTGACGAAGTCACAGCCACCCTCGGCCAAGGGCCGGAAGACCTGCTCGCCCGGGATCTCGCCCTTGAGGGTGTAGTAATCGTACTTGCCCTTGGACTCGGCCGGGGTCTTGACCAGCGCGGCGTAGACCGGACGCATGGTCTGGCCATCTTCGCGGATGCGGACGTTCTTCATGGAGAAGTCGTTGATCGGGGTGGCCTTCATCTTGGCCATCACCGCGCCGCCCTCGTCGGTGCCGGCGGCCTGCACCGCCTTCAGGTAGTGCAGGGTGGCGCTGTAGGCGCTGGCCATGATGTAGGTAGGCGCCACACCGTTGTTGCGGTCCATGAAGCGCTTGGACCAGGCGCGGGTCTCGTTGTTGTGGTCCCAGTACATCGGGTCGGTGAATTGCAGGCCCTGGGCGACGTCCAGGCCCATGGCGTGCACCGCGTTGATGGTCATGCCGAAGACGGAGACGGCCTGGCCGCCGCGGGCGATGCGGAATTCGGCCGCCTGCTTGAGCGCGTTGGTCTGGTCGAGGCCGGCGTTGAGGATCACGATGGCCTGGGCCTTGCTGGCCTGGGCCTGCATCAGGTAGGAGGAGAAGTCGGTGGTGCCCAGCGGGTGCTTGACCGAGCCGACCACCTTGCCGCCGGCGGCTTCGATGAACTTGGTGGCCTCGGCCTGGAAGGCGGCGCCGAAGGCGTAGTCGACGGAGACGAAGAAGAAGGACTTGATGCCCTGGTTCATCAGGCTCTGCACGCCAGCCTTGGGCATGGAGTAGGTGTCGACCGCGAACTGGATGTTCATCGGCGAACAGGCTTTGCCGGTCAGGTCGGAGGCCACGGTGCCGGCGATCAGGTAGGGCTTCTTGGCCGCCTTCATCATGCCGCTGACGGACAGGGCGATGGAGGAGGCGGAGCCGCCGATGATGCTGTCGACCTTGTTCTGCTCCAGCCACTGGCGCGCGATGTTGGTGCCGACGTCGGGCTTGTTCTGGTCGTCGGCGACCAGCACCTCGACGGGCTTGCCCAACACCTTGCCGCCGAAGTCTTCCACCGCCATGCGCACGGCCAGCGTGGAACCGGGGCCGCCGTTGCCGGAATAGGGGCCGGTCTGGTCGGCCATCACGCCGATGCGGACGGCGTCGTCCGAGACTTGCGCCTGCGCGCCGGTGGCGGCCAGCAGGACCAGCAGGCTGGCGGTGGTCAGGGTGTTGAGCTTGCGGTTCTTCATGGTCTGTCTCCAATGGTTGGGGCGGATGGTCTGGCTCGGCGGCGCTCCCGCCGCTGGCCGGTGGTTTCTTCTCGCGGACTCTCTTCGCTTCTACAGGCTGTGTCACGCCACGTGTGGCGCGCCACAGGTGTCGGTTTACGCCGGGTCGGTGACCAGGCGGTAGCCCCGGAACTGCTCGCGCAGCTTGGTCTTGAGCAGCTTGCCGGTGGCGGTGTGGGGCAGCTCATCGACGAAGACGACCTCGTCGGGCAGCCACCAGCGCGCCACGCGTTCCTTCATGAACTCCAACAGCTCGGTGGCGTCGACCTGCTCGCCGCTCTTGGGCACGACGATCAGCAGCGGGCGCTCCTGCCACTTGCTGTGGGGCAGGCCGATCACGGCGGCCTCACGCACCTTGGGATGGCCCACGGCCAGGTTTTCCAAGTCGATGGAGCTTATCCACTCGCCCCCCGACTTGATGACGTCCTTGCTGCGGTCGGTGATCTGAACGTAACCGTCGGGGTCGATCAGGGCCACGTCGCCGGTGCTGAACCAGCCCTGCGCGTCCAGCGCCGAACCGGCGGCGCTGCCGTAGTAGGCCGACAGCACCCAGGGGCCGCGCACGCGCAGCTCGCCCATCTGCTGGCCGTCGTGGGGCAAGGCCTGGCCTTCGGCGCCGAAGATCTCGACCTCGACGCCATAGATCGGCCGGCCCTGGCGGCACTGCACGTCGAAGCGTTCGTCCAACGGCAGGCCTCCGTGCTTGGGAAGCAGGTTGCCGATGGTGGCCAACGGGCTGGTTTCGGTCATGCCCCAGGCCTGGATCACGTAGACGCCAAGCAGTTGCTCGAAGCGTTCGATGATGGCGCGTGGTGCGGCCGAGCCGCCCACGACCACCCGCTTGAGCCGCAGTTCGGACAGGTCCAGGCTGGCGCGGTGCTGCTCGATGTACTGGAAAAAGCCCAGCCACACCGTGGGCACACCGAGCGAGAAGGTGCAGCCTTCGTCGCGCATGGTGGCGTAGAGCTTGTCGCCGCTCAGGTTCGAGCCCGGCAGCACCAGCTTGGCGCCACACATGGCCGAGGCGTAGGGCACGCCCCAGGCATTGACGTGGAACATGGGCACGGCCAGCAGCACGGCGTCGCGGGCGTTGAGGCCCAGGCCATCGGTGGCGCAGGCGGTGAAGGAGTGCAGCACCGTGGAGCGGTGGCTGTAGAGCACGCCCTTGGGGTGGCCGGTGGTGCCGCTGGTGTAGCACATCGAGGAGGCGGTGTTCTCGTCGAGCAGCGGCCACTGAAAGCCTGGGTCGCCCTGCTCCAGCAGGTCTTCGTAGCAGCACAGGCCGGGCAGCTCGAGCGCGGGCAGCTGGTCGGGGCGGCACAGCGCGACGAAGCGCTTCACCGTGGTCAGCTGCGGCGCGATCTGCGTCATGAGGCCGGCGAAGTCGAGGTCGAAGCAGACGATGCCGTCCTCGGCGTGGTTGAGGATGTAGGCGATCTGCTCGGGGAACAGGCGCGGGTTGACGGTGTGCAGCACTGCGCCCATGCCGGCCACGGCGTAGTACAGCTCGAGGTGGCGGTCGGTGTTCCAGGCCAGCGTGGCCACGCGGTCGCCCTGGGCCACGCCCAGCCCACCCAGTGCGCTGGCCAGGCGGCGGGCCCGCTGGTGCACGGTGCGCCAGTTGCTGCGGCGCTGCTCGCCGCCGTGCAAGGTGGAGACCACCTCCACGTCACCGTGGTTGGCGGCTGCGTGTTCGATGAGCCCGGAAATCAACAGGGGCTTTGACTGCATCAGTCCCAGCATGGTCGTGGTCCTTTTTGTCTCGTGTTCTGTTTATTTACAGGCCGGCAGGTAAATGAAAGTCGTCGCATCACCGGCCGGGTCCGTCGCGCATCAGCGCCTCAATCTTTTTGCCAACCCTTCATGTTCACGGCCCCCATCACGGTGTGTTGCAGGCCGCCGTCCACCATCAGGTCAACGCCGGTGATGTAGGCCGCGTCAGGCCCCATCAGGAACGCCACCGCGCCCGCCATGTCCTGCGGCAGTCCGATGCGGCGCAGCGGTACACGCGCCTCGCGCTGTGCGCGTGCCTCAGGCTCGCGGTAGGCCGGCGCCGTGCCCGGGGTCACCGTCATGCCGGGCGACACGCTGTTGACGCGTATGCCGTCCGGCCCCCATTCCACGGCCAGTTGGCGCGCCAGCATGATGGCGGCGGCCTTGCTGGGGCTGTAGGCGCCCAGGGGGGCGGTGGCGTGGCTGCCAGAGATCGAGGCCGTGATGACGAAGCTGCCGCCACTGGCTTTCAGGGCTGGGTGGCATGCGCGCGCCAACAGCCAGGGTGCCCGCACATGCAGGGCAAAGACCTTGTCCCAGTCTTCCACGCGGTAGTCGAGCAGGGCGCCGGGGATGGCGGCGCCGGCGTTGCTGGCCACGGCGTCCAGCCCGCCGAAGGCTTGCGCCGCCGCGGCGAGTGCGGCCGGGTAGTCGGGCTGCGACAAGTCGCCCGCCAGCACCACCGCCTCGCTGCCCTGGGCGCGTACCTCGTCGGCGAGTGCCTGCAGTTCATCGGCGTGCAGGTCGGCCAGCACCAGCCGGGCCCCGCCGCGCTGGGCGGCATCGGCCGCCAACCGAAGGGTGATGGCTCGCCCGATGCCGCGTGCCGCGCCTGTGACGATGGCTCGCATGGCGCTCAGCCGACCCGCTGTTGTTGGTCATCGCCCGTTTTGCACGAGCGAGCGGGTGGGTGTCCGTGGAACGGGGCGCCTTGCATCCTTGTCTCCTTGTAGTGGGCTCGTTGGCCCTTGAGACAAAGAATACCTGCCGGCTGGCAGGTAATCAAGTTAATATTCAACCATGCGATGCAATATCACGTATGAGTTTTCCTGGAGAATTTGGGCATGATCTCTCCCGTCAAATCGGCCGTGCGCGTGCTGGAAATCCTGGAGTATTTCAAGCGCGAGCAGGCCCCCCGCTCGCTGAAGGACCTCTGCACGGCGCTCAACTATCCGCAGTCGAGCTCGACTGTGCTGCTCAAGAACCTCACCGAGCTCGGATACCTGAGCTATGACCGGGCGACGCGCCTGTATTTTCCGACGCTGCGCGTCGGCGCCCTGGGCGACTGGATCAGCCATGCGCTGTTCGGCCAGGGCGAGATCTTCGAAATCATGCGCGATGCCCACAGCGCCACCGGCGAGACGGTGTCGATCGCGCTGCAGAACGATGTCTACATCCAGTACATACGGGTGGTCCAGTCGACCCACGCACTGCGCTTTCACACCGAGGAAGGCAGCATGCGGCCGCTCACGCTGTCGGCCACTGGCTGGCTGCTGATGTCCACCAAGGACGACAAGCATGTGGAAAAGCTGGTGCGGCGCGCCAACATCGCCACACCGCGCAAGGAAGACCGCCAGCCGCTGGAGCTGATGATGCAGCGCGTGGCGCAGGCGCGCGAGGAGGGCGCCGCCTACGCCGAGAACATTCCGCTGCTGGGGGGCGGCACGGTGTGTGTGCTGTTGCCGGTGACGGTGCAGGGCCGTCCGGTGGTGCTGGGCATGGGCGGCGCGGTCGAGCGCATAAGGCCCAACCGCGAGCGCTACACGGCACTGCTCAAGTCGCTGGCGGCCACCCTCAAGCCCTGAAGGGCTTCTGCGCCAGCAGATCGTAGATGGGGTCGGCCGGCATGCGGCCCCCGGTGGGCTGGCGCACTCCGAAGCGTTCGGCATCGCTGCCCGCCGGCAGCGGCAGCTGCCTGATCCAGTCGTAGGTGACGGTGCGCTGGGCAACGCGCCACTCGCCGTTGCGGCGCTCGAAGCGGTCAATGTAGCGGCCCGCCAGAAAGGTCTCCAGCGGCCTGCCCTGCGCGTCAACATCGCCTTGCAAGGCCTGGAAATAGCTCTCCACGGCCGCCACGTCGCCGCGCAGTTCGATCAGGATGTTGCCCAGCGTGTGCACCAGCCGGCCGCTGCCCTTGAGCTTGTCCAGGGCCCAGTCGATGAAGCCGCTGGCCGTGCCCTGGTAGGGGCCGTGGCGGTCTGTGGCGTCGGGCCAGTAGGCCGAGCGCAAGGCGGCTTCGTCGAGGCGGTCGATGCCACGGCAGTAGCGGTACAGGCACTCGCGTATGGCCTCACGGTCCAGCAGCGACTGGAGTTGGCGCAGGGCGTCTTCAGGCAATGTGTTCATGGGCGGGCTCCTGTTGCAGGGTGGTGGCGGGCGGGCGGGTGACGATGACGGCGTCCAGGCAGACCGCGCCCTGGGCGCGCACCACCAGCGGGTTGATGTCGACGCTGACCAGTTCCTCGCGGTGGGCCAGAGCAAACTCGGACAGCCGACACAGCGCGTCCACCAGCGCGGCTTCGTCGCATGGCGGGGCGCCGCGCCAGCCGCGCAGCAGCGCCGAGGAGCGCACGCGGTCGACCAGCGCCTGCGCGCGGGCGGGGTTCAGCGGTGCCGAGGCAAAGGCCACGTCCTTGAACAGCTCCACCGCGGTGCCGCCCGACCCGTACATCACCATGGGGCCGAAGGTCGGGTCCATGTGCACGCCCAGGATCACCTCGACCCCGCCCTTGAGCATGGGCGCGACCAGCACGCCTTCGATTCGGGCCTGCGGCACGGCCGCGCGCGCACGCGAGACCAGGGTGTCGAAGGCGGCGCGCACGGCGGCGGCGTCGGGCAGGTTGAGCAGCACGCCACCGACCTCGGTCTTGTGCGGGATATCGGGCGAGGAGATCTTGGCCACTACAGGAAAGCCCACGCCCTCGGCGGCGCGGACGGCCTCGTCGGCGTTGGCGCACAGACACTCGGGCAACATGGGCAACCCGGCCAGGGCCAGTGCCTTCTTGGCCGTGGCCTCGGTGTCCACCTGGCCCAAGGCCCGGCCCTGGCCCGTGTGGGTGACCGCCTGGTAGAGCATGCGGCGGCGCTCGGCCATGCGGGCCGCGGCGGCCACCGCCAGCACGGCGCGGCTGGGGTCCGCGAACACCGGCATGCGCATGGCCTCCAACCGTGCATTCACCTCGGGCGCCGAGAGCATCACCATCACGATGTCCTTGTCGGGGTGGCGCAGGCGCAGCGCCCCCAGCTCATCGAGGCTGGACGCGAAACGCTGCGGCGACAGGCCCACATGCGCGAGGTAGGCGAACACGGTGCCGTAGGGGCCGTGCGTGAGCATCGCGTCGAGCGTGCGCGGCACGCCGCCCTTGACCGAGGTCACCTGGGCGGTCATGTCCAGCGGGTTGGCGGCCACCGCAAAGGGCAGCAGCTCCAGCGTGGCCGCCACGGCTGCAGGGGGCAGCGGCGACATGCTCAGCCCGCTGTCGCCCGCGTGGTCGGCCATCAGCACGCCGATGCCGCCCGAGCCGGTGACGACGCCGATGTCGGCGTTGGGCGGCATGCGGCCGGTGGTGGCGCACAGGTAGGCGATGTCGAGCATCTCCTCGATCGAGGACGGCCGGTAGGCGCCGCATTCGGCGAACACGGCGTCGAACACGGCGTCGTCACCGGCCAGCGAGCCGGTGTGCGTGCTGGCCGCCGCCGCGCCCAGTTCGGTCCGGCCGACCTTCATCACCAGCACCGGCTTGCCCGCGACGGCTGCCTTGAGCAGGGCGGCACGCAGGCGATTGCCATCGCGGCAGGATTCGATGGCGGCGCAGATGACCTGGGTCTGCGGATCGTCGGCGAGGTAGGCAATGCATTCGGCCACGTCGACATCGGCCTCGTTGCCGGTGGCGATGATCTTGCTGAAGCCCAGTCCGCGCAGCGTGGCCATGCCGTAGGCGCAGGAGCCGAAGGCGCCGCTCTGCGTGGCCAGCGAGATCACCCCGGGGCGCGGCTGCAGGCCATTGAGGGCGGTGGAAAAGGTGGCGAAGAAGCGGGTATCTACGTTGAGCAGGCCCAGCGAGTTGGGGCCCACCATGCGCACGCCGGCCGCGCGGCACATCGCGAGCAGGCGGTCCTGCAGCGCCCGGCCTTCGGAACCCAGCTCGGCAAAGCCGGCGGTCAGCACCTGCACGCAGCGCACGCCCTTGCGGATGCAGTCACCGAGTGCGGCCTCGACGCCGGCGACCGGCACGGCGATGATGGCCTGGTCCACCGGGCCCGGGATGTCGAGCACGCTGCTGAAGGATGCCAGGCCCTGGATCTGCGCGCCGCTCTTGTTGACCGGGTAGATCGGTGCCGCGAAGCCCGACTCGATGAGGAAGCGCAGCGGGCGACCGCCGATGCGCTCGGGGTCGGACGAGGCGCCGATGATGGCGACCGACTGGGGAAAGAACAGGGGATGGAGGCTGTGCATGGTGGATGCCATGAGGTTCACGCCTGCACGGCCTCGGCCGCGCTGCGCTCGGCCAGCCAGTCCAGACACTGGGTCTTGTCACCGAACTGCAGGCTGTTCATAAGCACATGCGTGGCCAGGCGGGCCACCAGCGTTTCCTGCGACATGCCCATGCCGCCGTGCAGCTGGATGGCGGACTCGGCCATGGCCCGGCTCACGCCGATCAGGTAGAGCTTGGTCAGCGCCACGTCGCGCGAGTAGCCCTCGGGCGCGAGCAAGGTCTGCTCGATCAGCTGGCGCACCAGGCCGTGCGCGCTTTCGTAGGCCACGTACATGTCCACCACCCGGTGGCGCAGCGCCTGGAAGGTGGCCAGCAGCACGCCGAACTGCATGCGGGTGTTGAGGTATTCGATGGTCTGCTCGATCATGGCCCCGACCGCGCCCACGGACTGCACGCAGCTCAGCAAGGCGCCTGCCTGCTGGGCCAGCTCGACCGCGCCCGACACCGGCGCACCACGCTGCAGCACCTGCCCGTCGCCAGGCTTGAAGCCCTGGAATTCGACGTCGACGGTGACGCGGCCATCGACCCCTCGGTACAGGCGCGCCAGGGGCAGCACGTCGGCCATGGGCAGCAGTAGCAGGGCTGGCGTGGCGTCGGCGCCTTCGCGCACATTGAACAGCAGGTGGGTGGCCGGCTCGCTGAGGTCGGCGCCCGACAGGCGGCCCTGCAGGGTGCCGTCGGCGCGCAGCGCCAGCGCGCTGGCGGCACCGGGCACCAGGTGGCCGGTGTCCACCACCGGGCACACCGAGGCGTCGCCCGCGGCCATGGCTTCCAGCAAGGTGGCCACCACCGGCTGGTCAACCAGGCCGGACAGCAGCAGCGGCGCCACGGCGCAGCGGGCGATCACCGGCGCCACGATGGCCTGGCGGCCGAGCGCCTCGACGATGGCCGCGAGGTCGGCCAGCGTGCCACCCACGCCGCCGGCGTTTTCGTCGATGAGCACGCCCTGCCAGCCGAGGTCCAGCATCTGGCGCCACTCGGGGCTGCTTTGTGTGCCGCCCAGCGGTGCTTCGGTGGATCGGGGGCCGACGCTTTCGGCCAGCCGCAGGCTGGTGTCGTAGAGATCGCCCGGGAACATGGGGACAGAAGTAAAGGGCATGGTCAGGCTCCGAAAATGTCGCGGGCAATCACGTTCTTCTGCACCTCGCTGGTTCCGCCGGCGATGGTACGGGAACGGTAGAACAGGTAGGTGTGGATGAGCTGGCGTTCGATCTCCAGATCGTCGGCCCCGTTAGGGGCCGGCACCGCGGGCAGCAGGCGCGGTCCGAACTCGGGCGCGGAGAGGTCGTAGGCCAGGCTGGAGATCTGCTGCGACAGCTCGGAGCAGAACAGCTTGAGCGCCGAGGCCTTGGACGCCGCCAGCGTGCCGTTCATTTCCTCGCGGATGGCACTCAGCAGCATCTCGCGGGCGCCCTGCACCGCCGCTTGGGCGTAGTAGAGGCGCTCCAGCGCGCCATGCAGGCTGGCCGATGGGCCCGAGCGCTGCAGGCGAACCTGCAGCAGCTCGTTGACCTGGTCGAGCTGGCGCGCCAGGCGCGGTACCGTGGCCGGCGACAGGCGCTCGCGGTCGAGCAGGAACTTGGCGCATTTCCAGCCACCGCCTTCCTCGCCGATGCGGTTGGCCACCGGCACCCGCACGTTGTCGAGGAACACCTCGTTGACGTGGTGCCACTGGTCGATGGTGTGGATGGGTCGGATCTTGATGCCCGGGGTGTCCAGCGGCACCACCAGCAGCGTGATGCCGGACTGCTTGCGCGCGTCGACCGAGGTGCGCACCAGCGTGTACATCACGTCGGCCTCGTGGGCGTGCGAGGTCCAGATCTTCTGGCCGTTGATGACGTAGTCGTCGCCATCGCGCACCGCGCTGGTCTTGAGCGAGGCCAGGTCGGAGCCGGCCCCGGGCTCCGAGTAGCCCTGGCACCACCACTCGCTGCCGTCGAGAATGCGCGGCAGGTAGCGGGCCTTTTGCTCGGGCGTGCCGAAATGGATGATCACCGGTCCGATGTGGCCCAGGCCGTGGTGGTAAAGCGGCGGGCAGTCGAGCTCGGCGCTGACCTCCTCGAACAGGTAGCGCTGGCGCAGGTCCCAGCCAGTGCCGCCGTTCTCGCGTGTCCAGCCGGGCGCGCCCCAGCCCTGGGCATGCAGGCGGCGCTGCCATTCGGCGAATTCGGCGCGGCCCAGTTTCTGGTTGGAGCGCACCTTGTCGCGCAACTCGCGCGGGCAGTTGGCCTCCATGAAGCTGACCAGGTCCCGGCGGAAGATGTCGTAGAACTGCGGGCTGCGCACGGTCTCTGTCTGGCCGGCCTCGAGGATCGATGTGTGGGTGTTCATGGTGTGGCTTCAGTCGATGCGGATGTTGCGTTCGCGGATGATGGGACCCCAGTACGCCAGGTCGTGCTGGAGGTAGGCGACGAATTCGGGCTGCGTCATGACACGCGGGTCCACCCCGGCCTTGGACAGGCCCTCGCGCACCTCGCGGGTTTCGAGCACGGCGCGCACGTCGGCCTGCAGCTTCTGCTGCAGCGCCTGCGGCGTGGCGGTGGGCAAGAACATGCCGAACCAGCCACCGGCGGAGAACTTGGCCAGCGCCGGGATGCCTTGCTGGCTGATGGGCACCACGCCGGGCGCGCGCGCGTTGGGTGTCTGGCTGCCGATGCCCAGGGCCTTGAGCTTGCCGCTGGCCACATGGACCATGGTGGCAGGCGAGTCGAACAGCGCATCCACCTGCCCGCCCACCAGGTCGGTGATAGCCGGGCCGTTGCCGCGGTAGGGCACGTGCACGATCTGCAGGCCGACTTGGCCGGCGAACATCTCGGCCGCGATGTGCGGGCTGGAGGCATTGCCCGAGGACGCAAAGCTCAGCTTGCCGGGGTTGGCCTTGCCGTAGGCGATCAGCTCGGCCACGCTGTTGACCGGCAGGCGCGCGGACACATACAGGATGCTGGGCGACTCGGCCACCATGGCCAGGGGCGTCAATGCCTTGGGGTCGTAAGGCAGGTTCTTCACCATCAACTGGTTGCCTGTGTAGCCGAAGGCGGTCATCAGCAGCGTGTGGCCATCGCCCGGCGCGCGGGCTGCGGCCGCGGTGCCGATGACGGTACCCGCACCGGAGCGGTTGTCCACCAGCACGTTCTGGCCCCATTTCTCGGCCAGCGCCGGGGCCACGACGCGGGCCAGCACATCGGTCAGGCCGCCCGCCGCGTAGGGCACGATCAGGGTGACGGGTTTGGTGGGGAATGCGGACTGGGACTGCGCCAGGCTGGAGGCGCCGGCCGCCCACGCCAGCGTGCCCAGCAGGATGTTGCGGCGGCTTTGCAGGTGCATACGGGTCTCCTTCATGGGGAAAATGTGAGATTACTTTCCGACAGGTAAGTAATCGGGTGCGGCAGCTCGAGCCCGGCCTTCCGCAGGCGAATCAGCGTTTGGAGGCGGGGGCCTGCAGGCCGGGCAGCACGATGTCCAGGTACTGCTCGATCACCTGGCGTGGCGACAGCGGTCCCTTGGGCGAGTGCCAACGGCTCAGCTGGTTGATGGTCGACAACAGCAGGCGACCGGCGATGGCCGGATCGACCGGACGGAAGTCGCCGCTTTGGATGCCTTCGGCGATACAGGCGCGCAACAGCTTCTCGTACTCGTCGCGCTGGCCCACCGCGGCGGAGCGCGGCCCCGTGCCCTCAGCGTCCCAGAAAGCGTTGGAGCCGGCCACCCAGGCGTCGCGGGTGTGTTCAAACACGTCGGCCGAGGTCAGCATGAAGGCCCTGACCTTTTCCACCGGCCCAGCCGCCCGTGCCACCGACTCGCGCACAGCATCCACCAGCGCACGTGTCGATTCGAGAACGATCTGCTGGTAGAGGGCTTCCTTGTTGGGGAAGTGGTAGTAGAGCGCAGCCTTGGTGATCTGCGCCTCGTCGGCGATGTCGCGTAGCGAGGTGCCTTTGTAGCCCTGGCGGGCGAAAAGCCGGCAGGCGATTTCCAGCAGTTGCCCCTGACGGTCGTCCACCCGGATGCCGGGACTGCCGTTCTTGATGGACTTTTTGATCACTTCGGAGGTGGCCATGGTCGTCTCGCCTGTGCGTTGCGGCGCCGGCGCTAGCCTGCTGCGCCGCCCGTCCGGCGTTATATCAAAGTCCGTTGGATCAGCGGCCGACGTAGACCGGGGCGCGCTTTTCGAGGAAGGCCATCTGGGCTTCCAGCGCGTCCTGGGTCTTGGACAGCGCCACGGTGTTGCCCTGCTCGTACCGGTAGGCATCGCGCGTGGGCATCACCTCGGTCATGCGGGCGGCCTCCTTGGCCAGGCGCAGGGCGATAGGGCTCTTGGACGCCATTTCACGCGCGATCTCCATGGCGAAAGGCATCAGCTGGTCGGCAGGCAGGCAGGCCTCGACCAAGCCCAGGCGGTACAACTCCTGCGCACTGACCTTCATGCCGGTATAGAACATGCGCCGTGCGCGCGAACGGCCGAACACCTTTTGCAGGAAGGTCACGCCGCCCGCGAGGCCGACGTTGATCTCGGGCATCGACACGAAGGCCTCTTCGGATGCGACCCAGATGTCGGCGGCCATCACCAGGCCAAAGCCTGCACCCATGGCCGGGCCGTTGATGGCGGCGATCACTGGCTTGCTGCATTCCACCACTGCGTAGTAGCTCTCGCGCACCAGCCGATTGTGGCGGCCGTAGGCGCCGGGCGTGGCGCCCAGGTTTGGCCGCTCGCGGATGTCGGCGCCGGCCGAGAACACCTTGCCCGAACCGGTCAGCACCACCACCGAGACGTCGTCGCGGTCGGACAACATGTCGAACACGGCGGTGATGTCGGCGCGCAGCTCGGCGTTCTGGGCATTGACCGGGGGGCGGTTGAGGGTGACTGTAGCAATGCGCTGGTCGATTTCCAGCAGCAGGGTCTTGTATTCCATGTGGTCTCCTGGTTACCTGTTTGTCTGTCGTGGCCCGTGCCTGTGTCTGGCAGTGACCATACGGTTCCTGGCATGTGGCATGCCCCCTATCTTGTCATGGCGTGGGCTGGCATTCCCTTGACACATAGAATACTTGCCGGCTGGCAGGTAATCAACGGTTTATTTGACTGTGTGATGCAATATCACGTATGAGTTTTTCGAGTTCTTCCGGGGCTGGTAGATGCGGGCGTCGTGACGCCGGCGAAGGTCCGAGCATCGGCAGCACAGCGATGTTGACGATCACCCCAATCTGACCCGACCTGATTCAGCCCAACATCGCTGCACAAGCGCGCCGTGGTGGAGGCGTTCGACCAGTGTGTGCCCTATTCCGGCGCACGCGCCTTCATGGCCGAACCGTCCAGGGTCCTGTGCGTCATGAACCGCCCCGGGTTTCGTGGAGGCCCGTTGGTTTAAGTCAGGCCACCACCGTGGCGGCTTGACTGGCGAGATGCCCTGATCGACCAGATGGAGTTGAAAGTTGCGCAGGTCCTCCCCGCTGGAGGTGTCCGGCGGACGGCCAAGGTAGGCGGCGAGCCGGCGCACGGCTCGGATGTAGGCAGTATGCGTTTTGGGCGAGAGCCTACGCATTCGCATATCTTCGATCATGCGTTGGCGCAACGGCGAGACCGTCTGATGGGGGCGTTCATGACTGCGCTCCTGTCGTGAACGAGGCCGATTGCTTCGGTTCACAACATCGGCACGCGCGCCAGTGCTGTCAACCAAGCACCCAGGCTCGGAGACTATCGCGCTTTAGTCCGATGGCCGATGCGGCGCATCGGCGGACGTCCGCTCTGAAGCAGCGCGAGTGACCGGTGGGGGGCGGTCGCGACTTCGAAGGTCCAGTTATCGGACGGACGGCCGAACGTCTCTTGATGGCCGTTATGTCGAGCTCTCCATAACGGCCATTATGAGAAGGCCCCAGTTATGAGAAGTTGGGAGTTGGCGAGCGCGCAGACTGCCTCGTACACAGGCCGTCCGACGCGCT